>JAJTER010000114.1 GCA_021299835.1 Saprospiraceae bacterium | reverse complement strand
GCCACTGCCAGGATAAGTTTCTTTATCAATGGAAGCAAGTCTGGCTTCCCATTCCCAACCTGCCATGTATTCATGCCATGAATTAATATCGGTTTCCGTATGTCCTGCACCACAACAAATGGAATTATCCTCAACCAGTCTGGTGGGATCCAGCGATTTTGCTAAATAATACATGGACGCTACCCAATTTTGGGTAGTCGGCAAATAAACACTTCTTGTTTTATTGGTTTCACTTTGAAGAACTTTTGTTTGTAGCCCCCAGGATTCATTGAACACAATCCAGCTAAAGATACCTGGGTGATTGAAATCTCGTTGAATCATTTTTCGTAAGGTATATTCAGACTCTTTTTGCATGGCGGCATCGGGTTCTCCCCAGGAATTTGGTAAATCAGCCATCACAAGCAGACCTAATTTATCGGCCCAGTACAGTTTTCTGGGAACATCAATCTTTATATGTGTACGAAGTCCATTGAGACCTAAATCTTTGGTCATCTGAATTTCATTTTTCATGAATTCGTCCGTTGGGAAAGTATAAAATCCGTCAGGATGATAAGATTGGTCTAAAGTTAATTGAAGATAAACAGGTTTATTGTTTAAAGAAATATAAGGGTAATTTGTTCTTGGTAAGTTAGTTACACTTATTTTTCTCATGCCAAAATAGGTGTTCACCTTGTCCCCGGCGTGAGAAAGATTCACCATATAAAGATAAGGATCCTCTAAATCCCATAATCGTGGATTAGGTATATTTATGTCAAGAGTGCCTTTTGCAAATCCTGGTTTTACAGAAAGTACTCCATTAATAGCTCCATTTGGCGTTTGAATGTCAACATTGACCTTTCTTTCTTCCGTGGAAACCTCGGAAAGATCCACCTCCACTTTGACTTTATTTACATCAATATCGGGTATGAATTTGAATGCATCTATATAATCTTTTCCACGGGCATCGAGGTAAATAGTTTGCCAGATACCACGGGCATTTCCATAACCTTGTTTTCCATATAAGGTAAATAAACGTCTTTTATCATCGACTCTAATCGTAATGCTATGTTCTTTTCCTGGTTGAATATATTTTGTAAGTTCGAAACTAAAAGGGGTATATCCTCCTTGATGCGTTCCAACAAGTTGATTGTCAATCCAAATACTAGATTCCCAGTCCGAGGCACCCACGGTTATAAAAATCCTTTTGTCTTTCCAATCAGGTTTTACCGTAATGTTTTTTTGATACCAACCAATATCTGCTTTGTCAGGAACGCCGGACAAGGGCGAACCCCAAGGGAAAGGCACTTTTATGGTTAGTGGAAAATGTTTTGAATTTGAAAACCACTGGTCTTTGATGCCTGTATCGAGGGAATCAAATCCAAATATCCAGGAACCGTTCAGATTTACCCAATCCGTTCTCTCAAAATCGGGGCGGGGGTGCTCAGGTAATGGTATATCCTGCGCTTTTAATCCAAAAAAGCTTAGGTTTGTCAAATAAAACAAACAAAGAATAAAGTTTTTCATAGGGTTAATCGTTTTAGTAAATATAATAAAGTATTTTGCTAAGGCAGCATCATTTTTAGAGGTAAATTTGAATCGATGAATATTAATAAACCAATACTACTTATTGATGAGGAAAAATGCAGAGCGAATATCCAGCGTATGGCCTCATTATGTGCCGACAAAAAAATGTCATTTAGACCGCATTTTAAAACACACCAATCATTAGCGGTTGGAAAATGGTTAAAAGAGGTAGGTGTTTCAAAAATTGCCGTGTCTTCCCTTTCTATGGCAGAATATTTTTCAAAAGAATGGAATGATATTTTAGTTGCCTTTCCCACTAATATTTTGGAGGATGAGCTCATTAATCATCTTGCCCAACGCATTAATCTGAATCTTTTGGTTGAGTCCCTGGAAACTATTACCCTCCTTGCCGATGTGGTCAAATTCCCTCTCACCATTTATATAGAAATTGATACGGGTTATCATAGAACTGGTGTTTATTATGATGATTACCAGGTTATTGATAGTATTTTAGAGGTAGTTAAAAACGCAGATTGCCTATCATTTGGGGGATTTATTACCCATAGCGGACATTCTTATGATTGTTTAGGAAAGGAGGAGGTGCTGAGTTTACACCATATCAATAAAAATCGCTTTTTACAAGTTAAAAGCAGGTATATCGCTGATTATCCAGATCTTATTATTTCCTATGGAGATACTCCTACTACTTCCATAGCTGATGATTTTGAGGGAGTGGATGAATTAAGACCGGGAAATTTTGTGTGTTATGATGTTACTCAGGTTCAAATAGGTTCTTGTGATTTTAATCAAATTGCTGTGGTTCTCGCTTGTCCTGTTGTGTCAATACACAAAGAAAGAGGAGAAATTATCATTTATGGGGGCTCCGTACATTTGTCAAAAGACTCGTTAAAATGGCAAGACAAAGGGGTGATTTATGGATTGCTTGCAGAAAAAACAGAGGAGGGCTGGGGAAAACCCATAGAAAATGCATTCGTTTATTCATTGTCTCAGGAACATGGCAAAATTAAAATGAATGAAAATGAATTATTAAAATATAAAGTGGGTCAAATTGTTTATATTTATCCAATTCACTCGTGTTTAGTGATTAGTTCTATGAGAGGTTTTACGACTTTAACGGGTGAAATATTAGATGTTTATCGTGGTTTATGAAAAATTAAATTAAAATGCTAACTCTTCTTACTAACTTTTATGATCGTATTTTTCGTCTAAATCCTGAAAGGAGAGTTGAAAAAATTACTTTGTATTTTGCCATCCTTGGCTTTATATTTCATTTATTGTATATATTTTCCATTAATAATTTTGAGCAACTTAGCTATCTGTCCTCTGGTAAAACGGAGAGTTACATAGCTGCAATTTATACTCCGTTCAGTATTTTACTATTTTATGAAGTTTTTTTACTGGTCATCATTATACCAAACTCTACCTCCGCCTTTGTTGGAAAGCAGTTTGAAATTATATCATTAATAACCCTAAGAAGTTTTTTTCATGACATTGCCGAGGTGGATCCTTTTGCTCAAATTGAATATAACAATCCATTATTTTTAAAAATTGGTTTAGATCTTGGTGCGGCTTTGACTATGTTTGGATTAACCATTAGTTATTACTTTTTTTACCACAGTAACTCATCCACTGAGACCTCATTTGAAAAAGAAAGATTCATTCAAGTTAAAAAAATGGTTGCCTTTACCATGATGATTTTGTTACTGGGAATGAGTTTCTTTAGCATAGGTCACTGGTTCACAGATATTTTCAAACTGTTGAATGCGGGCGTTAAAACACCTCATCCCGATACCTTTTTCTACGCTGACTTTTTCAATGTCATGATATTTGCCGATGTGTTTTTACTCATATTCTCTTTATTATACAAGGCATCTTTTGAGCTATTATTTAGAAATGCTTGCTTTATTATCACCACCATATTGCTCAGGTATTCTTTACATACAGAAAAACCGGTCGCTTATTTGATCATCTTAACTGCCTTTATATTTTCCATTACCGCGCAAATATTATTTCAGTTTGCCGTGAAAAATAAAGCAGCATCAAAAGGTTGATTACAGGTGTTTTATGCGGCCTGTATATTTTTCATATAAAGTTTCATTGGAGAATCCATCAATATTTTGACTGTGGTAAATAGGTAGTTTTATCCCTTTTGCATCGGCTATCTTCATAGCTTCGGTAGCCACCAGATTAATCAGAAAAACACCAGATAGGGTAGAGGCTGCTCCCGTAAGGTTTCCTCCTATTTTTAATAATCCATCTCCGGATGGAACCCTGTTATCTAAGACTAAATCTGCTATTTCATATAGTTTTTTTCCTGAGGGATGCCTTGAAGGGTATTGTTTTGATTGTTCTAATGAAGTGATGGCAATGGTTTTAATACCCATTTCTTTAGCTATCATAGCCATTTCTACGGGCATGGCGTTCCGTCCTGAATTGGAAATGATGATCATTATATCATTTTGTGAGATGTTATGCTGATTATAAATAATTTTTGATAAACCCGAAATTCTTTCTATTTCAGCACTTCTTCTTGAACCTTCGGAGGTGAGCACCATACTGTCTAACATGGCATTTACGTTGGCTAAACCTCCTGCTCTGACAAAGAGTTCCAAACCAATCATGTGGGAATGACCGGTGCCAAAAGTGTGAATAATATGATCGTTAATTATACAGGCTGCTAAATATTCAGCAGCCTGCATAATGGCATTTTCTTGATTTAAAACAATATCGTTTAACTGTTGAATCGCTTTTTCCTGGTATTCCAACATTTTTGTTATAATTTAATGAAAACTTTATTTTTAAATAGGAAATACAGGGGTACATAGATAATTCCCACGTAAATAAGGGCATATAAAAAGGAGGATAATTGAAGTGCTATGCCAACTGAAGAGGCTAAAGCCATAAATTGACCATTCAAGCCATTGGTAATGAGGGCATCATTATAAAAAATAACAGTTAACACGCCGGAAAGAACGTAAGCTGTGATGGCATTCGTTCCAAAAACTCTGGTAGGATAAATCCATTTTGTATTTCCTTTGAAATCTATAAGATAGATTAACGATGCCAGAAAAAGCGTAGCAAATCCTCCCATTAAACAGGTGTATGAACTGCTCCAGATATTTTTATTGATGGGGAAAAACCATTGCCATAAATCTCCCAAAGCGATGAGTATAAAACCCATGTAAAACAAAGAAAGGAGTTTTTGTTTAATTTCCTGTTGATGAAGAATGATATGTCCTGCAATAAGACCAAAAACACCTGTGACTATGGCGGGAAGGGTACTTAAGATGCCTTCCGGATCCCATGTTTTTTGCCACATTCTGCCCGGCAGTAACATCTTGTCAATATAATGTGCCCAGTTTTTTTCCGGCCCACCTAAATCTGGGAATCCTATCCCTGGAACGGGAACATAAGCCATTAAAATCCAATAACCAACGAGCGCAACAGCGGCAAATCGCAGGTGAAATTTATGGTCTGTATAAAGGAATAATAGGGCACTTCCAAGAAAGACGAGGGCAATACGTTGTAAAACACCTGCCCATCTAATGTCGGTAAAATCAAAGGAAGGAAATAACCATAAGAAGATGCCCAACGCAAATATTTTAAGGGTACGAATGAAAATTTTCGACACCATCCCTTTTTTTGCCTCTCCATTATCTAATTTGGGTTGATAAGCCAGCGCTATGGAAACCCCTACGATAAAAAGAAAAAAGGGATATACATAATCTGTTGGGGTCAAACCATTCCATTCCGCATGAAGGAGCGGAGGAAAAACATGTTCCCACGAACCAGGATCATTTACAATGATCATAGCAATAAGGGTAATACCTCGCATGACATCTACCGCAAGGTATCTTTGTTTGTCAGTATTCATCATAGTTTTTTGATTTTAACAGGTATTCGCTTTCAAAACCACTTCGTCCAACAGAATTGAAAACTTTAGCCCTTATTTTCCTTGATTTTGTTTTTATTGGTCCGGTATATTTTTCTGAGCTTGCTTTTGGTTCTGAACCATCCAGGGTATAGCGAATATCCATGCCCGGATAAACACTGTTCAAAAACAGGGAATCTCCCTTTTGTAAAATCCCGGGAGCAGGTATTCTGTAGTGGACGGGTTGTTTACCTTTATCCATTCTTTTGAATTCCTTTTCAGTTACTCTATGAATAAACTGATTAAAATCGGTCGATAATTTCTCATCTCTTTCTGACTCATTTTTCAAATTACTCCATGCAGGCATACCGACCCAGGCTCTGTGAGCTAATCCCAAAAGCTTTGGCATATAATAAGTTTCAAGCATTTTTACCCCTTTAATCGTTTCGCTCCAAAGTTGCCCCTGAACACCTAAAATATTAGATTTACCCACTTCACTTAATCGAACCATTCCGTTGAAATCGTTTTCAACATCAAACGTATTTCCCATATCATCATGACGGGTGGAGTAGAAAAGATTTTCGGGTAACATAGCAAAAGCGTCTCTTTCATTAACAAAGCCAGCCCAATATAAACCAGGTTCTCTTGGGTCATTTGAATACGCTAAATCGAAATAAGTATTGGTAACAGGGCAAAGAACTATTTTGTATCCTGCGTTAGCTACTTTATAACCTAAATCTTGTTGCCCCCATAAATTATTCCAAATGTAGGGAATGACCTTTTTTTGTGCAAATGAGGTATTTATGGTGTGTTTATTTTCCTGATTATAAAACATAACAATTTCTTCCCAGCCCCCCACTTCAATATTTCTTTTTTCAAAAAGTGGTAATAATCTTGAAAATAAATCTGCCTGAAGATTTCTGGTATTCATGATGCCAGGATTTTCCGACATATACTTTTTGCACATTGGCGATCCTTTCCAGGCGTCCGCTGGTACCTCATCACCCCCTGAGTGAAAGGTATTAAGCGGAATACCTGCCTCTTTATACATGCGCACAAATTCATCTAAAACAACCTCATAAAATGCGATAACAGAAGGACGACAGGCGCAAACAATGTTATCAGTATAATATTGAGCAGATCGGTATTTTGATACGTCAGCAGGATCAATGAGTCGATATTTTTCGGCTTCCTTTTGATTTCCCTGTTTCATGAATTTTTCATACCTGTTTTCCATGGCCATAATGGCTGCTCTCGCATGACCTGGAAAATTTACTTCGGGTATAATTTCTATATGTCTTTCGGCGGCATAAAGTAGAATTTCCTTGAAATCATCTTGCGAATAATACCCATTTCCAAAGGAATTTTTATCGTCTGGTGATGGTCCTGAACCATAAGCAGGCTGCAAATAATCTGTTTTATTGAATGGATGACCTCTCCTGGCACCCACTTTTGTTAGTTCAGGAAATGCCTTGATTTCAATTCTCCAGCCTTCATCCTCCGTTAAATATAAAAGTAATTTGTTTAATTTATAGTTTGCCATTTGATCCAACAATCTGAATAGTGTTTCTTTAGATTGGAAATTTCTGGCAACATCGATATGTATTCCCCGGTAAGGATAAGCAGGTTTATCTTCCAGTTCATAGCCCCCAATTTTGTTATTTTCCTCATCTGTCAAGGCTAATAAACTGGTAATACCGTAAAAAAGCCCTGCATTTTTCGACGCGGAAATAAGAATTTTATCTTTGCTTATATTAAGTTTATATGCCTCATTTCCAGCTATCGATGCATCATCTAGTAAATGGATATTGGCTTCTGAGGCATTACTCACCTTAGTCAGTTTACCTGGCCATACTTTCTTTAGATAGTCATATTCCTTTTGGAATTTTGATGAATAGAAGACAGACAAATTGGGTTTAATTGAAAAACTATCTTTTGTAGATTGGATTTTCACAGGCAATGGTATGAGAGGTAGTTTATCTTTCGGGGACACCCTGCTTAATTTTTCCCCTTCTGTATATAAATAGGTGGTTGAAGGGACAGGTTCAGCATCATTTTCACCTCTCTTTATTTGATTGCCAGATAAAAATGGTTCAATAGTAACCGATGTTATTACCTTGGTTTTTGATTGTTCGTCCACGATATATAAACCCATGGGAGCGTCGGTTTCCTTAATCGCAAAGCCATCAAACTCAATGGCAATATCCATTTTTTTACCTTTTTCAAGCTTAAAGCCCGTCAGAGGTTTCATTTCGTAAAAATCACCATTAATCCACCGGATATCCACTGGTTTCAAAGAATCCTTATAGAGGATACTTCTTGGCGCTTGATTCCAGTATAATGCCCATTGGTTACCCGTTATATCCTTCTCACCTTTATTTTCCAAGGTAAATAGAACGATATGCCTATCCATTCCCTCCTTCTTATAGTTTTTTTCTAACTTCCAGGTAATTCCAAGATCAACACTGGAACTATTTGTTTGACAGGAGGTAAATAACCAAATCATAAGAGAGAAGGTCAGGTAAATAGGCCCTGATTTTTGAAACATAAAGGTAGCTTTCATGATTTTCAATGATTAATTAATCTAAATTATGAAATTTTGGCCTTATATTTCATTTTGTAAAGGTTTAAAACAATTTCACACAAAAAGAAAGAGATGAAATCCCAATATTTTTTGATCTTACTTTTCACATTTAGTAGTTTTTTTATGCACGCACAAAGCGATCCAAATTTCCCTGTTCAAGTGAACATTGAATCAGGAATGATAGAAGGAAATTATGATAATAGAACGGGATTGCAGACCTACCTGGGTGTCCCTTTTGCACAGGCTCCCATTGGTGATTTAAGATGGAAAGCACCTCAAGCCCTAAATAGTTGGACTGGAGTTAGGATAACCAAGCAGTTCGGTCCAAGACCTGTTCAAGCGGAGGTTTTTGGTGATATGTATTCCCGTTCAGCGGGAATGAGTGAGGATTGTCTTTATCTGAATGTCTGGACGCCTGCCAATAGAGATACGAAAGGTTTACCTGTATTAGTCTATTTTTATGGGGGTGGCTTTATAGCTGGAGACGCATCGGAACCAAGATATGACGGCGCCGAAATGGCAAAACAAGGTATCGTTGTTGTTTCGGCAAATTATAGATTATCTGTTTTTGGATTTTTATCCCATCCTGAATTAAGTAAGGAAAGTGGTTATGGTGGATCGGGAAATTACGGTTTATTAGATCAACATCACGCCTTAAAATGGGTGCAAAAAAATATTGAAGCCTTTGGTGGAGATCCTGCAAAGGTGACCATAGCAGGGGAATCTGCTGGGTCTGTTTCGGTTAGTGCGCAAATGACCTCACCACTTTCGTCTTCCTTAATAGCCGCGGCCATCGGTGAAAGTGGTGCGGGTATTTTCCCAACGCTTTCTCCTATTCCTTTAGCCGAGGCAGAAAAAAAGGGATTAGATTTGGCTACTTCTGTTGGCTATCCTTCTTTAAGTGATCTTAGAAAACTAAGTACCAGAGATATTTTCGAATTGTTTATTGAGCC
>JAJTER010000025.1 GCA_021299835.1 Saprospiraceae bacterium | reverse complement strand
AAATGCAGATAAATCTTTATCTGTCAATGGTTCTCTCGTTTCAGACCAGCTAGATAGAGGCATAACTTTTTTTGGTTTTAATAGGTCAAGAAATCCCTGGGACGCCAATGAAGATGGATTATCTGAAATGACAAAACTAAATAATCTTACGCTGGGCGCTGATGCTTATTGGAAACCGTCGGAAAGAAGTAGGTTGAGTTGGAATTTACTTTTCATGAAAGAGTTCAGAAGAGGTGGCGGAGATTTTGATGTACAGCCTCACCAGGCTTCTTTGGCAGAACAGCTTAATCATGATATAAACGGTGGGGGTATTTCTTATGAATATTATTCTAGAGATAATTCAAGAAAAATTTCAGTATATAGTTCATTGCAACAAACAAATAGGGGTAGTTACTATGGTTCTGGAGGAAGTATTCTGACGACTGGAAGTAATGTAGGCTTGCCTCAGCTGCAGGCTATTAATGCTTATGGTGTATCAAAGGATATGGCTTTGGCTGCTGGTTGGCAAATTTCAGCTGAGCTGGATGGTGGATTTTCATTGACCGCTGGAAATGAGTGGGTTCATAATAAGGTTTCAGATAGAATGCCGGGGTATAACAGAAGTATTAATCAAACGGTCAATACTTTCGGTACCTATGCACAGTTACAATGGAAGCCAGCAGATTCATGGACTTTTCTTGCAGGAGGTCGCTTAGACCCTTTAAGCATTGATGGAATTTATTTGTTGGATAATTATGATTTCAGCCAGATTAAAAGAATGGCACCTTTCGTACCACGTTTTAGTGTGTTAAAAAATCTAAATAGCAGTTTAAAATTAAGAGTTTCTTATTCACAGGGTTACAGGGCACCCCAAGCGTTTAATGAAGACTTGCATATTGAAACCGTAGGAGGTGCCGCATTATTCACCCAGCTCGATCAGGATTTAAAAACAGAAACTTCTCGTTCCTGGAACGCCTCTTTCGATTATAATTGGAGAAAAGGCTCCGTTGAGGGTAATTTTATTGTGGATGGATTTCATATTACACTATCAGATCCGTTTATTTTGAGTGATCAGATTGAATTGCCAAATGGTATTGGGGTGGTTACAAAAAGAAATGGTTCAGGAGCAAGGGTTTTTGGATTAAATTTTGAGTCCAATATAGCAATTACCAGGAAATGGATTATTCAAGGGGGAGCTACGGTTCAACGGGCTTTGTATGACGAAAGGGAAATAATCTGGTCTCCTGGTATTGTTACCGAAAGTAATAAGGATAGTGTTGTGTCAACCGACCGACTCTTAAGAACCCCAAATGTATATGGGTTCTTAAGCATGGACTGGCGTCCATTTCATGAATGGAGCTTCTCACTATCAAGTGTTTATACGGGGTCTATGCAGGTAAAACACATAATTGATGTCGATAATGAGTTTCCTGTATGGGTTAATACCAGGTCATTTTTAGAGGTAAACTTTAAAATGAGCAAAGAATGGCACCTCCATAAGACGATGCCTTTAACTTTATCAATGGGCATTCAAAATATTTTCAATGCTTATCAGAAGGATTTTGATAGAGGAGTACAAAGAGATGCGGGCTATATTTATGGACCTTCCAGACCAAGGACTATATTCTTTGGTATTTCATTCGCTCCTTTTAAGCCGGAATAATATTTATACAGACTGGCATTTCTGAAAGAATTTGTGCATACTATCTTTATTTATGTTTTTGCCTATAACGACTATTTTACTTATTCGAGGCTCATCATTTGTCCAAAGTTTACCGTCACTATAATTTATTTGTGTTTTTACTGTTTGAAACAGCAATTTTACCGGATATTTTTCAATGGCAATGATTCCTTTAATCCTATAAATCTGGTGATAACTTAGGAATAGTAATCTGTTTATTTCAAAATTCAACTTTGCCAACACAAAAGGCTCATTAAACGTAAAGGAATAAGTAGTTATTTTTTGGTGTATATTATTTAACTCGCCCGATACATTATTCAGTTTAATTTCAGGAAGTAGCTCATGATGTCTTTCCAGTATATCAGCAATAGGAAAAGCTCCAAATGCACCACACAAAATGGTTGCTAAAGGATTGATGTTTGATAATAAGGCAGTTATTTCATTTTTCTTAGCCTCATTTGATATTTGGTCTGTTTTATTAAGCAACAAGATATCAGAAGCGGCAATTTGCCTGATGGCCTCTTCCGTTTCGGAAAGCCAGATTTCAATAAAAAGAGCGTCGATAACGCCAATAACATTTATCAGTTCAAAATCTTTTATAACTGCTGGATGATTAAGAAAAGTAGATGCTATGGCTCCTGGATCTGCAATGCCAGTTGTTTCAATTAAGATTCTGTCAATCACGTCTTTTTTTACATACAGTTCTTCGAGCACATCAAAAAGTTCATCGTTTAAAGAACAACAAATACAGCCAGCTGTCAGCTCGATAATATCATTTGTATTGGTAACTAAAGTAGCTCCATCGATATTAATTTTTCCAATTTCGTTCTCAATAACAACGATACGTTCGTTATTTTTACTTTTTAAAAAATGATTTAAGAAGGTCGTTTTTCCAGATCCTAAAAAACCAGTAATAATATGGACAGGAATTTTCTTTTTCATATTAAAATTTAGAACATTTCATTGAGTAAGATTTGTAACTTGTGGAACAAATTTTATCATCAATTTGATTTAGATTTATTAAAATAATTATGAGTACTGCACTGAAAGAAAAACCCAGAATGAATTTCTGGCAGATATTTTCCATGAGTTTTGGATTTTTAGGTATCCAATTTGGATTTGCTCTACAAAATGGGAATGCTTCAAGAATTTTACAAAATTTTGGTGCAGATGTCCATGAATTATCTTGGTTTTGGTTAGTTGCGCCTTTAACGGGCATGTTAGTTCAGCCCTTGGTTGGTTATTACAGCGATAGGACATGGAATAGATTGGGTCGACGAAAACCATTTTTTTTAGTAGGTACCATTTTATCTTGTCTGGCCCTGATTTTTTTGCCTAATGCAGATATTTTCTTATCAATTAAGTCAGCCTTACTTATTGGTGCAGGTATTTTAATGATAATGGATGCCAGTATTAATGTTGCGATGGAGCCATTCAGAGCACTTGTTGCAGATAATTTAAGAGTAGATCAGAATACGTTTGGATTTAGTATTCAGACCTTTTTGATAGGCGTCGGAGCTGTTGCCGGATCCTATTTACCTTCTATTTTAGCTGATTATTTTGGATTTAGCAGAGAAGGGGTAAATGGGGGAGTAGCACCTAATGTTATCTGGTCTTTTTACATTGGTGCTATGGTGTTTTTTGGTGCCATATTAGTTACTTTAATTTTTGCAAAGGAATATCCACCGGAGGAATATAAACTGTATCATGGGGAAGCAAAAGAAGAAAAACAGGGTTTAATTAATATTTTCCATGATTTTAAAGCAATGCCTTCAACGATGAAGCAATTGGGATTAGTTCAGTTTTTTAGCTGGTTTGCCTTATTTAGTATGTGGGTTTTCACCACGCCAGCAGTAGCCCATCATATATATGGATTAGCTATTGATGACACCCATAGCCTGGCTTTTAACAAAGCAGGGGATGAGGTAGGAAAAGCCTTTGGAATGTATAACCTGGTCGCTACTTTCTATGCCTTATTGCTCCCTTTTATTGCCCTTAAAATAGGAAAACAATGGACCCATGCTTTTTCTTTGATTGCAGGTGGAATAGGGCTAATTGGTATTTATTTTTGTACTTCACCAGACCAATTAATATACTGTATGATTGGTGTAGGAATAGCCTGGGCTTCTATACTTGCTATGCCTTACGCCTTATTAGCAGGATCAATTCCAGCGGGGAAAATGGGGATTTATATGGGGATATTTAATTTTTTTATCACCTTACCTCAAATTGTGAACGGCGTATTTGGAGGTTTAGTTGTTAAATATGCCTATAATAATAATGCTATTTATGCCCTATTATTCGCCGGTGTATTTATGATTTTAGGCGCATTTACGGTGCTTAAAGTAAAATCTGTTTAATTTTAACTACAAATAAATTTTTATGAAGCAATTATTACTGGTTCTGACGATTTTATTTTCTACGAGTTTTTTATGGGCTCAAAAGAAAGATAAATCGGCGATGGACTTTTCAACCATTATTTCAGCAGCGGAATTAAAAAAACAACTTTATGTTATTGCAGGTCCGGAAATGGAGGGTAGGAATACCCCTTCTGCAGGCTTGAAAAAAGCAGCAGCTTATTTAGAATCTGAGTTTATTGCCATGGGGTTACAACCCATTGCCAATGGTAAGTATCAAATGCCTTATGCACTTTATCTGGACTCCATTTTGGCATCCTCTTTCTCTGTAAACAGTCAAAATTATGTTTCAGGCGAAGATTTTCAAATGAATCCTAATAATTATTCCGCTCAATTACATGCGTCAGAAGTAGTTTTTGTTGGTTATGGAATGTCTGATTCTACGCGTAACGATTATAAAGGGCTCGATGTTAAGGGAAAAATTGTAATGGTCATGGCAGGAACGCCTAACCCAGGTGCAGGACGTGGAAATTTTGTAAATAAACAAGCTATTGCCGCTCAATATGGCGCCATTGCCGTTTTACAGGTTCAACAAAATCTTTCTATTCAAATGAGAGGTGGAGGTCCAAGGCATTATTTGAATCTTTATAAAAAAGTAAATCTTCCTAATTTAATTACTATCAAAGGAAATGTTGCAAAGGAAATTACGGGTAAATCGTATGAGGAACTTTTAGCAGAAGCGAGAAATGGCGTGCTTAAACACTCATTTTCTACTAAAATGTCCTTTAATCTTTTAAAACAAACCAATACGGAGGAAACAACCAATGTGATTGGTTTTATAGAAGGTACCGATTTAAAGGACGAAGTCGTGATGTTAACTGCTCATTATGACCATGTTGGAAAATCTGCCGATAAAATTTTCTACGGTGCTGATGATGACGGGTCTGGGACAGTTAGTATTTTGACACTGGCCAGAGCTTTTTCTGAAGCGAAAAAAGCGGGGAAAGGCCCCAGAAGAAGTATGGCCTTTATGCTTGTTTCTGGTGAGGAGAAAGGTCTTTGGGGATCCGCTTATTATGCTGATAACCCAATTATTCCTTTGGAAAAGACAGTGTGTGACCTCAATATTGATATGATTGGAAGAATTGGTGATCCCTATCTAAAGGATGCTGATTCAAGTAACTATGTTTATATTATCGGTGACGATAAATTAAGTTCTGCATTAAGACCAATTAGTGAAACTGCCAATAAAAAATATACCAATCTAAAGTTAGATTACACATACAATGATCCCAACGATCCTAACCGTTTTTATTATCGTTCAGATCATTATAATTTTGCTGAAAAAGGAGTGCCCATTATATTTTATTTTAATGGCGTTCACCCTGATTATCATCAGGCAACGGATACTCCTGACAAAATTAACTATCCTTTAATGGCAAAAAGAGCGCAATTAGTTTATTATACTGCCTGGGAAATTGCTAATAGAACGGATTCTATTCCAAGAGACCAGAATAAACTTTAATTATGGGAGTAAAGAGGGTTATTATTTAATCCTCTTTACTTTTCTTTAGAAATATCATATAGTCCTCTACCGTTTCCATCGGATTTTCTTCCATCGGAACATGACCACTATTATATATTTTTAATTCGGCCTTGGGGATTATTTTTTTGAACTCATATCCTTTAGCTAAAGGAATCCAACGGTCATCTTTTCCCCATTGTATAAGAACGGGTGCGGTAATTCTTTTCAAATCATTGATATCTAACTTTTCGTTTAATTGACTCATTCTTTTTACAAAGGCTGTTCTATTTCCCTCTTTTAGAGACAATTCAAAATATCGGTCAATCAATTTTTCAGTAACTAATTGGTCATTTTTATAAACATCCAGCATAGAATTTTTGATAATGCTTTTAGGCGTTACCTTCTGCATTAAGGTTGAAAGAACCGGAAGTTTTGCCAGTTGAAAAATAAAGGGCGGCTTTTTTCCAGGTTGCGGCAAACCTGCGGCATCTATCAGATTTAGGGTTAAAATCTTTTGAGGAAACTGAGTGGTATAACGCCATGCAACCAGACCCCCCAAAGAATTACCGGCAATATGAAATGAATCTACCTTTAGTTTAACCATAAGACTATCTAAAATCACCGTATATCTGGAAATTTGATAATTATGATTTGGATCGGGGCCGGTAAGTCCAAAACCAGGTAAATCAAATGAAATAACCCGATAGCCTGGTGATAAAATATCTATCCATTTTTCCCAGGTATGTAAAGATGCCCCTGTTCCATGTATCAATAGGATCGCTTCCCCTTTTCCCACATCCCGATAATGCACATTTATGCCATCTATAGAAATGAAAGAGGAAGAAGGGTAAGCATACTTATCTTTCAGCTCATTTAAATCAATATCATTTTTCCAATAAATGGCTATGACAATAATAAGAAAGGCCGTAATGGCAGATAGGCTATATTTCAATAGATTTTTCATATACATTAAATTGTGTAGCCTCCGTCAGCGGTAAAAACAGCCCCTGTAGAGTAAGATGAAGCTGGTGATGCTAAATATAGTGCCAATGCTGCTATCTCTTCTGGTGAACCAATTCTGGCCAGAGGTAATTGGTGTAGCATCATTTTCATAATTTTATCATTTGTCCATAAAGCCTCACTGAATTTTGTTTGAATGAGTCCTGGACATATTGTATTAACTCTGACGTTATATTGTCCCCATTCTTTAGCCATAACCTTTGATAATGATATCAAAGCAGCTTTACTTACGCTGTAGATACCTAATCCTGGTTCGGGTCTTAATCCTCCAATACTGCTTATATTAAGAATTACACCGCCCCCTCTTTCTTTGAAACTGGTTAATACCATTTTTGACAAATCAAAAGGACCTCTTAGATTAACCGACATAATTTTATCGAAGGCCCAGCTTTCTGTTTGTTCTACAGGTCCAAAAACTGGATTTGATGCTGAATTATTCACTAAGATATCTACCGCTCCAAAGGTTTGGAGCGTAAAATCTACCAAGGCTTGATTATCACTTTCAACGCCATTATTGCTGGCAAAATATTGACAATCAATACCTAAATCTACTAATTTTTGGGAACTAAGAATTAGTGCTTCTTGTTTTCTTCCTGAAATAACTATTTTTGCACCAGCTAATCCTAATTTTTCGGCTATGGATTCACCTATACCCCGGCTTGCACCTGTGACAATGGCCACCTTGCCTGAAAGATCAAATAATGTTTCTGACATTTTTTAATCCTAAAGATAAGAGTTGGAACGTTAGTTTAACCTATAAGTGCAATTTTTCTTTACGTGCCAAAAGGGTTTCTTCTGATTCTTCATGGATTGGGTCGGGAACGCAACAATCAACAGGACAGACTGCCGCACATTGGGGTTCTTCATGAAAGCCAACGCACTCAGTACATTTATCAGATACGATATAATAATAATCATCTGATACGGGGGTATTTTTATCTAAAGCAGAAATAACTTCTCCATTTTCTAAGGTAAACTGACCTGAAAGGGTTGTTCCATCAGAAATAGCCCATTCCATTCCACCTTCATAAATAGCATTATTTGGGCATTCTGGTTCACATGCCCCGCAATTAATGCATTCATCTGTTATCATAATCGCCATAAAAGCTAAATTAATATATATAAAAAATAATTTCTGCAAATATACTTTACATTATCATAATTACAAACGTCTGAACTTAAATTGGGTTTTGTCAATTCCTAAAGATATTTTTGTAGTTTGAAAAATAATTGTTTTTATGGCGAAATCAGAAAATACAAAGGAAACTCCCCTAATGGCCCAATATTTTAAAGTGAAGGCCAGGCATCCCGATGCTATTTTGCTTTTTAGGGTAGGTGATTTCTATGAAACTTTTGGAGATGACGCCATTAAAACTGCTTCTGTATTAGGTATTGTCCTAACAAATAGAAATAATGGGGGAAGCGATGTTCCCTTGGCTGGGTTTCCCTATCATTCGTTAGATGTTTACTTGCCGAGATTAGTTAGAGGTGGATATCGGGTGGCTATTTGTGAGCAACTTGAAAAACCGGATCCGCAGAAAAAGATTGTAAAAAGGGGAGTTACTGAAATTATTACTCCTGGGGTTACCTTGGAACACTCCTTGTTGGATACCAAAAAAAATAATTTTCTCGCTGCCATTCATTTCACAAAAAAGGATGAAATTGGAATTGCTTTTCTGGATATTTCAACGGGTGAATTTTTATTATCTGAAGGTGATTTTCCTAATGCCGATAAATTAATCAGAAGCCTTAATCCTTCCGAAATTATTGTAGGAAAAGATAAAAAATCATTTGCTGAGAAGGAGTGGGGAGGATCCTTTTATTTAACCTGGCTCGATGAATGGATTTGTACCTATGATTATGGCAGAGAAAGGTTGCTAAATCATTTTGATGTACTTAATTTAAAAGGTTTTGGCATTGAAGATCTATCTTTAGGTCAGGTAGCAGCTGGAGCTATTCTTCATTATTTGGAGACGACCGAAAATAGAAATCTGAAACATATTTCGACCATTAATAGAATACAACCGGAAAATTATGTCTGGCTGGATCGATTTACAGTAAGAAATCTGGAATTAATTTATTCTCCCCATGAATCTGGCACTTCTCTTCTCGATGTTTTAGATAATACCGTTTCTCCTATGGGTTCTCGGTTATTAAAAAAATGGGTTGTTTTGCCGTTGCGAAATCAATCGGAAATTGAAGCAAGATTAACTGTCGTTTCCTGGTTTTACGAAAATATGGAAGTAGGCGAAGATATTTCCAGATTATTAATCAAATTAGGGGATATAGAAAGATTAATTTCCAGGGTACCTATGGGTAAAATTAATCCCAGGGAGGTAAATCAATTAAGAAAATCATTGTCGGCCATTCAACCGTTAAAAGATTTACTTTTCTCTTCAAAAATAGGTACACTCATTCAATTTGCTGAATCTTTGAATCCCTGCGATTCTTTGGCGGATAGAATTAGTAAACAAATAGTGGATGATCCACCTGTAAATATGTACAAAGGTGGAGTAATAGCGAGTGGTTTTTCCTCCGATCTGGATCAATGGCGGTTTATTATTAATAATAGTAAAGAACTATTATTGAATCTCCAACAGAAGGAAATTGAAAGATCTGGTATTCAAAGTTTAAAGATTGGTTATAATTCAGTATTTGGCTATTATTTGGAAGTAACTAATAAACACAAAGATTCGACGCCTGCGGACTGGATTAGAAAACAGACGCTTTCCAATGGGGAGCGATTTGTTACCGAAGAATTAAAAGTTCTTGAAGCTAAAATACTTCAGGCTGAGGAAAAATGCGTGGAGATAGAAAATAACTTGTTCAGTCAATTAGTGATTGATCTTCAAGCCTATATATTACCTGTTCAGATTAATGCACAGGTTGCTGCACAGGTAGATTGCTTACTATCTTTTTCTAAAAATGCAAAGAAGTTTAATTATGTCAGACCTAAAGTAAATCAGTCTTATAATATTGATATTAAACAAGGTAGACATCCGGTAATTGAACAAAAGCTGCCTTTAGGAGAGTTTTATGTCCCAAATGATACTTTTTTGGACAATGATTTTCAGCAGATTTTAATGATAACAGGTCCTAATATGGCTGGTAAATCAGCTATTTTAAGACAAACTGCCCTGATTTGTTTAATGGCTCAGATGGGTTCATTTGTACCCGCACAATCAGCGGAATTGGGTATTTTAGATAAAATATTTACCCGTGTTGGTGCCAGTGATAATATTTCTTCTGGGGAATCTACTTTTATGGTGGAAATGAATGAGACATCGAGTATTTTAAATAATATTTCATCCAGAAGTTTGGTCCTACTCGATGAAATTGGTCGCGGTACCAGTACCTACGATGGTATTTCCATTGCCTGGTCGATTGCTGAATTTTTACATGAAAATAGTTTTTGTAAGGCAAAAACCTTGTTTGCTACGCATTATCACGAACTAAATGCCTTAGAGGAACGATTTCCAAGAATTCATAATTTTCATGTGGCCACCAGAGAGGTTGATAAAAAAATTATTTTTCTCAGAAAATTAACAGAAGGTGGTAGTGAACATTCTTTTGGTATTCACGTGGCTCGAATGTCAGGAATGCCCAAAATAATTATTGAAAGAGCGGGAGAAATTTTGAGTGAACTAGAAAATAAAAGGTTAGAAGGGAAAACTAAAACGTCGGAAATAGTAAAAACTATTTCAAAGAGAGCACCTGAGGCACTTCAATTAAGTATTTTTGAAACGGTTGACCCCATGGCCGGGCAATTAAAACAAGCCATTCTTAACCTTGATCTTAATACAATGACTCCGATTGAATGTATGCTTAAAATAAGGGAGTTAAAAAATTTATTGGAATCTTAAATTATGAAAATGAAAATTGCACTTATTGGATATGGGAAAATGGGTAAAACTATTGCTGAATTAGCTAAAAATCAACAGCATGAAATTATTTTAACCATTGATGCAGATAATAAAAATGATTTACAAAGTGATTTGTTTAAATCGGCCGACGTTGCTATAGAATTTACCCAACCTAATCAGGCTTTTAATAATATAATAGCTTGTTTTGATGCTGGAGTTCCTGTTGTTTGTGGTACAACAGGGTGGTATGATGAACTACCTAATTTAGTTTCAGCATGTAACGAAAAAAATGGATCTCTCATCTATGCCTCTAATTTTTCCATTGGGGTAAATTTGTTCTTTGTTCTGAATAAATTATTGGCAAAGCAGATGAGTCAATATTCCGATTACAAAGTTTCAATGTTAGAAACACACCACACTGCAAAACTTGATGCGCCCAGCGGCACTGCCATTACGTTAGCTGAGGACTTAATAAATAGTCATAACGGCTATAAAGGTTGGACAAAAGGAGTTTCAGCTGATGAAAAATCAATTCCCATTCATTCGGTCAGAGAAGATCCTGCGCCAGGAAAACACGAAATTTTTTACACTTCGGAGATAGATGAAATAAAAATAAGCCATGAAGCTTTAAATAGAAATGGATTCTCTCTTGGTGCTCTTTATGCTGCGAATTGGATAAAAGAAAACAAGGGGGTTCATCATTTTTCAGATATATTGTCGCTACAATTCAGCTAATTTTTCGAGTAGCCAATTTTTTGAGGCAACATTATTCATTTGCTCTAATTCTAAGGTTAATTTCTGTTTCGCTTTTTCATCCTTTGGCGTCATTCTGGCAAGTTTCTTAGCAATTGAAACAAAGTTTCTGTAAAGTACCTTTCTGGCCTCAGGAATTTCGTTATTTCTATTTAAAAAAGCTCTAAAGCTGTCGAATAAAAAAAATAAAGCATCTGTTTCACCTGTATCATAGTAAGTGCAAATTAACATGGTCTTTGAATTTAAATTATATATATAATCATCGTATTCAACAGATTGTAGTGTTTTAATTACAAGGTCATACTTTTTTTGATAAAAATATAACTGTGCAAGATTAAATGATAATGAATTATCTCTCTGATTTTCAGGAAGTAGCGGCGCATAATCAGTGATAAATGCTTCTATCCAGTTAAATTCCTTTAACCGAAGGCCAATAACTACAATATTTTTAAAGTGATAGGGTGAGAATGATTGATCTTCCAGTAAAATATCTTGTGATACTACCTCTTTGTAAAAATCAAAAAGTTGAACTAAAAACTTACTATTCCCTTCATTAATTTTAATGGAACAGTAGTTGATCATTGTAGAATATATTTCTGCTAATTCTTTTTTAGGAAAAAGTGGATTATTTTCGGAAACCGATTGCCTAAGGGAAAAGTAGTTATCTTCATTAGCTGAATCAGTGTATAAATTCAATAATTTTGAATAAAGCATGATGCTCGGCACATTTTCATAACCTCTTAATTTTATCATGTTTTTTACATCTTCAATATAAGTCAATTTATAGGAGTGTCTAGCCAAAATTTTTAGCTCAAATTCATTACAAAATAAGCGTAATTTTTCAGACAAATAAAATATATCCAGGGCTTCGTTTATTTCCTCAATATTAGAACGAATGTTTCGGTCGCCCTCTAAATTTAGAATTTCATAGTTATTTCGTTCAAGAGAATACCGTTGTAAATAGGCTTGAGAATGTCTGAATTCGTTAGCTTCTAAGCGTATGCGAGCATTTTTAACACTGCTTTTTGAAAGATTAGTTATTTTTCTTTCGTTTATGACCTCTAATAAATATAAATCTTGAACTATGGGCTCACGCTGGTATAAGTCAAAAGACAAAAATTTGGTCAATAACTTGAAAAGATCGGAAAAATATTTCCTTAATCTAATATCATCAAATGGAATTCCTTTAAATATTTTTTTCCAAAGAATTTGTTTTTCGGGTAGTTCATTAGGATTTTTACTAATATGATCATCTATAAAGTCAAAAATTGAAACCAAATTTTCATCACTGTTGAAAAAGGGAGATATTAAGAATTTTTTATATCTATTTCTTTCTGTCTTGTCAAGATGTATGAGGGTTTTAATTAATTTAGAGTCTTTCATGAATGTATATTTCTAAAAGTTAAATTTATATTAAAGTAAACGCTATTTGGAATTTAATTGTATATTTGTAAATAAAAAAAAACGACCTAATTTCAAATAGCATGCATTCAAAAATAACCTTTCTGGCATTCACCAGTTTATTTTGGGTCTTCTCTAATCTTTCTGCTCAGTCAACGATTGATGTAGTAAAAAATAAGAACGACAAATTCGGTCTTGTTGAGGCTGATGCAAATACAACTCCTACGCATACTAATCCTGTTTCAGGCTCAATTACCGTGGTATCGTCTGGAAACATTCATAAATTTTATTACAGCCCTAATAAAGATTTCATAGGTCAAGATACCTTCTCTGTCAGTTTCTTGTTAAAAAATATTCCTACTACTACTCTTTTCAATGTGACGGTTAGACAAGCAAAGATAATCGCAATACCTGATTTATACGCATACGATTTTGTCAAAGAGGGTGAACAACTTATGTCAGTCACGGAAAATGATATCGATGAAGAAACAGGGTTAAAACCAACCATAAGTCTTATTACTTCTAAAAATAATGGTATTTTCACCATCGCTGCTGATCGTAAAGACATTTTATTTACGCCAGTCAAAGGGTTTTCAGGGGTTGCAAATATTACCTATTTAGTTTGTAATGTCACCAATGAGGTATGTTCACAGACCACAGCTTCTATAATAGTGCCTAATCCGAAAGATACCTTCGAAGTTTTCACACCAAAGTTTTCACCGATAAATTTACCAATTCCAAAAGATTTTACTTTGCAAGGCGCCATATCCAATGGAACAATAAAAACCGATGGACATTTCCAGGTTTTTACGCCTAATGCCAGTTTTGAAGGTAAAGAAAGTATGCTCTTTAAAAATGCATTTACCAATCAACAAATTTTTGTTAACGTAAATGTTTTGTCAAAGCGCAAAAATATTTATGCCTTTGATGATTTTACTTCACTTACCCCAGGCTCTTCTGTTTCTAATTGGAATTTACTGACAAATGACAATATTAAAAGTAATCCTTCATTTAGAATTATTTCGCAGCCTAAATTTGGTAAATTATCTTCTATAGAGGGAAGCAGAGTTACTTATGAAGCGCCAAATGGTTCAAATTTTTCAGGAGTAGATCAATTCACCTATGAACTTTCTCAGGATGGGTTGGATAAGGAAATGGCTACCGTTTACATTAAGGTAAGTAAATTTGAACCTGTTTCTTCTGTATTTAATTTTTATACACCAAAAGGTGTTACCCTAAAAGTTGGGAATACTTTTCCTTCTTCAGTGAACAATATAAAGTTAGAAATTAAGAAAAGAGGTAATGGTGATTTGGTTGTAAATGCTGATAACACATTAACATACGATCCACTAACCATTAATTCAGGTGTGGATAACAAGTGGGAGATAGACTATTTAGTATCCGATAAAGTGGTTTCAACGGTTAATTTAATATTTAATATTCTTAATGAATCGTCTGTAACATCTTCTTGTCTTGGTGCTGATTGTGTTTGGAGTGGCGATACTAATAATGATGGTATTGTTTCATTAAGTGATTTGTTACCTATTGGGAGGTATCTTGGGAGTGTTCATTCTTCTGATGGGCCTTTAACTACTGAATCCTGGTACGGTAAGAAAGCATCAGACTGGGACAATGTGTCTGTATTAAAATATGTAAATACCAATGGCGACAGGTTTATTACCGACGCTGATACTTTAGCAGTAAGAAAATATTTGGGTAATACTCATGGCATCATCGCAAAGGATATTCCTTTCCAAAATTTTACAGTTAAATTAAAAGGTAATACATCTGTGAAACCTGGTGAAGCTGTAAATCTTGAGGTATTTATCGGGGATAAAAGTAAGCCAGCTATAGATTTATATGGATTTACGCTTTCATTGCCATTTAACAAACAGATTTTTGATTTATCAAAATCGTCCATTACTTTTGATTCAAGGAGTTGGTTAGCTTACAATTCACCTGTATTTGCGTTGACTAACAGTAATAATGACAGAGGAGTTATGGAAGCTGCTTACACCAGAACAAGTGGCAAGGCAGCGGACGGTTTCGGTAAAGTAGGTACTGCAAGAATTATTGTGATTGATATCGCGGGTATAAAACCACCCAATGGTTCTAATGAACTACAAGTTACACTAGGAGGTCAAGCTACTGCAAGTGACGCGAATGGCAATGCTTATAGTCTTTATGTTGAACCCTTTACTTTGACGATTGATTTTAGCGATAGTAAAGAAAAAGCTACGCCAACTTTACCTGTAGAACCTATCTTAAGTCCCAGGTATAACGAAGGAGGTGAAATTGGTGTTTTTCCGAATCCTGCCACAGATTTTGTCAATATAAAAAGCTTCAAAAACAGCCTAATTAAAACCGTTCAGTTAGTTAATATGTCTGGACAGATACTGTTTGAGTCAAATAATATAAATCAATCTGAAATAGAGCTGTCTATTGAAAACAGAGTAACTGGCATGTATTATGTCAGAGTTCTTACTGAAAATGCGATAGTCACCCGTAAATTACAAATCCTACAAAGGTAATCCCATAACACACATACTTTTTTAGTGAATCGCCTGTATCTTTTTGTTACAGGCGATTTTTGTTTATTATGTCAAGTAATTCGTCTCTGTAATTTTTTCCAACGGGAAGTAACTTAGGTATATTCTTTTCAAAAACCTCCACCATATTACCTAATATGGCATTAATTCGGTCTATGTTGACAATATATGATCGGTGAATTCTCTTAAATTTCAAAACAGGTAATTTTTCTTCCAGGCTTTTCATTGTTTGTAAAGTAATCACTCTTTGGTTTTCCATGCGAATGATAACATAATCTTTCAATCCTTCTATATAAATAATTTCATTGTGGTTTATCTTAATTAATTTTTTGTCAGCTTTTACAAAGAAGTAATCTTCAGGTTCTTTCTCTGTACTAACTTTTTCCAGGGTTTGATTTTTATGTAGTTGCTGAAGTTCCAATGCTTTATTTATAGCTTTTATGAAGCGTTCCATAGAAATTGGTTTCAATAAATAGTCTAAAACATTCAACTCAAAACCTTCAATGGCATGGTTTGGATAAGCTGTGGTAATAATGACCAGGGGAGGATTTTTTAAAGTTTTTAAAAAATCAAGCCCGCTTATCATGGGCATTTGAATATCTAAAAAAATAAGGTCTATAGCAGCGCTTTTTAACCATTCATTTGCCTCAATGGCGTTAAGACACTTAGCTACTAAGTTTAGTTCGGGAAATTGAGAAACATAAGTTTCCAATACATCCTGCGCTAAAGGTTCATCATCAATTATTAAGACATTAAGCATGTTTTTATATTTTAATCAGTTAATTTAAGAAAAAGGTTTACGCAATATTCCTGTGGTAGATTAAGGATATTCAATTCGAATCTATTTGGATAAATGAGTTGTAATCGCCTATTTACATTTTCCAGACCAATACCACCCACAAGGGACAAATTTTCTGTGTTATATATGGCGGAAGACTTATTATTAGCGATGGAGAAGTTCAGCAGATGATTATTTACATTTAATGTAATATGGACATATCGGATGGTATCCAGGGTAGTATTTACGCTATGTTTAAATGAATTTTCAAGAAATGGAATCAATAATAGGGGAGCGATGAATTCATTTTCTATACTTCCAACAATTTCAAACTTAACATCAATGGAATTTCCTTGTCTTAATTTTTCTAAATCCAGATAATTTTGCAAATACAGAATTTCTTTAGAGAGATTTACCTTTTTTTCATTACACTCGTACAACATATATCTCATCATATCAGATAATTTAATAACTATTTCTGGCGCCAGATCAGATTTTTTTAACGTAAGGGAATAAAGGCTATTTAAAGTATTAAAAAAGAAGTGAGGATTAATCTGAGACTTTAAAAATTGTAGTTCTGATTGCATGTTTTTATTCTCCAGTTGCTGCCTCAATGTAATTTGCGCAAACCAGTCAATAACAATATTTCCAATGGTAGTAAAACCAGAAATGACGATAAATACGAAGAAGTATCCTGTTTGCTTTTCGAATAATTTATATTGGTAGGTAGGAAAATCATACAGTTTAAGATGGAGAGCCATTGTTTTTATAGGTGTTAACAAGAAACAGGTTAAGAATAATAAAAACAGATAGGTAAATATTTTTTTTTGGTTTAAATATTTGGGTATTAGATATAGAAGATTAATATAAACAATGAAAATATAAAAACTAATATTTATAAATTCATTGCTAAGATTAAAAATTAGGTCTTCCTTTGTTTCCTTTAGTAAAAGAAGAACTGAAAACATTACTATCCAAAAAATGATGTGGATAATCCAATTTATTTTAGACGATAGAAAAAGCTTATCCAAAATGTTTAATTTTTTATAATGATAGGTCGATTTGCACTAAAGTACAAAAAAATAAGATGAATTGGATAGGGTCATAGACGAAACTCTTATAAAGTTTATTCCTTTGAATAAATGGTTTATTTGTATTTTTGCCTGATAACAATAAAGAATGATTATGTTAAAGAAGGCATTTGTTTTTCCTGGACAAGGAGCTCAGTTCACAGGAATGGGTAAAGACATGTATGAATCGTCGGAGATAGCTAAAGAATTATTTGAAAGAGCAAATGAAATTCTTGGCTTTAGAATATCTGATATTATGTTTAATGGCAATGCAGAAGAACTTGTACAAACAAAAGTTACTCAACCCGCTTTATTCATTCATTCTACTATTAAAATTGCTTTATTAGGTGAACATTTTCACCCGGATGTTGTGGCTGGGCATTCTTTAGGAGAATTTTCAGCTTTAGTTGCCGCTCGGTGTATATCTTTTGAAGACGGTTTAAAATTAGTTTATCAACGTGCATTAGCCATGCAAAAATCATGTGAAGATAATCCTGGAACTATGGCAGCTATCATTGGTTTAGCAAACGCCATGGTGGAAGATGTTTGTAAGGATGTGAAGGCTGGTATAGTAGTTCCGGCAAATTATAATTGTCCTGGTCAATTAGTTATTTCAGGTTCTCTTGAAGCGGTTAACGAAGCTATGAATAAATGCAAGGAATTAGAAGGAGGAAGAGCCATTCCTTTAACTGTAGGCGGTGCTTTTCATTCACCATTAATGTCCTCAGCAGCTGAACATTTAGCAAAAGCCATTTTAAATACAACTTTTAATTCCCCTATCTGTCCAATTTATCAAAATGTTACTGGATTGCCAGAAACAAATTCCGACATGATTCGAATTAATTTAAATAACCAGTTAACTGCACCGGTGAGATGGACTCAAATAATGCAAAATATGATTGCTGACGGTGTTAATAGTTTCACAGAGGTTGGGGGCAATGGAAAAGTTCTTCAAGGCTTAATAAAAAAGGTCGATAGGCAAATGGAAACAACAGCAATTTAAAATGATCAGACAAGACCTTAAAATTTCAACTGGTAAAGTCTTATTAGCCAGTCCTTTTATGGATGATCCTAATTTTACACGTGCGGCAGTGATTATTTGTTCCCATAACGATCAGGGAACCATAGGATTTGTTTTTAATAAACCAATGATTTCATCTATTAATGATGCACTGGAATCTTTCCCTCCTTTTGGAGTAAATATTTTTAAGGGTGGTCCTGTCGAAACGAATACTCTTCATTTTTTACACAGTTCGGGTTCAATATTGAATGATAGTGTTCCTGTTTGTCCAGGAATTTTTTGGAGTGGGGACTTTAAAATGTTGAAATTTCTGGTTAAAAATGATCTTATTAAGCCTAATGATATTCGTTTTTTTGCTGGTTATACTGGGTGGGATAAAGGACAATTAGAGGAAGAGATGAAAGAAAATGCATGGATATCAACGAATATGGACGCTAACTATTTGTTTAAGTTCTCTTCACATGCTGTTTGGAAAAATATGCTAAAGGATAAAAGAAAACATTATCCACCCCTTGCTGATATCCCTGAGAATTTTTCCTGGAACTAATGATTTAATTCAGTAGTGCTATTATACCTTCCTTTTCTTTATTAAACGATGGAATTTCCTCTTTAGGAAGTGGTTCGGGAGGAGGGAAAGATAGTCTTAGATGATTAACTTGTTGTCCGTTTTTCCAAAACCTAAAACATACATGTGGACCTGTGGCCAAGCCGGTAGATCCCACAAAACCAATGGTTTGACCCTGTTGAACCTGAGCTCCACTTCTTATTCCAGGTCCAATGCGCGACATGTGTAAATATTGTGTAGTATGCTGTTTATCGTGTCTTATTTTTACATAATTTCCATTTCCTCCAGAATATCTTGCTTCTAATACTACGCCATTTCCTACAGACATAATAGGCGTCCCATGAGGCGCAGCATAATCAGTACCGAAATGTGGTCTGACCCTTCTTAAAATGGGATGTAATCTTGAAGTATTAAAATAGGAACTAATGCGTGAAAACCGTAAGGGAGATCGTAAAAATCCTTTATTCAATGGTCTTCCTTCAAGGTCATAATATCCTTTGAAAGCTGGTTTACTATAATAGATAGCATTTATAGTGTTCTTCTCCATTTCGTATTTTGCAGCTAATACAAGACCAGCACCTATCTCTTTACCTTCAATATTATGGCTTTCATATACAATTTTAAATTTTCTAATTCTTTACCGTCTATACTTTTAAATAAGGTATATTTTTCACCTACTCTGAAGTTACTCGGTTTAAAAATATGTTGATTATCACTCATTATATTATGAATGATTTGAGCATCTACTCCATTATTATTTAATATATTACCTATGACCTCACCGTTTTTAATCGTCTTTTCAGTCATAGAAAAGGTATCAATAGCAAAACCATATTTAATGGTAGGAATTACTAAGGGTAAATAACCAAGTTTTGAGAGATTTGGCTTCTCCTTTCTTAATAATCCGCTGAAAGGTAATTCATTAGAAAATATAATCAGGATGATTAAACCGGTAATCGATAATAGAGGTAAATAAAATCTTTTAAGATATTTCATCGTCAGAAAAATAGGGGGTAAAATTATAAATTCAAATATAATGCTTTTATGAATTAAACCATATTTGATTTCTAAAAATTACTTTTACCTTTATAGCTTAATATTTACTATGAACACAGGAGGTAATTACGAGAAAAGAGGCGTTTCTTCTTCTAAAGAAGAAGTTCATGATGCTATCAAAAATTTAGATAAGGGTTTATTTCCTAATGCTTTTTGTAAAATTATACCCGATGTTGCCTCTGGGGATGCAGATTATTGCAATATAATGCATGCTGATACGGCTGGAACCAAAACAAGTTTGGCCTATTTATATTGGAGGGAAACTAACGATATTTCTGTTTGGAATAATATTGTTCAGGATGCCATTGTTATGAATATAGACGATATGGCCTGCGCGGGTTGTTATGATCATTTTATTCTTTCATCTACCATTGGCAGGAATAAAAAGCTTATTCCAGGGCAGGTATTATCCGCTATTATTCAGGGAACCTCAAACTTTGCAGATTTTTTAAAGAGTATGGACTTTAATATTCATCTGGCGGGTGGTGAAACTGCTGATGTGGGTGATATCGTCAGGGTTGCAGATATTGGATATACTGCCTTTGCCAGAATGAGAAAGCAAGATGTTTTTGATACTGATATAAAGGAGGGCGCTGAATTAGTCGTTTTATCCTCATCGGGCATGTCAACCTATGAAAAGAATTATAATTCTGGTATAGGTTGCAATGGTCTGACTTCAGCAAGACACGATGTTTTAGAACATAGTTATGCGTCTAAATATCCTGAATCTTTCGATCCTTCAATAGACGAAAATTATGTGTATGCAGGTACTAAAAAATTAACCGACAGTCTTTTGATAGAGGGTGAATCTCATAATATTGGTTCATTACTTCTTTCTCCTACAAGAACCTATTTACCTTTCATTCGTTCCCTTTTTAATGCTTTCAAACCTCAACTTCAAGGATTAATTCATTGTACAGGTGGGGGACAAACGAAGGTTTTAAAATTTCTTAATAAGAAGAGAATTGTAAAAAACAATTTATTACCCATTCCGCCTATTTTCAATTTGATTCAATCAGAGAGTAATACAGAATGGTCTGAAATGTACACGGTTTTTAATATGGGACAACGTTTAGAAGTTTATGTTGACAAAGGGATGGGAAATGAGATCGTTACATTAGCTAAATCATTTAACATTGACGCTTGCGTTGCTGGTTATGTTGAAAATGCGGAACAAAACGAAGTTCGTTTAGAAAGTGGTCATGGAACCTTTATTTACAGGTAAAAAATGGCGGTCTCCCGCAAGGAAAGCAAAGGAAATTGCTGTTTTTTTAGAACAGCTATATCCGGAAACGCCTATTCCACTAGATCATAAAGATCCATACACCTTGTTAATTTCCGTTCTTTTATCAGCTCAATGTACCGATGAACGTGTTAATAAGGTTACGCCTTTTCTTTTTGCATTGGCAGATAATCCCTTGGATATGTCAAAAGTTCCCGTAGCTAAAATAAAGGAGATTATTAGACCTTGTGGTTTATCGCCTAAGAAATCAGAGGCTATTTCAGGGTTATCCAATATTTTGATAGATAAATATCATGGACAGGTTCCTGAAACTTTTGAAGATCTGGAAAGTTTACCCGGCGTTGGACATAAAACGGCTTCGGTGGTAATGAGTCAGGCCTTTGGCGTTCCTGCATTTCCTGTTGATACGCATATCCACAGATTAGCTACCCGCTGGGGATTAACCTCCGGAAAAAATGTGGAGGAAACGGAAAGGGATTTAAAACAGCTTTTTCCTAAAAAGATTTGGAATAAACTTCACTTGCAGATTATCTTTTATGGCCGTTCCTACTGTCCCGCCAGGGGACACATTATTGAAAAATGCCCAATCTGCAGCCGATTTGGAGTTTAACTTATTTTTTATCGAAAATTTCATGATAATTCATACCAATCATGTCAAAGGATACTTTTAGATGTGTATCGAGGGAATCATTCTGATTAAAAATTTCAGTTTTTGATACGAATTGTGAATTATAAGTGATAAAAAATTGTTCATTTTCTTCAGAAAATGATAAATATCCTAAAATACAAATACTGGATAGTTTTTCTAATATTTGATAGAAATCTTTTCCTGGTTCTTTAAATGGGATTAAGTAGGTACAAATTAAGCGCATGACAAATTTATCTTCCAATGTTTGATATAGTAGATTAATGGGAAATATTTTATCATTTATCTTTTTCTTAAAAACAATTAAATTTTCACCAGGAATTATTTGATCATTATAATCAGTGATTTCTAACTTTTTTAACTGTTCGTAAATTATATTATTTAATGATTTGTTCATAAAAATATATTATAGTTTCATATCAAGTTTAAACCTATTTACACTTTGCGTAAATTGAATTTTATCAGAATCACCAACTTTATATACATTTGAATCTTTGTATTTATCTATCATATAACCTCTGATTACATAATCGTCATGTTTTGTTAATAACATTTCTGTCAACATATCAAGCCTTTCATTTGCTGAAATATGTTTTCTATTAGAAGCTACTTGAATTGCCTCTCTTGTTTTGTCGAAAAAATAATTAGATGCCGTAGGATCTAAATTATTAATATCTGCCTCTTCTATTTTATCGAAATTAATAGCTCCCTTCTTAATTAAATCAGCTATAATTATTTCTTTCTGAGGGAGTTTGAAAAAATTAAAAAAGCGTGTAGTTAGACTTTTTTCATCAGTAACTTCTTTTTTTATACTAAGTATGGTTAATCTTTCTAGCTTTAAAAAAGTGGCAACATTATCTCTAGTAATTTCTTCTTTCCCTAAACTAAAATCGTTTACCTGTTTAATCTTTTTATCCAGATTTATTTCTTCATCAATAATTGCTTGCTTATTTTTATCTCTGTCTTGTTCTAAATTTTCTAATTTTGAAAGAGATTGTAGTGCATCAATAAATCCAAGCCTTTCAGATTTTTCTTCAATTTTATCGGCTTTTAATTTTTCCACATCTACGTCCCCAATTCTTTCAGACCTTTTTAATTCCTGGTTGTCTTTATAACTCATGTATTGTTTACACGCAAACTTAAATAAATTTATAGAAGCATGCAATACTGCAATACCTACTTGTGCTGGTGGAAAGATCATTGCAATTGATTCGGCAGCATTTAAAATAAAATCTACGCCAATTTCACCTAATTTCCATTTTATGGCAGTCCTATATTTTTCTAGAACTTCAATATTTTCGGGAGTTAGATGGCCAGATTTTTCTAATAATTCATTTATACCAATCAGTTTTAAAGTAGTTTGGTAACCTTCGACCCCATTTTTAAATGCACCCAATCCAGCTTTAATTCCGGGCAACAAAGTAACCGCCGTGGATAGTCCTTGTCCAATTAATTCACCTCCCATGTATGTATTAATCGTATCAACAACACCAGTAGTGAATTTTCCAACAGTTAATCCTAATAAAGCTAAATCAGCAGGTTTTTTTTCGCTGTTGTAAAAATTTCCTGCGGTAGATAACAATTCACAAGTATCTGCTAAATTCCCTAAAAAAGCTCCTTTAGTTACGTTGTTTTCTAATAATTCTCTGTTTTCTGAACCAGCTTTCAATCCTTTTGCTACTGTATCCATTGTTTTTCCTGGTACTGCGGCTAATTCTAAAATATTTCCTACGAAACTATCTGAACCTAAATATTCATCTACTTTTAATTTGGCCGTTTCTGCTTCTTTTTCTGCATCATTTATAGCTTTTAGTGTTGTGTTTTCGGCTGCAATTCTTGTTGCTTCTGCAGCTTCGGCTGCGACTCTTGCTGCTTCAGCTTCGGCTATGATTCTTGCTGCTTCCGCTTCTGCTGCGACTCTTGCCGTTTCTGCCGCTTTTTCAGACACAGTTTTTTTTGCTTCGGATGCTGCTAATTGAAGCCTTTGTTGTATTTTATTTTGTTCAGCACTTTTGGCTACTAAAAGTGTAAGTTTTTTTATTGCATCTTCAGCATTAGTAGCAGCTTTTGCAGCTTTGTTGAGTACTTCTTCTGCTTCAGCTTTTTTTCCTTCTTCTTCTTTTTTTGCTTTAAATGTTTTAACGTTTTTTGACAAAGCTGTAATTAAAGTAGTAATATTTTCTATCTTTTTGGTAGGTGTTTCCTTTTCTGGTTGAGATGACATTGGATTATCATTCTGAATAACATCATCATTCACAAAAATTTCATTCAATTCAGGTTCTAATTCCTCTTGGTCTAGTTTATTAGCCGGAGCTTTACTATCAAAACTTGATATTAATTCTCCAACTGTTTTTTCAGGTTTTTCTTTTTCAGGATATTCAAAATTAGGCTCTCTTTGTATTATCTCTTTTCTTTGAAATGAATTTTCCGTCTTATAATCCAAAAGAGAAAATGTTTTCATTTGCAAAGCCCTTGCCCCCATAACATCAGCTTCTTTTTCTAAACCTATGTCGTCATTTAAAGGAATACCTGCTTTTAACTGAGTTGTTGGTTTAACTCGGCCTTGTTTTTGCTGAACTACATGCCAAGCTTCATGTGGCAGATGTTTTTCTTGTCCTTTAGCCAAATGTATATCTGTACCTTGTGCATAGGCATGTGCTTGTAATTGTGCTGGCTTATCGGAATTATGATGTACCTTAACGTCTCCCATTGAAATTCCTGACAATTGTTCAATTCCTGATTTTAATTGGAATGGTAATTCATTATCAAGCGTTTTTATTCCTACTTCAGAATTTGTATTATTTACATCTGTTGTTTTTAATTGTGAAATTTTATTGGAAGGTGAGGTAATTGCTATATTATTAATAGAAGTGGACTCCGCTTGCTTGTTAAGCGTTTGATTTAAGCCAATTGCTCTTTGACTTTTAGTACTATCAGATATTTTCAACATCAAAAATGGTTATTTCAATTAAATATAATCATTATTATTAAGTAGTTAAAGAAATTAAAAAAGTATATTCCATAGCTGTTTCCTTGTGTTGAGCAAATCTACCTGTCGCACCTGAGTGTCCCGTTTCCATGTTTGTTCTCAAAAGGAGTACATTTTGATCTGTTTTATACGCTCGTAGTTTAGCCACCCATTTGGCTGGTTCCCAATATTGTACCTGAGAATCATGCAAACCGGTAGTAACAAGGATAGCGGGATAATCCATTTTTCTGACATTATCTATCGGAGAATACGATTTCATGTAGTGATAATAAACCGGATCATTGGGATTTCCCCACTCATCATATTCAAAGGTAGTTAGCGGGATTGTGTCGTCCAGCATAGTAGTTACTACATCGACAAATGGAACTGCTGCTATGACTCCCTTCCAAAGGTGAGGAGCCATATTTAAAATGGCACCCATTAATAATCCACCTGCACTGCCACCCATTGCGAAACATTTTTCTGGTGAGGTATAATTTTTTGAAATTAACCATTCAGCACAGGAAATAAAATCGAAAAAAGTATTCTTTTTATTTAGCAGCTTACCATTATTGTACCAATGTCGGCCAAGTTCCTCACCACCTCTGATATGGGCAATAACATACACAAATCCTCTGTCCAATAAGCTGAGTCTGGATGAACTAAAATATGGATCTAAGCTTATACCATAAGAGCCATAAGCGTATAGTAAAAGGGGATGGTTATTTGGTACGCCTATATCTTTTCTATACACCAAAGACATTGGAATTTGTGTTCCATCCTTTCCTGGAACGAATATCCTTTCAGAATGATAGTTTTCAGATTTGAAATCTCCAACTACCGTTTGTTGCTTTCTGAAATTTAATTTTTTTCCTTTCCAATCGTAGTCATAAACTGTAGAAGGAGTACTCATCGATTGGTATTGTATCCTGACAGAAGGTAAACTATGGCTAGGATTCATACCTAAAGAAGCCATATAGGCATTTTCAGGGAATTCCAACAAATGCGACTCACCATCCAAATTGGATATAATCTTTATTTGTGTTAACCCATTTTGCCTTTGAGCTAACACAAGACAATCATCAAAATGAAGGAATTGTTCCAGTAAGATAGAAGAATCAGTAGGAATAACCATTTTCCATCTTTCCATTGTTGTATTTCCCTCCTCACAGGACATAAGGCAAAAATTTTCCGCCTTATAATTTGTCAGAATATAAAAAGTATCCTTAAAATGATCTATTTGATATTCAATGTTAGATTGTCTTCCTGAAAAAACTTTTGGTAATTCAAGTGGTGTATCTAAGGACAAATACAAATCTTCATTTGATATGGTTTGAGAAGAATGTATGATTAAAAATTTATTAGAACGCGATTTTGAAATGCTAACATAAAAGGTATCATCTGATTCGTTGTATATTTCTACATCTTCACTGTCGGAAGTACCCACTTTATGCCTGCAAACGCTATAATCTCTCAGCGTGTCAATATCTTTTTTAACATAAAAGAAATAGATATTGTCTGTTGACCAGATGCATTCTCCATTCGTATTTTTTATTTTATCGGCTTGTAAAACACCAGATTCAATATCTAATAATTTAAGATCATAAAGGCGACGGCTTACAGTGTCTTCTGAATAAACCAAATACTGATTACAATTACTTGGATTAAAAGAAGATAGTTGATAATATGAATGTCCTTCTGCCAATTTATTTTGGTCTAATAACAAAGTTTCAGTACTAAAATCTTCCCATTTACTTCTGTATAAAAAAGGATATTGCAGATTTTCTGCAAAGCGAATCTGGTAGAAATAATCGTTCAGGTAAAATGGAACAGAGGAATCATTCTGTTGAATTCTGGCAATTATTTCCTCATAAATCTCATTTTGCAATGAATCATGAGGTGCCAGGACCTGCTTTGTATAGTCATTTTCTGCCTCTAGATAATCTATGACCTCTTTATCCGTTCGATCATTTAACCAAAAGTAAGAATCAATTCTTTCATCTCCGTGAGCAACTAAAACGGAAGGTTTTGCATGTGCAACGGGAGGAACTAAATGGGATATTTTCATGTATTATTTTAATAGGGCTAAAACACGTGCCATTCTGGCAACAGCTTCTTTTAATTCAGCTTCAGAGGCTGCATAAGAAATTCTAAAACATTCATCGGCACCAAATGCTGCACCTGAAACTACGGCAACGAAAGCTTCCTGCAGAATATAATCACAGAAATCATTCGCATTATTGATTTCCATAGTATCTGATTTTTTTCCAAAATAGGCACTTATATCTGGAAAAATATAGAATGCACCAAGAGGTAGATTCACTTTAACGCCTGGAATTTCCTGAAGTAATTGAAGAACCATATCTCTTCTTTTTAAGAAAGCTGTTTTCATTATTTCAGTTTCAGGCAATTTTGTTTGAAGAGCAAAGGTAGCTGCTTTCTGGCTGAACGAATTTGCACCTGAGGTAATTTGTCCCTGAACTTTATTGCAGGCATCAGATAACCATTGAGGACCTCCCATGTATCCTAATCTCCAACCTGTCATGGCATATCCCTTTGAAAATCCATTTACCGTCACTGTCTGATCTTTTACCTCTGGGAAAGAACCAATACTGATGTGTTTGCCAGTAAAATTTATGTATTCATAAATCTCATCTGCTACAATAATTATTCCGGGATGTTTTCCAATGACCTGTGCAATAGCTTTTAACTCAGATTCAAGATAAACGGAACCTGTTGGATTACAAGGAGATGAAAATAATAAAGCTTTTGTTTTTGGGGTTATAGCTTTTTCAATAACTTCTGCCCTAACCTTGAAATCACTTTCTATACCCGCTTTTAGTAAAACGGTTTTACCCTCTGCCAGTTTAATAATTTCTGAATAAGAAACCCAGTAAGGTGCAAGAAGGATTACTTCGTCATCCTGGTCTAGGATAGAAAGAAAAATATTCGCCAGCGTTTGTTTAGCCCCGTTAGAAACAACAATTTGACTAGCCTTATAGTCTAAATTATTCTCATCTTTAAATTTCTTACTAATGGCTTCTCTTAATTCAGGAATACCTGGAACGGGGGTATATTTTGTGAAACCTGCGTCGAGGGCATCTTTAGCCACTTGTTTAATGGCGTCTGGGGTATCAAAATCAGGCTCACCAATGCTTAAATTTATAACTTCGTGTCCTTTAGCTTTAAGTTCTCTTGCCATCTGCGACATTTTAAGTGTTTCAGATTCGGCCATTCTTAAAACTCGCTGTGATAATAGATTACTTGACATTGTTTTGGGTTTTTTTAAAATAATTTCAAAAATAATATAAACTACCCTGTTTTTAGGTAGTATAAACCTTATTTTTATGACATACTTTTAATGAAGCTAATTAATCAATAATGAACGGAAGTAAATCTTTAGAAGAACGCATTCAAATAGCTCATTTAGGTGGGGGGCAAAAAAGGATAGATGATCAACATAAAAAAGGAAAATTAACCGCAAGAGAAAGGATTCATTTTCTGCTTGATAGTGGTAGCTTCGAGGAAATTGGTCAATTAGTTACTCACAGATGTACCGATTTTGGTATGCAGAATCAAATATATTATGGTGACGGTGTCATAACGGGCTATGGTAGTATTCATGGGCGTTTAGTTTATGTCTATGCCCAGGATTTTACTGTTTTTGGTGGTTCGTTGTCAGAGACTCACGCAGAAAAAATAGTGAAAATTATGGAACTTGCTATGAATAATGGTGCACCTATTATCGGTTTGAATGATTCAGGTGGTGCAAGAATTCAGGAAGGGGTAGTTTCGTTAGGAGGATATGCTGATATATTTTACAAAAATGTATGTGCCAGTGGTGTTATTCCTCAAATTTCAGCTATCATGGGTCCTTGTGCCGGAGGGGCTGTTTACTCCCCGGCAATGACCGATTTTACCATTATGGTAGAGGAAAGTTCCTATATGTTTGTCACAGGACCAAATGTGGTCAAAACGGTTACCAATGAAACGGTTACGTCAGAGGAATTAGGGGGAGCATTAACTCATGCTTCCAAATCGGGGGTAACTCATTTTACAGCAGAAAATGATGTCGATTGTCTGAGGAAAATAAAAGGATTATTATCTTATTTGCCCCAAAATTGTTGGGAAAAACCCGTTGATTTACCCTATACGCTTGGTACAGAAGTTGCTTCAACATTAAACAGCATAATTCCTGAAAATGCAAACCAGCCTTACAATATGAAAGATGTTGTGAAGGGTATTGTTGATGAAAATTCATTTTTTGAGGTTCAAGACCTATTTGCTGAAAATATTATTGTTGGTTTTGCTCGTATTGCGGGTATGTCTATAGGCATTGTGGGAAACCAACCTATGGTATTGGCCGGCGTGCTAAATACTGATGCATCAAGAAAAGCTGCCAGATTTGTTAGAACCTGCGATGCTTTTCAAATTCCATTACTGGTATTAGTTGATGTACCTGGCTTTTTACCGGGCACTGATCAGGAATGGAATGGAATAATCATTCATGGTGCAAAATTACTCTACGCCTTCAGCGAGGCTACTGTTCCCAGAATTACTGTAATAACCAGAAAAGCTTATGGTGGTGCTTATGATGTTATGAATTCAAAACATATTGGCGCCGATATGAATTTTGCCTGGCCTACGGCTGAAATTGCTGTTATGGGCGCAAAAGGGGCCGCAGAAATTATTTTTAAAAAAGAAATTGCCTCAGCAGAAAATCCTGAAGCAATGACTATCCAAAAAGAACAAGAGTATAAAATTGCCTTTGCTCATCCATTTCAAGCCGCACAAAGGGGTTTTATTGATGAAGTTATTCAACCAGATAAAACCAGAATTAAACTGATAAAAGCATTTAGCATGCTTAAGAATAAAAAAGTGTCGGCTCCTAACAGAAAGCATGGAAATATTCCACTTTAAAATGTAAATGGTTTAGTATTGCCATTTATCGAGGTGGTGAACAAATAAAACGGCTAAATTTTCAGCATCGGGTAATGCCCGGTGCTGATTGCCTTCAAACTCATATCCATCTATTTCTAATGCATGGGGCAATCCTACAGATCTTTTGAGTTTCTTAAAATCTAAATATTGTCGTTTTAAATTTATATGGTTATCTGTCCATTCAGATGCAATATGATGAAGTTTACAATCTTGTATAAACATTTTTTTATCAAAATGTCCCCATGAACAAAGCATGTAATCTTCTTCAATGTTTACCCAATCTAAAAATCGCTCTATAACCACTGGAAATAAGGGCGCTTTATTAGTTTCCTGAGTAGTTATATTGGTAAGCTCCTGGCAAAAAATAGATAGATCAGGGTATAATGTTGGCTTTATTAATGAGGAAAAAGTATCTTGTATTTCTCCAAAATTATTTAAACTGAGCGCACCAATTTCTATAATTTCCTGAGGTCGCAGCTTAAATGCATCCTGGTTCCAGCAAGTAGCCTCCAAATCATATATTATAAAATTCATATATTTATTCGTCCTGGTTTAATCCACTTTTCTAAACCATACCCAGTTAATCTGTTATGATAAAAATAAAGGAGATAAAAATTTTCACTAATGACTTCTCCTGATTTATTCTTTTTTAATGGTTTCTTGATGTGAAAAGTTCCTAAATGTTTGATTCCATCTGCTATTAATTCATCAATTGATGATTTAATTTCAGGAGATAAGATGAGCTTTCCCTTCTCAGCATATATAATTAGTGTTTTTTGTAATTGATTTACCGTTGCTGATAGTACGTTATAATCAAATATATAGTCATCGGTTGGTAATCTTAAAATACCAAAAAGATCTAATTTTGGATTTTCATTACAAATCATTTCAAATGCAGCAAAAGCCAAAAGGTGACTACTTAAAACAATATTGTCAGAATGAAATCGCTTGATAATATTTTCTGCTAATAAACCAGTGTATTCAGTTTCTCGTTGTATATCGGTATTAACCTTACCTTCAGAAATAAAATAATCTGCCATATTTATGGTATTTCCATACTTATCTTTACTATTTCCTTCCTGGTCCACTGGATTTCCAATAACATCCATTGCTTTTCCGAAAGAAAGGGTAATTTCATTGCCTTCAGATAGTATTTTCCAAATAAAGCGAATAATTCCTGAAAGGCCGGAATAATCTTTTCCCTCTTTAAAATATCTTGATTTGCCTTGTTGTTTTAAATATTGATCAATTAGAGATTGTCCATCCAATACAAAATGATAACTTAAAATAAGGGGAACTATATAAATTTTGGTGTTTTCATTTCTCTGAATCATGGCTCTTTGCGCTTCAACCACCGTTCCGAGTAATCCCATTTTTAACTTATTTTCTATAGCACCAGATCTTGAGCGAGTGCCTCCAGGAAAGAAAATACTATTAGTACCTCTTTGAATGGATAGACTCGACATAGATTTTAAGGTTTCCAAGTATATTTTATTTTTCTTCCTTCTATCTACTCTATAGGCTCCCAATCGATTCATGAAATAGGCTGTATAACCTGTATTATACAGATTTAAGCCTGCTCCATAAGAGAATGCAGGCAAACCGGTAACAGCATCAAGGACATAACCTATAAGAATCGAATCTAAATTTGAAAAATGAGTGGGTACTATTATTAATGTTCCCTTTTGGGCTAAACTTCTAACATGGTCGATGTCACCTTTAACTAACAGTTTTTGAACCAGTCTTTTTTTTCCGCCCTTCAATCTGATTTTCCAAAAACTTGCTTGAAGTAATTGATTGAAAAACCAGGTTAGAAATTTTCTTGCGAAAAGGAAAGTATTAATTCTAAAAGTTCCTACAATTTCAAGCGCGTACCTGTGAATAATTTGTTTTAAAAGGTAGGTATTATTCTGCGCACTTATGCTTTCATCTTTATCGACGGAATATTTAACCAACCTTTTCTTAATTCTGGACCAAAATTGTCTTTCATTGGGTGGGTCAACCTTCCATGGTTCCTCTTTGATTCTTATTTTCTCTAAATAAATAGTTTCCGCTAATAAGTCAGTCAAATTTTCTTTGTGAAAATGTTCCACTTTATCAAGCGTGAAATGCTCTAATTCTTCAGTGAATGTTTTTCTGTCTTCACTTAATTTAAAAATAGGCCAATCGTTTATGTCCGGTAAAATAGGGGGATAAGTACCTGGAAGTGTTTTTTTTTCCATAATCAATAGGCTTGTTCATATTGTTTTACAAGCTGTTCTATATAGTTTATGATGTTTTCTTTTCCCGATGATGTCTTTGCGGAACTTGGAAACTGCAAAGGCAATTCATTCCAGGTTTCGGACAGAGCATCTTTAAATGCCTGGGTATTTCTTTCATATTCTTCTGTACTTAGTTTATCTGTTTTAGTATAAACAATAACAAAAGGAATTCTTGCCTCACCCAACCAATTTAATAAATCTATATCCAGTTGCTGTGGCGGAATCCTGCTGTCTATCAGCACAAATGTGCAATAAAGATTATCTCGCTTACTTAAATAAGTTCTGATCATTTTTTCCCATTCCTTCCTCATGGCTTTGGAAGTAATGGCATAACCATAGCCAGGTAAATCTACAAGAAACCATTTATTGTTAATGTGAAAATAATTTAGCATTCGGGTTTTCCCTGGTTTACCAGAGGTTAAAGCCAATTCATCCTTACTACAAATCATATTAATTAACGAAGATTTTCCCACGTTGGATCTTCCTATGAAGGCAAATTCAGGCTGATTTGTTTCCGGGCATAATTGTAAATCTGGAAAACTACCTTTGAATTCAGCTATTATATTTTTCATTCTTTCCATTTTTACTTTACACCAAAAGTAACATTTTTTCTTATACCTTCGTTATGGTTGCATATTTATTTGGATTGGATTGTTTACGTTAAAAATTAATTTTATGAAAAAGTACCTTTTTTTATTTCTGTGTTTTGCCATTCTAACTCCCTTTACTATGCTGAATGCTCAATTTATTAGCGGTGGGTTTAGGTTGGGACTAAATAACTCTATGGATATTGACGACTTGAAATTAGCCATTGCCGACAAACAATCTTTTTCCCTGGCTTTGAATAATTCCAATTTTGGCTACCATTTTGCTGGTCTGGTCAGAGTTAAATTAGGTCCATTGTTTTTACAGCCAGAATTGGTTTTTAACTCCAATTCATTTGATGTTTCCTGGAAAGAAGTGGGAAAATCAGTCGTTAATGTTGGAAAACAAAAATTTCAATATCTTGAAATACCTGTTTTGGCAGGTTTAAAATTAGGACCTTTGAGGGTCAATGCGGGACCTGCTGGTCACTTGTTTTTAAATAAAACTGGAGATCTTTTTAAAATTAATAATTACGACGTCAATTTTTCTGGACTAACCCTTGGATATACGGCAGGCGTTGGCTTGGATATTGGTAAATTAATGGTTGATGTTCGTTATGATGGAAATTTCTCTACCGCTGATGGTACGGTTAATTTTATAAAAGATTTTAATATATCTACCCGTCCCCCTAAATTAGTGGCAAGTGTGGGTTTTCGTTTCTAAAATAAAAATATTGTTTTTAAGAATAAAAAAACCTTTCGACGTACAACCTCGAAAGGTTTTTTTGTTTCTTTGAAATTAATGTAGCACCTCTGATGTATTGTTTTCATGGAAGAGCAGAAACTTATTGCCGCTTGTAAGGCAAACGACAGACTGGCGCAACAGTTACTTTATAATCGATATGCAAATGCTATGTTTACTATTTCATATAGAATAACAAAGGATAGGGAATTAGCTGCCGATGTTCTTCAGGAGGCATTCGTTCGTGTATTCCATTATATTTATACTTTTAGGGGTGAATCTACTTTAGGCGCCTGGATAAAAACGATTGTGGTCCGTTCAGCTTTGGCTATCCTAAAAAAGGAAAAAAAGGAGTTATCTTTTGATATCAGCATAGCAGATGAATCACCTACTAATATGCATTTTTCACATGATATTGATTATCTCGAAAATGCTATCCTATCACTCCCTTCGGGTTATAGAACCGTTTTTCTATTAATTGAAGTCGAAGGTTATACTCATCAGGATGTAGCAGATTTGTTAGGTGTTTCCGTCGGAACTTCAAAATCGCAATTGTTTTATGCTAAAAAAAGATTAAGGGAGTTAATTTCTCCTAAAATGGAATAATTATGGAAGATTTTAATCAGATAAAATTGGATAATCAAAAATATTTGCCTCCTAATAATTTGTGGAGTAAGATTGAATTTGATTTGGATTATCAGAATAACATAAAGCCTCTTCTTGAACAACTTCCAGAACAAACAGCTCCGCCGCATATTTGGGCTGAAATTGAAAAAAATATCCCTTCCGTCAGAATGAGACTTATTAAAAAGAAATGGGTAGTTCAGACCGTCGCAGCTACAGTTCTTTTAGCTATAGGTTTTGGATTAGGCAGTTGGTTTAACAACAAACCATTGAATACTCTACAATTAGGCTATACGCAGGTTAAAACCATTAGTTATTTAGAGGAAGATCAGGAATCAATAAATGAGGTATTAGATGAATATATAAAAAAATGTAAAATATATCCGGATGAAAATTCATGTTCTTTAGTAAATGATTTTACTGATTTGGTTTCTGCTAAAGAAGAATTAGAAAACATTGTTAGAAGAATGGGTAATTCCGATAATATTATGCAGCAATTGCGTAGAATTGAATTGGAAAAAACAAGGATTATTCGAAATATGGCACAACGAATTTAATATAGATGTATGATGAAGTGGGAAATTAAATTTTTAGTGGTAATGAGTCTCTTGACTATATTTGGTTATTGGTTAAATGCCCAAAGCAACGTTAAAATAGTGTCTAAAAGAATCGATAAATCTTTTCCTTATCAAGAGGCTTATAGCCTTAATATTGATGGTGAAAAGGCAGAGGTGAGTATCGAAACATGGGATAAACCTATTGTTCAGATACAAATGGAGATTACAGCAAAAAATTTAGATAGAGAATTGGCTACAAAAGATTTAGAAAAGATGAAATATATGATCCAAAGGGTCAAAAATAATCTGTATGTCAGGAACTATCTAATGGTTGAAGGCGATCAACCTACTTCTATTTTAAAAGTAGTGTATCTTATAAAAGTTCCTGTTGAATGTCCTGTTTATCTTAAAAATAATTACGGTATCGCTTCGCTAAAAAATTTGAATAGTCAGGTTAAAATTAATAGTAGATTTAGTAAAATAGGTTTAGAAAATATTCACGGAAACATGATCATTGAATCTGTTTTTGGTGATCTACTTGGAACTGAATTATGGGGAAATTTATCTTTGAATGCCAGACGAACAGATATGTTTTTTCAAAAATTATACGGAAATGTTGATATTAACGCAGAATATGGACTAATCAAGTTATTATTGGATGACAAGTTGAAGTCTCTAACCCTTAATGCAAATAATTCAGAAGTCTTTATATTAGGTGATAATCCATTTCAAATGGGTATGGATATTCAAGTTAAAAATGGACAACTTGATTTTCCTTTGCATCCAAAATATAAAGTGAAGGAACAAAAAGAAATAGGGCTTAGAACTTTGTTCATTCCCTCTCCAAAAGATCAAATGACTCCTATTACCATAAGAATTAACTTAGGTGATTTGTTATTTATAAAAAAGAATTAATTATTTAAATGTATGACATCCATGTCTTTAATGGTTTTTCCAACAATAGAAAACCTGACTAAGGTACGCACCTGATGAAAACCTTCGCGGCCTGCGGCTCCAGGGTTCACATGTAAATGTCCCCAGGTTGTGCATTTCATTACTTTTAGAATATGAGAGTGTCCACAAATAAAAAGGTCAGGTTTATTTTCAACTATTAACTTTTTAGCCAATGGAGTATATTTTCCAGGATAGCCGCCTATGTGAAGAATGACAATTTTGAGGTCCTCTTTTTGTAGAATTTGGTATTCCGGATAGTTTACACGATATATTCCTCCATCAATATTCCCATATACGCTGGTAAAATTCTTGTTTTCATAAAACGTCATATTTTCAGGTAGCTTGCCCAAATCACCAGCATGCCATATTTCGTCACAATCAACAAAATGTTTCTTTATTTTTTCGTCCCAAAATCCATGTGTGTCACTTAAAAGTCCGACTCTAATCATTTGTATAACTTGTAGTTATAATTTTACGACTTTATTTCTTAGCATAAAATCGGCTAAAACCAGCGCAGCCATGCTTTCAACGATAGGAACTGCTCTTGGCACGACACATGGATCGTGCCTACCTTTTCCTGTAATTATTGTAGTTTGACCAAATTTATCGACAGAATCTTGTGCTGGAATAATGGTTGCAACGGGTTTGAAAGCGGCCCTAAAATAAATATCCATTCCATTAGATATACCTCCTTGTATTCCTCCTGAATAATTGGTTTTTGTAGCAATATTACCGTCATCATTTGCAAAAAATGAATCGTTGTGCTCTGATCCTTTCATAGTGATTCCTTCGAAACCGGAACCATATTCGAATCCTTTACAAGCATTAATTGACAAAATAGCTTTTCCCAATTCAGCGTGAAGTTTATCAAATACAGGTTCTCCAAGTCCAACGGGAACCCCTGTGATATTACATGTTACGGAACCACCAATGGTGTCGCCTTCTTTTCTTGTTTGTTTAATTAACTGAATCATTTCATCAGCTAATTTTGGATCGGGACATCTTAAATCGTTTGATTCAATAAGTCCATAATCAATATTATTGGGTGGATAAGGCATGCCTATAGCACCAACCTGGCTTACCCAGGCATTAATTGTTATGCCAAAATGATTTAAAAACAATTTAGCTACGGCGCCGGCGGCAACCCTTGCTGCGGTTTCCCGCGCAGAAGAACGACCACCTCCTCTATAATCTCTGTGTCCATATTTAACTTCAAAGGTATAATCAGCATGAGACGGCCGGAATGAATCTTTTATATGACTATAATCACCTGATTTCTGATCATCATTAGGAATGAGCATGGCAATAGGACTTCCAGTAGCGAAACCTTCAAAGACACCAGATAAAATTTGAACTTCGTCATTTTCTTTCCTTTGAGTAACTATAGCTGACTGTCCGGGTCTACGTCTGCGTAATTCAGATTGAATAAAATCGATGTTTATATCAATCCCGGCAGGACAGCCATCTATAATAACTCCAATTCCTTTACCATGTGATTCTCCAAAGGTGGTTATGGTAAATAGCTTTCCGAAAATACTCCCCCCCATATTTTAAATTTTTTTAAAGTAGATCTTTTTAAAAAATGACCACAATATAACAAACTTATATACCCTGTTATTTGTTCCTCACGGAAAGTTAAAGACAATTTTTATGACTTACGAACCAAGTGACTTTTTAGTTAGACTTGAATTTGATAAAATTATTGAATTAATTGCCAACAATTGTTTAGGCAACTTAGGCATTGAACAAGCTCACCTCATTGCTCCGGAGCTACATTTGGCCTTAATTGAAAACAGATTAAATGAGGTATCAGAGTTCATGAGGGGTATCCAGCATGCAGATACAATAAACTTATCTAATTATGAGGATATAAGAGATGATTTAAAAATGTTAGCTATAGAGGATTACGTTCTTCCTGAAGAGGGGTTCAAAAGAATTAGTAAGCAGCTTTATTCTGTATCTATGGTTTACAGATATTTTACTACTGAAAGAACCCTTATCTATCCTAATTTATACAATATAATAAAATCTTTACATTTCGATTTCGCCATTGCGAAAGAAATTGACAAAGTTTTGGATTCTGATGGTAATATCAGGCCCGATGCCTCACCAGAACTGGGTAGAATAAGAAGGTCTATGCAGTTTAAAATGAAAGAACTGGATAAAGTTTTTAGGCAGATTATCCAAGATTACAGGGGAAAGGGATGGTTAACTGATAATTTAGAGGGATACAGAAACGGTAGGAGAGTATTGAGTGTGCCTTCGGAACACAAAAGAAAAATCAGAGGTATTATTCATGACGAATCAGCGACAGGTAGAACTACTTTTATTGAACCAGAAGGTGTCATAGATATTAACAATGATGTTTTTGATTTGGAACAGGAGGAAAGAAAGGAGATCTATAGAATTTTAAAAGCCTTAAGTGCTTTTTTAAGACCTTATGCACCTGGTTTTAAAGTATTTCAAGATGTACTTATTCAATTTGATCTGATTCAGGCAAAATCCAGAGTTTCTCTGAAGTTAAAGGCAACCAAGCCTATTGTTAAGGATTTGCCGATGATAAAAATTTATAAAGGCAGGCATCCGTTATTATTTTTAAAAAATGTAGTATTGGGTAAACCAACGGTTCCCTTTTCATTGACTTTGGGAGAAAAAAACAGGATTTTAGTTTTAAGTGGACCCAATGCCGGAGGTAAATCTATTACCATGAAATCATTGGGATTATTACAACTTATGGTTCAGTCCGGACTTCCAGTTCCTGCTGATCCTTTAAGTGAGTTTGGTATCTTCAGTGAATTTTTTGCTGATATTGGAGACCAGCAATCTATTGAAGATGATTTGAGTACGTATAGTTCCCGTTTAATTAATATGAATTCCTTTATTCGTAAATCGGGAAGAAAGTCGTTGCTACTCATTGACGAATTTGGCTCCGGTACTGATCCTCAATTTGGAGGAGCCATTGCTGAAAGTATTTTAAGAGAATTAAATACCAAAGAAGTGGTTGGTGTTATTACCACTCACTATTCAAATTTAAAAATATTTGCCTATAATACGGAAGGTATTATAAATGGTTATATGGCTTACGATATGGATAATCTTACGCCTACCTATCATTTTATTGAAGGTAAACCTGGTTCTTCTTATGCCTTCGAAATTGCGTTGAAAAGTGGTTTGCCCGATAATGTAATCACTTATGCACAATCGAGAACCAGAAAAAGTGAGAAGGAAGTAGATGAATTATTGGTCGATTTACAAAAGGAAAAACAAACAGTTAAGGAATCTTTAGTGGCTCTTAAGGAAAAGCAAGATCTACTAGATAAATTGGTTCGGGGATATGAATCGATGCAAAAGGATTACGAATTTCGTAGAAAAAGATTCAAACTTGAACAAAAACAGCAGGAATTACAGGATACTGGTTTAGTTAATAAGGAGGTTGAACGTTTAATTAAAGAGATTAAGGAAGAAAAAAATATCGAAAAAGCCAGAGAACTGGCTATCAGGTTGAGGGAGGAAAGAGCCAAAAAAGTATTGGAAGTTGAAGATTTAAAAGAAGAGCTATATTATGGATCTAGCGCGGAAGGAACGTCGAATATTTTGAATATTGGTGATTATGTCAGGCTAAGAAGTGGCGGAGCGGTAGGTCTTTTAACAGGCATTAATAAAGAAAAGGCGAATGTACTCATGGGTGATTTAACCCTTATTATTGATGTGAGGGATTTAGAAAAGGGTCCTGAGCCTTTAGATAAAAAATTAAAATCACTTCATTTTGATACAATTCAAAAGATAGCAGCTTTTGAAAATAAATTAGATATTAGAGGTATGAGAATGCAAGAGGCGCTGCAAGTAGTTGAATCGTACATGGATTCGGCTCTCATGAATAGTTCATCCCAAATAGAGATAATTCACGGTAAAGGGGATGGCATCCTTCGCAAAGCAGTCAGAAAGAAGTTAAAAGAGTATAGAGTGGAAATGGAAATTAGCCATCCCGACCCTAAATTAGGTGGGGATGGCGTAACTTTAGTTGAAATAAAATGATTAGATCATATCGGTAACAGCAAAGTGAAATGCTGATTCAATGGCAGCATTTTCGTCAGAATCTGAACCATGAACAGCATTTTCTCCTAAACTCTTAGCATATTTTTTTCTAATGGTTCCTTCTTCCGCTTTAGAAGGATCGGTAGCCCCAATCAGTGTTCTAAAATCAAGAACAGCGTTATCTTTTTCTAGAATTGCGGCAACAATGGGTCCTGAGGACATGAAAGACACCAATTCACCATAAAAAGGTCTTTCTTTATGTACAGCATAAAATTCTCCCGCTTTTGCCTCAGATAACTGAGTCAATTTCAAGGCAACAATTTTATAACCAGCTTGCTCGATCATAGCTAAAATGTTTCCCGTGTTTCCCGCTGCTACTGCATCGGGTTTCACCATCGTAAAGGTGCGATTTCCAGTTGTCATTACTATTTTTTTAAATTGTAGATAAATGTGTTTAAATTGCGGCGAATTTACGCTTTTGTTTTATTATCATTATGGAAAATCTTAACCAACTTAAAAATTTGCTTTCTACACCGAAAGATATTGTGATTTTTTCTCACAGGAATCCCGATGGTGATGCATTAGGGTCAAGTTTGGGATTGGCACATTTTCTCTCAGCTCAACAACATTCGGTGAAAATTATTCTACCTTCCGAATACCCAAATTACCTGAATTGGATGGTTGGTGTTGAAGATATTGTGATTTATGACTTAGTGCCTGAACATGCTAAATTAGCTATTGAAAAAGCAGATATTTTCTTTTGCCTTGATTTTAACTCACTTGACAGAATAGATAAATGTGGTGATTTAATGATGAAGCAGACTGCTCCTAAAGTGGTTATTGATCATCATTTGTTTCCTGAAAATTTTGCGGATTTTATTTTATCAGATACAACAGCAAGTTCTACTTCTGAACTTATTTTTGATTTTATTCATTTGTTGGATCAATCAAAATATCTTGTGCCTGCCACGGCAGATGCTCTTTATGTTGGCATAGTATCGGATACCGGCTCATTCCTTTATAATACTTCTTCTAAGGTTTTTAGAATTACGGCCACTCTGTTGGATCGGGGCGTAGACGATGTTAGTATTCAAAATAGATTACATAATAATCTTGAAATTAAACAATTAAAAATTATTGGACATTGTTTAAACAAGCGGCTAGAAATTTTGGAAGAATATGCTACGGCTCTGGTAACTATTACTAAAGAGGATTACGCAGACTTTGACATACAAAGAGGTGATACAGAAGGGATTGTTAATATGTTAATGCGTATTCAAAATATAAAAGTAGCGGTGCTTATCACCGAACAACCTACGATTGTTAAGCTTTCAATGCGTTCCAAGGGTGATTTTTCAGTCCAGGAAATAGCCACAAAACATTTTAAAGGAGGTGGACATAAAAATGCTTCAGGTGCCGCTTCATTCATTGGGCTTAAATCGACGGTTAGGAAGTTTAAAGAACTTCTTCCTCTCTATGCAGAACAATTATCTCAAAATTGAGATGGATTATAAAATACGCTAATTTTACATTACTTTTGGATTCCTATTTTAAATATTAACTTTTTAACTTAAATTAATGAGAATTTTATTCATCCTTTTGATCGCCGCTGTTACTCTAAACTCTTGTGGAAAAGGGAAAAGTGGAAAAACAAGTACTGGTATTAAATATGAACTTTTTCAGAATAAAAGTGGAAATAAAGTTCAACCCAACGATGTTCTTTACCTTCGTTATGCCATGTATGCAGATGATTCTTTAATGAATACTAATGCAAATGAGCCATATCCGGAAATTGGCCTTTATCCTGACGTAAAAAAGGAACCCAAAAAACTTTCTCCTATTGAAGAATCTTTCGGTCTAATGGAAGTTGGAGATAGTATAAGTATCTTTATACCTATTGACTCAATGGGTGCACCAGGTATGCGTCCTCCTGGTTTCGAGAAAACTAAGTTTATAGTTTATAAAATTACCATTGAAAAGCGAATTCCTAATTCAGATATTGAGAAAGCAACGAAAGAAATTGCAGACAAGGTAAAAGGGCTTTTCGAAGAGACAAAATCTGAAAAATTAAATTATTCTGTTACTGCTTCTGGTTTAAAATACAAAATTTTGCAAGAAGGATCAGGGGAATTAATTCAACAAGGTAATAAAGTATCAACTAATTATTACGGCATATTAGCTGCTGATGGTTTTATGTTTGATAACTCTTTTCAAAGAGGACTCTTACCTTTTACTTTTGAAGCAATGACTGGACAAGTTATACCAGGTTGGGACGAAAGTATGGGTCTGATGAAAAAGGGTACTAAAGCCATTTTATATATTCCAAGTGCACTAGCTTACGGTGAAGAAGGAGCTGGTTCTGGCTCTATTCCTGCGAATGCCGATTTAATGTTTTATCTTGAAATTCTGGACGTTAAAAAATAACGTTTGTATTAATATTTGATTGTTAAACTTAAAAAAAGAACATCCAATGACTATCGAGCAACTGCGAGATTTGAGGGAAAGATTGTTGTCGCTAAGGAGGTATCTTTGACGTAGATAACAGAGTTTTACTACTAGAAGATAAAGAAAGTTTTTCAACCAGTCCTGATTTTTGGTCCGATTCATCGAAAGCTGAATTGGTGATGAAAGAGATTAAAACGCACAAAAAATATTTGGGTGAATTCGAAAATATTAAATTATTAGTAGCAGACTCCGAGGTCTTATTTGATTTCCAAAAGGAAGGTGAAGCTACAGAAGATGAAGTTGAAGCTAAATACCAAGAGGCTATTTTAGCTTTCGAAGATTTAGAATTTCATAGAACGCTCAATAGACCTGAAGATGAACTTGGTGTTATTCTTGAAATTAATGCCGGTGCAGGTGGAACGGAAGCCTGTGATTGGGCAGAAATGATTTTTAGAATGTACGTCCGGTGGGCTGAAAGGTCAGGTTTTAAAGTTACCGCACTATCTGAGGTTCAAGGTGATGTAGCTGGTATCAAATCTGCGGAAATTGAGATTACCGGAGACTATGTCTATGGTATGCTGAAAGGTGAAAATGGAGTACACAGGTTAGTCCGGGTAAGTCCATATAATTCACAAGGTAAAAGGATGACTTCTTTCTGTTCTGTTTTTGTTCACCCCAGTGTCGATGATACTATTGAAATTGAAATTAATCCCGCTGATTTAGATTGGGATACTTTCAGAGCAAGTGGTGCGGGTGGTCAGCATGTAAATAAAACTGAATCGGCTGTAAGGGTAAGACATTTACCTACTGGTTTAGTAGCAGAATGTCAGCAGGAAAGATCTCAACATCAAAATAGAGAAAAAGCCATTCAATTGCTTAAATCTAGAATCTATGAACTTGAGCTACAAAAGCAGTTGGCTGAAAGAGCAAAAGTGGAATCTGGTAAAATGAAAAATGAGTGGGGTTCACAAATTAGAAGTTATGTTTTAGATGATAGAAGGGTAAAAGATCATAGGTCTCAATACCAAACATCCCAAACTGATGCCGTACTCGACGGTGATTTACAACCATTTTTAAAAGCCTTTCTCATGATGGATGGTGTAAATCCTGATGATTCCGAAAACTAATAATGAAGGTCAGTAAATTTTTTACTGACCTTTTTTTATGGTTATCTACAATAATTTGTCAAGTTTCTTCCAATTAGTATCGTATATGTTTATATTCGTTAGCTGTAATTTATAAAAATAGTCGGCCATGGAAAAATGGATTAATAAATTATCTCAAGTAGTAGCTTTTTTTGGTAAAAGCGTTTCCTGGTTGAGTTTTGTGTTGGTAATTATTATATGTTTAGACGTAATATCCAGGTATTTATTCAATTTTTCAGTGGCCTGGGTAGCAGAAATAGAATGGCATATATTTGGTCTGTTATTTTTATTTGGTTCAGCTTACGCCCTCAATGAAGAAAAACATGTTAGAGTGGATTTATTTTATCAGAACTTCTCTAAACGTGAAAAAGCGCAAGTAAATGTTATTGGGACCATGGTTTTTTTAATTCCATGGTGTTTAACATTAGGTTGGTATTCGCTCAAATACTCATTAACGAGTTTTGCAATGAAAGAGACTTCACCTGATCCAGGTGGCTTAGGAGCTTTCTATTTTATAAAAATGGCTATTCCTTTAGCCTTTTTATTATTATTTTTTCAAGGATTAATTATCATTTTTAACCAGTTCAATATAGCTTTTAAAAGCAATTAATAGACTGTTTTATGGAAATAATAGCTATCATCTTATTCGTAAGTATTTTTATCTTAATCATGTACGGTTATCCTGTAGCACTTACTTTAGGAGGATTGTCTATTACTTACGCTTTCTTTTTTTTAGATCCTTCAGCTTTTGGAGCGCTTCCTCCACGTATAATGGGTGTGATTAGTAATTATGTTTTGCTGTCCGTTCCTTTATTTGTATTTATGGGTATCATGTTGGAAAAAAGTGGTCTGGCTGAAAGTTTATTGGAAACGGTTGCTATTCTTTTTGGAAAAATGCATGGTGGATTAGCTTTTGCAGTTATCCTAGTAGGTACTTTATTAGCCGCTTCTACCGGTATTGTTGGTGCAACTGTGGTTACCATGGGTTTAATTAGTTTACCTACCATGTTAAAGAGAGGATATAAACCTGAAATTGCAACGGGTGTAATTGCTGCATCTGGTACTTTAGGTCAGATTATCCCACCATCCGTTGTATTAGTTCTTCTTGGAAGCGTTCTCAATGTATCTGTCGGAAAATTATTTGCCTCTTCATTAATTCCTGGGTTAGTATTAGTAGCTTTTTATATCATTTTTGTTTTTGTTGTTTCTAAAATTAAGCCAGAATGGATGCCACCCATTCCTAAGGAAGAAATTGAGAAATTTAGGGCTAATAATTTCTATGGAAAGGTATGGCGCGCATTTGCATTACCATTAATTCTTATCATATCTGTTTTAGGTTCTATCTTCTTAGGTATTGCCTCTCCTACGGAAGCAGCAGCAGTGGGTGCAATGGGTGCAACTATTCTGACCTTATTCGAAAAGAAATTGAATTTTAGCATTATTAAAAGTGTTTGTCTTGAAACTACCCACCTCACCTCAATGATATTTTTAATATTGTTAGGAGCAACTACTTTTTCTTTTGTTTTTAGGGAACTTGGGGGTGATGTATTTTTAGTACGTCTTATTCAAGATGCTAATATGACGCCTTTGGCCTTTCTGTTTTTGGTTATGCTGATTGTATTTATTGCTGGATTCTTTATAGATTTTATAGAAATTATTTTTATCATCGTTCCCGTTGTAGCGCCCGTGTTTCAGAAAATGGGGGTAGATCTTATTTGGATTGGGGTATTACTAGGGCTTAATCTACAAACTTCTTTCTTGACTCCTCCTTTTGGATTTTCCCTGTTTTACCTTAAAGGAGTAGCTCCATCATCCGTCACAACGGCTCAGATTTATAGAGGAATTATTCCTTTTATACTTATTCAACTGATAGTTTTAGGCATTTATATATTTATGCCGAGTCTTTTAATTATACCTTAAAATATTGAATTAGAATTAACTTAACTTATAAAGTAAAGTATTTAGGGCCAGAACTTTAGACACTAGAACCGTAGTCAATCAAGATAAATCTGCTTGTAAATTGTTGTAAAAAGCTTTTTCAGCGATATTAGAATATTTATTTGCTTTTTCTTGAAAAGCGTAATAAGAAGCATATACTTTCTTAGTGAATGGATCTTTTTCGGCTAATTCATTGATAACTTCTTTAGTTAATTTTCTTAATTCATCAATTACTTCTGGTGGAAATGTGCGTATTTCAACGCCCTTTTTCAGAAGTTCGTTGTAGGCTACAGCGTTTTTGGCTTCCATCTGGGCGTGTAACCAGGTTCCACAATAGGATGATGCAGCTTTAATAATGGCCTTCAGGTCATCAGAAAGTTCTTCAAATTTTTCCTTGTTTAGAATAATCTCTAAATTGGTTCCTGGTTCGTGCCAGCCTGGGGTGTAATAATATTTCGCAATTTCGTCGAAACCCATTAAACTGTCATGGAATGGAGATAGCCATTCTGTAGCATCTATGATACCCCTTTCTAAACCTGTATATAATTCACCACCAGCTAAAAGAATGGGTGATCCACCCGCTTTTGCCAAAACGGCTCCGCCAAGACCGGGAATTCTCATTTTTAAGCCTTTAAGATCTGATATAGTATTAATTTCCTTGTTAAACCAGCCGCCCATTTGTACGCCAGTATTACCTGCAGGTAGTGGAATTAATCCAAAATTAGCATATAATTCTTGCCATAAAGTCAAGCCATCTCCCGCATGAATCCATGAGGATACTTGCTGGGCATTCATACCGAAGGGTACAGTGGCAAAGAATGAAGCGGCAGGAGATTTTCCTGCCCAATAATAAGCAGAACCATGACCAATTTCTGCGGCCCCATTTCTAACTGCATCGAAAATTTCAAGAGAGGGCACCAGTTCACCACCTCCAAAGACCCTTATTTTAATGCGTCCGCCTGACATTTCTTCCACCATACTGGCAAATAATTTACAAGCTTCGTCTAAAATTGGGAAATTCGGCGGCCAGGTAGTAACCATTTTCCATGAATACGTTTTACTTGAAATTCCTGAATCATTGCCGGATGTTTTATTTCCTTTTCCCATGACTGCTTTTATGCCTATGGGAAGTAATAAGGTAGCTGCTGCGATACTCTTGACAAATGTTTTCCTTGAAATAGGCATATTTGAAGTAGTTATAGGTTCAGGTAATGTTGAAATTGTTTCCTAAAATTAAAATTTATAAGGGAAAAGCGTACTTTTAAACGTCAAAAATATCTTTTTATGAAATTATTATTAACATTATTTTCGATTTTAATTTGTGTTACTGCATTTGCACAGAAATTTGAAAAAATTTCAGGGCTCAAGGAAGAGGTGGAGATAATGATAGATCCTTTCGGCGTCCCTCATATTTATGCGAAAAATGAAAATGATATGTTCTTTGCTCAAGGGTTTCAAGCGGCATCTGACAGATTATTTCAATTTGAAATGTGGAGGAGGCAGACAAGAGGACTCTTATCGGATATGCTTGGTGAAAGAGAACTACAAAAAGATATCGCCTCCCGACTTTTTACTTATAGGGGTGACCCAGTGGCTGAATTTAATCATTACCATCCAAATGGTTATCAAATAATACATTCCTTCGTAAATGGTGTGAATGCTGCTATTGATAATGCTCTTTTAACACCAGATTCTTTGCCTGTTGAGTTCAGGTTATTAGGTATTAAACCGCAATATTTAAAACCAGAAGATATCATTTCAAGGCATCAGGGACTGCTTGGTAACTTGACGGATGAATGGGAAACTGCTCTTGTTGTTCACCAAATTGGGGAAGATAAAACAAAGGAAATAAATTGGTATCATCCCAATAATCCTGACATTAGGTTGGATTCTTTAGTAAAAGAAATTCTATCCTATTCTGATGTTATGGACCTCTATAAGGCATTTAAGCGGCCGGTAAATTTCCTTCCAGAAGATATCCTGGCTTTCTCCGATAGGAATTCAACAGAGAATTATATGGTGCTTTCTTCTCGAATGAATGAAGAGCAAATTTCATTAAATGAAGAAAAGCAAGTGATTGGTAGTAATAATTGGGTGGTCTCTGGTGCATTATCCGAAAGTGGTTTCCCTCTGTTAGCCAACGATCCTCATAGGGCTATGTCTGCTCCCTCGCTTAGATATATTACGCATCTGGTTTCTCCCGGTTGGAATGTTATAGGTGGGGGTGAACCTACTATTCCTGGTGTTTCTATTGGACACAACGATTATGGTGCATGGGGACTCACCATTCATGCTACAGACGCTGAAGATATGTACGTTTATGAACTTAATCCTTCCAATGTACTTCAGTATAAATATCAAGGGAAATGGCTTGATTTTCTTGAAATAAAAGACTCCATATCTGTTAAAGGTAAGGGCATGAAATATTTTTCTTTGTTTTATAGTGTACATGGCCCTGTGCTTAAAATGATAATTGAAAAAAATATCGCTGTGGCTGTGCGATGTGCCTGGTTAGAAAAAGGGGGCGCTCCCTATCTGGCTAGTCTCAGAATGAATCAGGCAAAAAATTGGGATGAATTTAAGTTGGCATGCACTTATTCTCATATTCCAGGCGAAAACATGATTTGGGCCGACCGGTTAGGGAATATAGGTTGGCAAACTGTAGGCATTGCGCCCATTCGAAATAATAGTAGTGGCATGGTACCTGTCATTGGGGATGGAAGTAGAGATTGGGATGGGTTCATTCCAATTTCCGAAAGACCTTCCAGTTACAATCCTTCACAAAATTATGTCGTCACAGCTAATGAAAATGTGGTGCCTCTCGATTTCAAATACCCCAATACTGTGGGTTTTTCATGGTCGGATCCTTATAGAGGTTTGCGAATAAAGGAATATTTGGGTAGTGGTAAGAAATTATCTGTGCAGGATTTTATGTTGCTTCAAACAGATTATCTGTCTCTATCTGCAAGGCATTTGGTACCTTTTATTTCTAGTATACCAGCCTTCAAAAAGTATGAAAAATTTACCACCTTCTTTAATGATTGGGACTATAAATTGACGCCCAATTCTATCGCAGCATCAATTTATGATGCTTGGGAAAGAGTTATTTTATCGGAGTATAAAATACAATTTGTTCCAGAAAAGGTTAAGTCTTTGGTTAACCCCCAACTTAAAATGATAATCGATAACCTTCTATTTCCTGACGCAAAATTTGGTTCCCAACCTGTTCAAGGTAGAAATGATTTTTTATTTAAAACATTTGAAAAGGCAGTTCAAAACCTGGAGCTTAAATTAGGTAAAGAGGTAAATTTATGGCAATATGGTCAGCTGAAGAATAAGTATATTCTATTGAAACACCCATTAAGTGCTGTTGTTAATCAAAATACTCGGTCAATACTGGAAGTAGGACCTGCTCCGAGAGGTGGAAATGGATTTACAGCCAATGTAACGGGAAGGGGAGATAATCAAACACATGGTGCCAGCTTCAGATTTATTTCGGATTTACAAAACTGGGATTATTGTTTGGCGACCAATACACCTGGTCAATCTGGTAATCCAAATAGTCCATTTTATAGAAATTTATTTCCCATTTGGATAAACAATCAGTATTTTCCACTGTATTTCTCTAAGGTTAAAATTTCGTCAGTAAGTCAGATCAACAAGCATCTTTTTCCTAATTAAGTTTTTATTTAACCCCTAAAACAATGAAAAAACACTTGAAACACTCCTTTTATTTTCCAATCATTTTTCTTTGTCTTTCGTCCCAGTTCCTTTTTGGGCAATTAGATAATCGATTATTTGATATTGCCAAAGCGCCAAATGCAAAGGCTATTGAAAATAGTATCCGAACGCTTGCTAATTTTGGAACAAGAAGCACTTTATCGGATACCGTGTCAAACACAAGGGGTATTGGTGCTGCAAGACGTTGGATTCACAACGAATTTCAAAAAATCAGCTCTTCTTGTAATCAGTGCCTGGAAGTTTCCTACATGAACGAAGTATTTAAAGCTGGATTTAATCCCAGAATAAAGGAGGATATTAATATTTCTAATGTATTAGCTATTCAAAGAGGTTCAGTTTATCCAAATAGATACGTCATAATGACGGCTGATATCGATTCAAGGGTCACGGATGTTTTGGACGCTCAAAAGGATAATCCTGGTGCTAATGATAATGCCAGTGGCATGGCCGGAGAGCTGGACGCAGCTGCTGTTTTATCAAAGTATCGTTTTCCAACAAGTATTATTTATATTGGATTATCAGGCGAAGAGCAAGGTCTATTAGGTGGTACTACGGTAGCAAAATTTGCTAAAACGAATCAATGGGATATCATAGCTGTCCTTAATAATGATATGATTGGCAATATTGAAGGTGTCGATGGTATCATCGATAATACCACCTTCAGGATTTTTTCGGAACCTGTTTCTATTCTTGAAACTGAAAGAGAAAGAGCCTGGCACAGAGTATATGGGGGAGAGATAGATGGCCCTTCCAGGCAAATCGCCAGATATATTGATAAACTGACAGATCTCTATTGTACCAATTTAGATGCAAAGATGATTTACAGATTGGATAGATTCGGCAGGGGAGGACATCATAAACCATTTAATGATGAGGGCTTTCCAGGGGTAAGAATTATGGAGACTCATGAAAATTATTACAGGCAGCATGAAGATATTAGAATTGAAAATGGGATTAAATACGGAGATGTAATTGAAGGAGTTAATTTTGATTATGCTGCTAAATTAACCGGCGTTAATGCCATTACGCTTGCTGCTTTAGCCTGGGCTCCACCACCGCCTGAAGATGTTCAGATCGGTGGCATTGTTCAACCGTCAACCCGTTTTAAATGGAAACCTTCCACTTTTGAAGGTCTTACCGGTCATAAAATTTATTGGAGAGAAACTACCTCAGCCCAATGGCAATATTCAAAGTTTGTGCCAAAAGGCTTGACTGAATTTACCCTGGATAAAATTATTATTGATAATTTTTTATTTGGCATCGCTTCCGTTGGTATCGATGGAAATGAAAGCGTTATTGTTTATCCTACTACATTGATCTCATCTCGTCGTTAACTAAAAAAAAATTAAATGAAAAATGTTATCGTTTTATTTTTCTTGTTTTGTTCCTTTAGCGGACTGCATTCTCAAAAAGAATGGATGAACCTGGAGAGGTTTTCATTTGAACCTGGATTAGCCGTTAATCAGAATATTCCTACGCCTGCCTCATTTCTAGGCTATGAACTGGGGGAGCATTCAACGTATTATTCGAGTATTGAAAACTATATTAAAGACCTTTCAAAGAAATCTAACAGGCTTAAATTAGTGGAGTATGGAAAAACGTATGAAAATCGTTCTCTATATTTATTAGTTTTTTCATCGCCTGAAAATTTATCGAATTTAGAGCGTATTCGTACAAATCATTTAAAGTTAATGACGGCTAATGATGCTCAGGCAAAGGATATTATGGAAAAAGACCCTGTTTTTCTATCACTTAGTTATAATATCCATGGAAATGAAACATCCACCAGTGAAGCTGCTCTTCAAGTTGCTTATCGGTTAGCCGCTGCCACAGATGAAGCTACGAATCAATTGTTGCAAAATTCCGTTATTCAAATTTATGTATGTATTAATCCTGATGGACGAGAACGTTACATTCAATGGTATAATTCAGTTAGGAGAAAGCAATTAGCTACCTCTAAAAATGATTTAGAGCATTATGAGCCTGCGCCAAATGGTCGTTCTAATCATTATTGGTTTGATGTTAACAGAGATTGGTCTTGGGGTATTCATCCTGAAACAAGAAATTTGACGACAGAATATCAAAAATGGATGCCTCAGATACATGTAGATCATCATGAACAAGGCTACAATAGTAATTACTTCACCATGCCTGGCACGACGCCACGAAATAAAATATTACCGCCTACCTACGAGGCATGGTCCGATACCTTTGGAAGAGCAAACATTGCAGCCTTCAATAAAAATGATATTAGCTATTTTACCCGTGAAGCTTTTGATTTTTTCTACCCGGGATATGGGTCAAGTTATCCAAGTATCATGGGGGCCATAGCTATGTTAACCGAACAGGGAGGTATTGCAGGTGGTCGCGCAATTGAAACGGAGGATGGAACTATTCTGACTTTACGACAAAGAATTTGGGACCATTATACTACTTCTATCCAGTCATTATTTACTGGAGTAAAACACAAAAAAGAACTTTTACGCTATAGTTATGATGCCTGGCAGCCCTCCAAATCATTATCAGCCAATAAAACTTATTTTTTATCTCCAGCTGATATGTACACGCCTGATGTAGTTCAGATTTTACAACGTCAAGGCGTTAAATTTGAACAAGCAAAGGAATCATTTACTGTGAATACCGTATTTGATTATGAATCAAATACTTCGACACGTAAAACATTTCCCAAAGGTACTATTCTGTTGTCCTGTAATCAACCACAGCATTTGTTGATAAATAGTG
>JAJTER010000113.1 GCA_021299835.1 Saprospiraceae bacterium | reverse complement strand
AAAATAGATTTCCAGGAACTGCCCGCTGATATTTCTTATCTGGGTGTGACAGATAATCAACTGTTTATACATTGTGTACAAAAAGGACTTTACAAACTCGACCAAAAGGGAAAGCCCGTTTTTTTAACTTCCATTACATTAAAAGACGGCCCTATCACGAAAGTCATGCCCTTCAGTAAGAATATCTTTCTGATAACAACCTTAGAAGGTTCCCTTTATCTTTTTGACGGAAAAAAGCTGAATTCATGGGATAATCAGGCAAAAGAATACCTTTCCCGACATAAAATCTATACAGCAACTATCCTTAACAATGGGCAATTTGCCCTGGGAACTTCCAGAGGTGGCATTGTTATTTTGGACAAATATGGAAAAACCCAATTTATACTAAACAAGGAAAATGGACTGATTAATAATAATGTGCTAAGTCTTTTTAATGATAAACAGGGAAATTTATGGGCAGGAACGGATAATGGCATCTCCTGTATTCAACTTTTTTACCCCTTCACTTACCTTTATCCCGACGAAAACATGGGCGGAACAGCCTATTCTGCCATAAAAAAAGGAAGAAATTTCTATTTTGGTACAGTAAATGGCCTCTACCAACATACCGCCGAAGAAAATGGTCGATTGGCAAAATCAAAGGCTTATCTCATTCCCAGCACGGACGGGCAAGTCTGGCAGGTACAATCTTTTGGTAATGAAATCTGGGTAGGTCATCACCTTGGTGCTTTTGTTTTTAATGAAAATGAAAAACCCAGACATATATTGAAAAATACGGGCGCCTGGCTTTTTAAAGAAATCCCCGGGGTTAAAAACAAACTTCTCTGTGGGTCATACAATGGCATTTACCTCCTTGAAAATAAAAATAACACATGGAATCCTCTGGGTAAATTATCCCGATTTGATGAATCTGCAAGAATAATCATCCCAGAATCAAATCATTCCTTTTGGATTGCTCATCCCTATCGAGGCATTTTTAATCTTCGTTTAGATGAATCTGATTTCTTTTCTTCCAGTGTTACCTATTTTAATACCAAACAAAAGTTACCCTCAAACAATGGAAATTCTGTTTATTCCATATATAATCAAGCTGTTTTTACTACAGAAAATGGTATTTACAAATATGATCCTATCCAACGATCCTTCTTTCCTTACACTTTGTTGAATCAAGTTTTTGGAACGTCTACTAAAGTTAAAACCTTAGTGGAAGGATCTGATGGGGATATTTGGTTTGCTCAGGGTGATGAGGTGGGGTATTTGGCCCGTTCCAGAGAGCGTTCCGATTCGTTGGTATTTAAAAAGAAAATGATCCCATTTTTAAAAAATAAACTGGTGGGTGGCTTTGAATTTATCTATCCATACCAAAAGGACAAGGTGCTTTTTGGAACAGATAAGGGATTCTTATTTTATGACATTAAAATCCAGAATCAATACCCGGAAAATATCCTTTTGCGAAATTTTACATTTGATAATAACCTGAATGCCGCCACCTTTGAATATGTTTTACCCTATTTATCCCAAAGTCTGAATATTCAATATGCTATAAAACTGGAAGGATTTGATAAGGCGTGGAGACCCTGGACGAAGGACAATAAAATGACTTATAGCAATTTACCTCCTGCCTCCTATCGCTTTCTGGTAAAAGCCCGAATTGAAGGAATAAAGTCATGGAAACCCCTTTCATTTTCCTTTACTGTCGAGCCTCCATGGTACTTAAGTCGTGGAATCAAATTATTTTATCTTTTTGTTTTCCTATTGTCCATTTTTCTCTTATTATTTATTCCCCGAAAAAGATTCGACAGGGAAAAGAAATTAATGGAGCAAAAACTTCAAAAAAAGACGCTATCGGAGAAAATCAGAGCAGACAAAGCTTTAGAGGATATTGTTAGATTGGAAAATGAAAAATTACAACTCGACAACGATACCAAAAATCAGGAATTAGCTTCAACAACCCTTCATATTTTACAGAAAAATGAATTAATTCAAGACCTAAGCATAAAACTTAGTGAAATAAGCAAATCAAGTAAGGAAAAAGAAACGAAACAAGCTATAGATCAACTACTTAACAGAGTGGCCAATGATCAGCAAATGGATGAAGACTGGGAGGTTTTTGCGCTTCATTTTAATCAGGTTCACCTCGATTTTTTACACAGAATAACTGAAAAATACCCAGATATCACCCCTAAGGACCAAAAACTCTGTGCCTTTTTAAGAATGAATCTGTCCTCTAAAGAAATTGCTCCTCTCCTGGGAATATCTATCAGAGGGGTTGAAATAAGCCGTTACCGATTAAGAAAAAAGCTTCACCTGGGTGCAGATGACAATCTTTCTACCTTCATTTTACATTTTTAACCAAATCAAAGGATTTCTAACGGGTAAATTTCTGATGACCTCCTCATTTTCAGGAAACCGTTCTAATGTCCCCCAGGTACCTAACCAAGTCTTATTCTTGAAAGCTACAGAACCAAATAAAAGGAAAGGTTGAGCGACAGGCCATTCATCCCAATACATGACATCCTTTGGATAGGTCCACTTGTTTTTATCCGCCACAAATGGATACATAAATGAAATGCCTTTTTCCATGTTTCTGCCATCGGGAAGGGAAAACGTCCACAAAGATCTGTCGGCTAAAATGTGGCAAATCGTGGCCATGGCATCTGCATTGAACAAGGCATATCCATAAGGTTTAGTCCTTCTCAATTCCAGGGGAAACGCCCCATTTTCATCCATTTGATTAGGCAATAAAATGGTCTTAAACCTATTTTCACAAGTGTCCAGCAAAGCCTTATTCCCCGTTAATTTGGCAAATGCTGCCACTTGCATGACCCAACAAGTTCCATGATTATTTTTGGCATTCCGTTCATCTATACCATACGGATGGGTTGTTACCCAGGATAAATACTGCTCAAACCAACTTTTTACACCGGCAATTTCCTTTTTCTTGCCTGGTAATGCCTTTTCAATAACCCTTAAACTCTGGGCCACCTCTATCATTTGTATCATATCAATGATGCCAACGCCGCGACCTGTTACCCTTCCTTTAATCGCCTGAGCATAGAGGAGCGAAGGATTCATCAGCGTTTCCTCATTTAAAAACCATGCCTCATAATGCTTGAACGCCTGTTCCGCATATTCCTTTTTCTTTTCTATCAAATACGCAGAAGTCAAGGTACCCACAAGCTGGCTGAAACGGATCATCGCTTTTCTATGGGCAACAAAATTATTGGGATTACTCATTCCATCCCTTTGAATATAAGGACTATCGGGGCTGGCCGGATTTTCCCACCAATAATCTCCCTCCGAAAAAAAGTCATGTTTTCCGCCCGCTGAACGAGGAGAAGATTCATTGGTAACCGTTATTGGTTTTTCAATCATAGCCTGTTTTGCCAGGCTTATAATTTTACTTTTATAGGCCTCATCCATTATATATTTTTCAACCCAACCCGATTGGGCATTTAGAAAATAAAGGGGAAGCATCAAAAAAAGGACAAAGGCATATTTTCTGTTAATCATCATAGAGGAATTAAAAAACTTGAACCTTTACAAGATTACTTAATTTTCTTGTCTTACTATTTAAAAAAAGGAATAAAAATTATTTATCTTGTAGGTATGAAACCAATAGTACAAATATCACTGGACCTCACTAATATTGATGAGGCGTTAGAAACCGCAGCTATGGCCCTCCGCGCTGGCGTCGATTGGCTGGAAGCTGGAACTCCCCTCATTTTAGCTGAAGGCTTGCACGGTGTAAGAAAACTTCGCGAAGCTTTTCCTGGTATTCCCATTGTTGCAGACCTGAAAACCATGGATGGTGGATATCTTGAAGCTGAAATGATGGCAAAAGCAGGCGCCACTCATGTGGTAGTTATGGCACGCGCTCACGAAGAAACCATCAGATGTGTCGTTCAGGCAGGTAAAGACTATAATATTCAAGTTATGGGCGATAATCTGGGCTGTCCTGACATGGTTGCCGGTGCAAAATGGCTGGAAGACTTGGGTTGCGATTTTGTAATTCATCATATTGGTTATGACGAGCGCAGGGGTATTGCCGCAAGAGGTCTGCGAATGCCTAATCCTTTGGATCAACTAAGAGAGGTCGTTGATGCAGTGCGTATTCCTGTACAGGCTGTTGGTGGCCTTTCCCTGGAACAAGCCATACAATGTCCTCTTTATGGCGCGCCATTAGTGGTTTTAGGTGCCCCATTGACCATCGATGCCGATGCCTTTAAAACGGCAGATGGAAATTTAGAGGCTTCCCTCCGTTTAATTTGTGAAAAAATACATGCATACAAGGATGTTCCCGTCCGGTCTGCTTAAAATTTGAAAATATGTCCAGTTTATTAAGTCCCGCAGTAGTAAATTTTGCTCCTGAAAAAGGCTCTGTTGAGATTCGTGAAATCGCAGTTCCCATTATAGGTGATGATGATGTTTTATTGGAAGTAGTCAATGTAGGTGTTTGTGGCAGTGACTTGCATCAATGGACAGCCGATCATAGCTGGCCTGTAAATTATCCTGTCGTTTTAGGTCATGAATTTGGAGGTCTTATTGCCGCATTAGGTAAAAATGTCTCTGTTTGGAAAGAAGGTGACAGGGTGGTTAGTGAAACCGCTGCCATTATCAATCCTAATAGCCCTATGTCAAAAACAGGATTGTATAATCTCGATCCCGATAGAAAAGGATTTGGTTATGGTGTAAATGGTGCCATGACACGATATGTAAGGGTCCCTGCACGTTGTCTGCATCGGGTACCTACTCATTTATCCTTTGAAGAAGCTTGTTTGACAGAACCTTGCTGTGTTGCCTATAATTCTGTGGCTGTTAATAGTTCCGTAAAACCTGGCGATCGGGTTATTGTCATTGGTCCGGGCACTATAGGCATATTATGTGCCGCTGTTGCACGCATTTGTGGTGCTGAAGTAGCCGTTGTAGGCCTTGAATCTGATAAATTAAGATTGGATATCGCAAAACAATATGGTTGTGAAACCATCATCGGAGACGCCACAGAATGGGCGAAAGACAGGGACGGACTAGGTGCCGACCTTATTGTTGATGCCGCAGGCGCAAGTATTACCCTAAAAATGGCATTGCAATGGGTTAGACCTAACGGTCAAATAACTAAAGTGGGCTGGGGTCCTCAACCTCTGGGCTTTTCTCTCGATCCTTTGGTTCAAAAAAATGTAACCCTAAAAGGTAGTTTTAGTCATAACTGGCCAATCTGGGAAAGGGTGATTGCACTCCTCGCGAGTGGTAGCCTCAATGTAAAACCTATCATTGGTGGCGTTTGGGCCATCGATCAATGGAAAGAGGCTTTTGAAAAAATGCACCACGGCGAAGTAGTCAAAAGTGTCCTTAAACCTTTCTGATATGCGCCTTCACGGTAAAGTTATTATTGTTACAGGAAGTACCACCGGTATTGGCAAGGCTATGGCCTCCCGATTCGTTCAGGAAGGTGCCAAAGTAGTCATTCATGGTTTGGAAAAGGATTGGGGCGAGGAGGTTATTCATGCCCTGGGTAGCGAAAATGCTGCACTTTGTATCGGTGATCTCCAAGACGAAGCGACTATAAAGGAATTGGTGCGTTGTGCTATCCTTTCTTTTGGGAAATTGGACTCGGTCGTTAATAATGCCGCTTGGGTAGTTTCTTCTAATCTCGATTCTACAGACGCCTCTTTTTTTGAAAAAATACTGAAAATCAATACGATAGCTCCTTTTCTCCTCATTAAGGAAAGTCTTCCCTATTTGACCGCTCAAAGAGGATCCGTGTTGAATATTGGCTCCGTAAATGCCTATAGTGGAGAACCCGATTTACTCGCTTATAGTGTATCAAAAGGTGGATTAATGACCCTGACCAGAAATTTGGGCGATACCTTACACCGGGAAAATGGCGTTAGGGTGAATCAAATTAATCCAGGTTGGGTGCTGACAGAAACGGAACAGCAAAGAAAAATGTCCCATGGATTATCAGAAAATTGGTTTGAAAAAATTCCTTCTGTTTTTGCCCCTTCCGGCCGGCTTATAAAGCCAGAAGAAATTGCCGCCGCCGCAGTCTATTGGCTGGGTGACGAATGTGGCCCCATCTCCGGACAAATTGTTGAATTGGAACAACATCCTTTCATTGGAAGAAATCCCCCAAAAGATTCTTCTACCATAAATCATTAAAATGCCTCAATTAGCCGCTTTTCCGAAGGCCTATATGAATGCGCTTTGTAAAGATGGAACCATGAAGGTTTCTGAATGGATTGATATCGCCTGCCGCCTCGATATTGATGGCCTCGAATGGTATGCAGGATTTCTGGAAATGGAAAATGCTGATAATTGGAAAATTTTCCGACGTCAGGTGGAAGATAATGGTAAGGTTATCCCTATGATGTGCTGTTCTCCAGATTTCACTCATCCCGATAAGGCATTTCGCGACATAGAAATAGCTAAACAAAAGCATTGGATTGACATGACTTATGCGCTCGGAGGAAAGTTTTGCAGAGTTCTTTCAGGGCAAAAAAGACCCGAATTATCCATTGACCTGGGTATTCAACTTGCTGCCGACTGCATTCATGAATGCTTACCTTATGCGCAAGAGCGGGATATCACGCTCATCATTGAAAATCATTACAAGGATGATTTCTGGACATACCCTGAATTTGCCCAAAAAATGGACGTGTTTTGCGCCCTGGTAGATAAGATTAATCATCCCTTTTTTGGGGTGAATTATGATCCGAGCAATACCTATCTGGCCGGTGAGGATCCATTGGAATTATTGAAAAGAGTAGTGCATCGCGTGGTCACCATGCATGCCAGTGACCGATATTTGAAAGAAGGCACTTTGGAAGATCTGAGAAATGAGGAGGGAGGTGCCGTGGGTTATGCCAAACGCCTCAGTCATGGGGAAATTGGAAAAGGCCTGAACGATTATGATGCCATATTTACCCTGTTAAAAAAACAAAATTTCAACGGGTGGATCAGTATTGAAGACGGCGTAGATGGCATAGAACAACTGGAACGAAGCGTCATGTTTTTGCGTAAAAAAATGAAGGAATATTTCTCCTGAATACTGATTATTCCTATAAATGAAACCCGCACCTACCCGATTTTTTGACATCCTGAAGCACCTTGGTCCGGGCATAATTATTGCAGGCTCCATCGTTGGTTCCGGAGAGCTTATCGCCACAACGCTGGTAGGAGCAAAAACAGGCTTTGTCCTCCTTTGGCTTATTGTATTAGGCTGTGTTATAAAGGTATTTACCTTAATAGAATTTGGAAGGAATACTATTATCCATAGTACATCACCCCTGGTTGCATTAAATGAAATACCTGGTCCGAAACTTAAGGTTCGCTGGATCATCTGGTATTGGTTTTTCATGATTGTTCTTATCATATCTCAACAAGGAGGAATATTAGGAGCTACCAGTCAGGCAGTTTCCGCCATTTCTTTTACAAATAATGAAGTTCACTGGCTAAATAATATCAATATTCTGTCGCTCAACATCGCGTGCATTACCGCATTGATGCTGTATTTTGGTCGCTTTTCATTCATTCAATCTTTTTCCACCTTTTTGGTATTCCTTTTTACCACGGTAACACTTTTCAATGTCGCTTATCTTCAGTTTATACCCGGATGGGAAATATCGTGGGCAGATATAAAAGAAGGATTTAGTATGGGTATTCCGGCAAGCAAGGATGGGCTAGCCATTGCCCTGGCCGCATTTGGCCTAATCGGTGTCGGTTCGTCGGAAATAATCATGTATCCTTACTGGTGTCTGGAGAAAGGCTATGCTAAATTTACCGGCCCATTCCAGGATACCCCAGAATGGCACGACAATGCAAAAGGCTGGATTAAGGTGCTCCAGATAGATGCCTGGCTTTCTTTGGTTGTTTATACTGTGACTACCGTTGCTTTTTATCTCCTTGGCGCTTCTATTCTGCATAGAAACGAGCTTTTACCAGAGGAAAACAACCTCATCACTACCCTAGGTGAAATGTATGTTCCCGTTTTTGGTTTATGGGCAAAACCTGTGTTTTATGCTGGAGCCATTGCAGTCCTTTATTCTACTTTTTTTGTCGCCGCTGCGGGAAATGCCAGGGTATTGGCCGATAGTTTTGCCTTGGTTGGTATAATAAAAAAGGATGCCCTAACGCATGAAAAATGGACTAAAATACTCTCTTTTGCATGGCCCAATGCCGCGTTAATCCTGTTCCTGTTCATTCAGGCACCAAAATCAATGATCATCTGGTCGGGCATCGCCCAGGCGGTCATGCTCCCGATGCTCGCTTTTGCAGCCCTATATTTTCGGTATTTTAAAACACCTAAAAAGCTTACCCCTCATTTTATCTGGCAAATATTTTTAATAATCTCCGCTATCGGCATGCTAATAGTCGCTGTTTGGACTTTATGGTCAAAATGGTGACCGTATTATCCAGCATATAAAGGTTTAAAATTCCTTTTGACGATGTATGGGAAAATTATAATTAGAAAATGAAATGAAATGAATCTTCGTTAGTTAAGCATAAACTAGGTGTATAAGCGAAAGTTAGATTTGTATATATACTAGTTAGCGGAAAGGCTTTGGCGACACAGAAAACATTGAACATTTTCCATTTAATGAAATGATTTTTGAAAATGACAAAAGTCGAAGATGACAATTTTTTCCTTAACTTTGATTAATGAAAAAATCTAGAAATAAGCCCCTTGACTTTGTGATTGACAAACTCACAAACTCTGTTGAAAACACATCAACTGGAGAAGTGTTTAATACAGAAATTGTTCGACTTACTTTAAAAGATTTGAAACAAATTCATAAAGCAGAATGGCAATTTGATTGGACAAAAGAAATAAAGGACAATACTAAAGAAGTTTATAAACTCACGACAGCTAACAATTCAACAATCATTCAAGGACTTATCAGTATTGAGGACAAGCAAGACCATATTTTCATGCACCTCATTGAGAGTGCAAAATTCAATAAG
>JAJTER010000024.1 GCA_021299835.1 Saprospiraceae bacterium | reverse complement strand
AAACACTGCGCAGAACCCTGCAAACCCTGCGTCAAAAACCATCCCCGCTAGCCCATCCCAGTTAGTCCCTGCATCCCCGCTCGCCCCATATCCCTTTAATCCATCCTCTCATCAGATAATTGTCTTTCGTATAAATCTAAATAATAAGGACTTATCTTCAATAACTCCTCATGAGTACCCGCGTGAGCAACCTCACCATCTTGAAAAACCAAAATCTTATCAAAATGCAAATTGACATAAATTCTATGCGAAATAATAATAGCCGTTTTATCCTTTAACGAAGACTGAAAATAATTTAGAATTTTATTTTCAGTGTGGCTATCCACCGCAGATAAACAATCATCTAAAATAAGAATTTCAGGATTTTTCAACAACGCACGGGCAATCGAAACCCTCTGTTTTTGACCACCACTCAAAGTAATTCCCCTTTCGCCCAAAATAGTATTTAAACCATCAGGGAAAGTTTTAATTTCATCAGTGAGAGAAGCATCAAAAATAGCATTTTCTATTTCAGCATCAGAAGCATCAGGCTTACCAAAAGTAATATTTTGCTTTAAACTATCTGAAAAAAGAAAAACATCCTGGGGAACATACCCAATTTGCTCACGCAACCTGCCAAGATTCAAATTTTTAACAGGCACCCCATCAAATAAAATTTCCCCTTCAGATACATCATTCATTCTAAGCAATAACTCCGCAAAGGAAGATTTTCCCGACCCGGTTTTACCTATAATGGCTATTTTTTCTCCCGCTTTAATATGGAGTTGTATATTTTTTAAAGCACAAATGCCAGTATCCGGATAAGTCAAGCCCACATTATTAAAGACAATTTCACCGTTGAGTTTAAAATCCTCCGTATTTCCAGAGAGAATAGAAGGCTTTGTCTGCATAAATTCGTTAATCCTTTTTTGACTTGCGGACGCTTGCTGAATAATCGAGGCAATCCAGCCAATAGACGTTACAGGCCAGGTTAACATATTTACATAAATGACAAATTCTGCAATGTTGCCAGTAGAAATACTTCCATTAACAACTAAGGTACCACCTGCATAGACCGTAATCAAGGTACTAATGCCAATTAATAAGATCATTAGCGGATAAAACAAGGCATTAATTCTTGCCAAAGAAACAGATTGTTGATTATAATGCTGACTTTGGGAAGTGAAAAATCCCAGCATAGAATTTTCCTGAGTATAAGCCTTAACTACTCTAATTCCAGCATAAACCTCTTGAGCCGTGTTGTTTAAAACGGCCAGTTGTTGTTGAATTTCCTCACTTTTCTTGTGAATGAGATCACTAACGTAATAAATAGATATAGACAAAATAGGTAAAGGGATAAGGCAAAACAGCGTTAATTCAAGGCTAACATTAACCATGGCATAAATGACAAAGGCAAATAAAGTAACCAGATTTATTCCATAAAGAATGGCCGGTCCAAGATACATTCGCACCTTATTCACATCTTCCGTGATTCTGGCCATCAAATCACCCGTTTTATTTCTTTTGTAAAAGGCAAGATCCAGTATTTGATAATGCTCAAAGATTTCCTTTCGCATATCATATTCAATCAATCGGGACATAACAATGATGGTTTGCCTCATGAAATACATGAATAAGCCCATGAGGCCAGCAAAAAGAAGCACAAATAATCCAAAAATTAATAATTGTTTTCCCAGAATGGATTCTAAGCTTCGTTGAAGTTTTGAGCCTTCAAAATTTCGATAAATACTTACGTTGTGTATCACCAGATCTAATGCTTCCCTAATGGCCTGCGGTTGTAATACCCTGAAATAATTGGATAGAGAAACGAAGAAAATGCCCCCCAGAAAGTGCCAGCGATATTTCCAAAAAAAGTGATTTAAAACATATAAATGATTCATCTAATCTTATTTATATTGGAAATAATTGTTGTGTTAAATAATAAAACCAGCCTCGCGGAGACTGGTTTTAGTGGAGATAATGGGATTCGAACCCATGACCCCTTGCATGCCATGCAAGTACTCTAGCCAACTGAGCTATACCCCCTAAAGTTTCGACGAAAATAAGTAATTAAGATAGACTTTCCAACATTATATTCATTTTATTGCCAAGTTATTTAAAATCTTTATTTTATGAGGGTTTATTTATCCCCTAGTTGCAACTTTTTGCAAGATGTTGCCATATTTAAAGCGTAAATTCGTATATTGTTGCATAGTACTTACTTATATGGAAAGAATTACAGAAATGGCTTCGACCTATCGACATTTGGAAAAAATGTCTGTTAATGAGTTGTTAGCCAATATGAATCGGGAAGATCGGACCGTTCCCGATGCAGTGGAAAAGGCTATTCCTCAAATAGAAAAACTGGTACAGGCCATTGTGCAAAAAATGCAAAATGGAGGCCGCTTATTCTATATCGGAGCAGGAACATCTGGCCGATTGGGCGTTTTAGATGCCTCTGAATGTCCGCCTACCTATGGCGTACCCAAAAATTTGATTATTGGGATTATTGCTGGAGGGGATGTAGCGCTTAGAAACTCCGTAGAGTCGGCAGAGGATAATCAGCTGCAAGCCTGGAACGATTTGATGGCTTTTGATGCTGATACAGCTGATATCGTCGTCGGAATTGCTGCTTCGGGCACTACTCCTTATGTTATCGAAGGATTGAAAAAATGCAGAAGTGAGGGTATCGCAACCGCTTGCGTTACTTGTAATCCCCAGTCTTTGTTAGCTGAGGTTTCAGACTTTCCCGTTGAAATAATTACCGGCCCTGAGTTTGTTACCGGTTCAACCAGAATGAAGGCCGGTACCGCGCAAAAACTTGCGCTCAATATGATTAGTACTGCTGTGATGATTCAGATGGGTCGCGTTTTAGATAATATCATGGTTGATATGCAGTTAAGTAATCATAAATTAATTGATAGAGGCATAAAGATGATTATGAGGCAATTAAATGTACCTTACAGTGAGGCAAATAATCTGTTGCAGAAACATGGGAATGTGCGCAATGTGCTGAATAATCATGCTCAAAATATAAGCGTTAATTCCTAAATATATGTCTCCTTTAAATATCCTCCTGGTAGAAAGTGGTGCAACAAAAGCAAATTGGGCGCTTCTCTCCAATAATGAATGTGTTTTTAAAGAAAAATCACCCGGCTTAAATCCTTATTTTCTTACCGATCAGGAAATGACTGATCAATTTAGAATTGTGAGGAAAAAACTACCCAAAGAAATTCATCACATCTATTTTTATAGCACAGGTTGCGGTGCGGAGGATCAGAAAAAACGTGTGGCAAACCTCCTCGATGGTGTTTTTGAACCTCTTCATAATGCTTACGTAGATACTGATATTATTGCCGCTGCTCGTTCAATAGGTCACTTTAATAGTGGTCTTGTTGGCATTCTTGGCACCGGATCTAATGCCTGTCTTATAAAAAATGGAGAAATTGACTCCTCAGCAGGTGGCTTCGGATTTATTTTAGGCGACGAGGGGAGTGGGGCTGCTCTAGGTTTATTGCTTCTCACAGGTTGGTTAAAAAATGAATTGCCTTTGGATATTCAGTTACTTGTAAATAGCGACTTGCACCTTGATAAAGCGGAAATTTTTCAGGCAGTGTATAAAAATCCTTTCCCCAGCAGATATCTGGCTAGTTTAGCTCCTTTTTTCTTTAAACATAAAGATTTACCTTGGATAAAAGATAGGGTGAAAGAACAATTTGATTCGTTTGTGAAAAGATATTTTCTAACGCTGATTGCTGAAAATCAGTCTGTTAAAGTATATTTAATTGGCTCCGTTGCTTATTTTTTTAGCGCTATTATGAAAGAGGTACTCTTGGAACATCATCTTGAATTAGGCGATATTGTTAAAGATCCAATGGATGGATTAATAGCTTTTCATACCCATCATAAGGGATAGGTATATTTATCGGTTTGATTGTTGCATTTTATTGAATAAAAAAAGAAAAATAATCGCATTATATTGCAAAAAATAGGGCAATATTTGGAAAATTAAGATTTTTATTTCTTATTATTGCATTATGTTAAAATTTATAATTTGACTTTTATCTTTATTTTTTGACGATAATTTAATAATATTTTTCTTAAACACATCAGCAGATTCTGCTAACTAACCACCCTTTTAAAATGTTATTACCTGGCAATCTATTCAAAAAAAAAGAGTAGATTGCTTTTTTATTTAATGTAGCCATGTTAAAAAAAGAAAGACTTTCATTGATTTTGAGGGAGGTGAATATTCACAATAAGGTTATACTCTCTGATTTGAGTCAGAAATTGGGTGTTTCTGATGATACCATTCGCAGAGATCTTCAGGAACTTGCCGATGATGATAAGTTAATCAAAGTAAGAGGAGGGGCTTTGAGCAAGTCCTATCAAGCATATTCCTATAAGGAAAATGATATTTATGCTTATCAGGAAAAAACGATGATCGCCAGAAAAGCCATTAGTATGCTCAAAGATGATATGTTGGTGCTAATATCAGGCGGGTCAACAAATTTGGAAATTGCCAGAATTCTTCCTCCCGAGTTACGCGTAACTTTCGTCACCGTTAGCCTGTCAACCGCCATGCAATTAATGGAACACCCTAACAGTGAAACCTTATTTATTGGTGGAAATCTCTCGAAAAGTGCAAAAATTGCCGTAGGTGGGGAAGTCATTCAGCATTTAAGTGAAATTCGACCCGATATTTGCTTTTTGGGTGTGAATGGCATTGATGCGAAAGAGGGGTTGACGGAGCTTGAAATGGAGATTGTTACCGTTAAAAGGGCAATGATAAAAGCGTCAAGAAAGGTTTATGCCTTAGCTATTGCTGAAAAATTAAATTCTGTAAGGAAAATGAGGGTTTGTAATCTTTCAGAAATTGATGGCATTATCACAGAACTTAATCCGCAGAATCCTATCCTTGCGCCCTATCATAATCTGAAAATTCAAATTATTTAAAGAATTAATTCGGGTCAACGTCGATGACAAATCTTACCGAGGAAAAAGATTTATTATTTTTAAGCAATTGTTGTGCACCCAATAGCATATCTTTTGCCTCTTGTAATTTACTATTCCCATTGTCTAGCTTTAATAAAAAATCGATGAGATAGTTATTTCTTACCCGACCAATATAGGGAACGGCCGGACCTTTCAATCGGTTGCCAAAGATGGGAAATAAATAGTCTTTCAATGAGTTAGCTGCCTGGTTAACGGTATCAGGATCAACATGTTTGAGGGAAATACGTATTAGCCTTTTAAATGGTGGATATTGAAATTGTTCTCTTTCACTTAGTTCCCTTTCGTAATATCTTTCTGTTTCATTTTCCAGAATATCGATGAGAACGGGACTGGAAATATTCATGGACTGAATGTAAACCTGACCTTGGCGCGCTCTTCTTCCCGCCCTTCCACTTACCTGAGTCATTAATTGAAAAGCTCTTTCCCCTGCTCTGAAATCGGGATATTGCATTAATTGGTCAGCACTCAAAATACCAACCATGCCAACATTTGCAAAATCTAATCCTTTTGTAACCATCTGGGTACCAATCAAAATATCTAATTCTCCTTCCTCAAATTCCTGAATTAAACGGTTATGTGCAAATTTAGATTTTACGGTATCCATGTCCATACGCGCTATTCTTGCCTCCGGTAAAATTACTTGTAGCTCGGCTTCAATTTTTTCGGTGCCAAATCCTTGAAGAAGTATTTCCTTACTTCCGCAGGCGGGACATTGGGTTGGAGCAGGGGTATAATATCCGCAATAGTGACATTTTAATCCTTGTCTCGATTTATGATAGGTTAAACTTACATCGCAATGGATACATTCTGAATGCCAACCACAAGTGGTACAACGTAGGGTAGGGGCAAAGCCTCTCCGATTTTGAAATAAAATAATTTGCTCCTTATTGGTTAGCCGCTCGCGCATCGCCTCAAGGATTGATTCAGAAAACTCCTGAATCATTCTTTTATTTTTCTTTTCCTCCACCAGATTTATCACTGTTACCTTTGGAAGAATGGTGCCACCATAACGTTCATCGAGTTTTACCCAGCCATATTTGCCGGTTTTACTATGATAATAGGATTCCAAAGAAGGCGTTGCCGTTCCTAAAATTACAGGAGATTTCCAGATATGGGCTAAATAAATGGCGGCATCGCGACCCTGATATCTCGGATTTGGTTCATTTTGTTTGTATGATGGATCATGTTCCTCGTCCACAATGATTAATTTCAGATTGGAAAATGGCAGAAATAGAGAGGATCTGGCGCCAACCAATAATGGTTTTCCATCTTTCACCTGCTGCCAGCTTTCAACCCGCTGCTTATCTGTTAATCTGGAATGGTAAACCAGTACTTTGTCGTGAAAAACAGCTTGTAATCGGCTGGTTACCTGGTTTGACAGGGCAATTTCCGGCAGAAGGTACAAAACCTGTCCACCCTGACTAATTACCTCATGCATAAATTTCATATAAATCTGCGTCTTCCCACTTCCTGTAATACCTTGCAATAAAACCACCTTATTTTCCTGATGAAAATCCTGAATAGCTTGATAGGCTATCGTCTGCTTAGGGGTTAATTTTATTTCATTTTCAATCCCTTCCTTCCATAAGGGCATATTGAAAAGAATTTCATCGACTTGTAAAATATTTTTTTTGACCAATGCAGAAAGAACGGAGCCATCCACCCCTGACCTTTTCAACAACTCTTTTCTGGTAACCTGGCTTTTTTCATTTTTCAATTGGAAGTAGGTCAAAAGTAGTTGTTCCTGCTTGGGAGATTTGCTTATTTTAGTAAAAAGGGGGCCAATTAACTCCTGTTTTGATGAATAGGGCTCCTGGAGGTTTATAAAAAAAACAGTGGGTGGTTTATAGGGGTCTTTGAGATCTTCCTTTATTTCAATAAACCCTTTTTCAATTAGATTTCTGATGACCGGATAAATAGTTTTGATGCCCAACATATCCTGTATGTCCTGAAGATGAAGATATTCTCTTCCTGAAAGGGCTTCAATAATAAGATACTCCTTATCGGGTAAAGAAAGAGGGTCAAAAGGTAACTGGGGGAGTAAAATGATTAACGATTCACTGGAAAGTTTTAGATTGGAGGGAAGAGCTGCTTGCATAATTTCACCCAGACTGCAGCAATAATAGGTGGACATCCAGGACCAGAATTGTATTTGAAATAAATTTACCAACGGTTTTTCGTCAATTAAACTCAACAGATATTTTGGCGTATGGCCTGCTGGTTTTGTATTATTAATGCTGTAAATGATGGCAGCGTACCTCTTTTTTTTGCCGAATTGGACTTCGACACGCATGCCAATAGTAACCTTAGAAACCAATTCCTCCGGAACGGCATAAGTATATAATTTATCCAGCGCTAAGGGTAAAATAACGGTACAATAAGTAAGGGCGCCAGCAATATGTAAGGAATCAGGCACGGTGATTTCCTCTTTCATCTTTTTTTTCCAAAAATACGATAACTAAGTTAAAATACGCTACCCGTCTTGTTTTCATAAATTATATCTTACCCCCTTTTTTTTAAACTTAAAAACCTTACATTTGGCGTAAGTAACCATTTATGCTTAAAGTTTATGAAAATGAATATTTCAACACCTGTTTTTGGACTTTTATCCTTTATATTCCTCTTTTTTTCGTCTTGTACTGAAAAGGAGCTGGTAGCGCCAAGGGTTGATTCCACCATATATAATCAATTACAAGGTAAATTGATGGATGCAAAGCCTGGCGACATTATTGAAATACCCGCAGGTACTTTTTATTTTGACAGGCCTCTTTCCTTAGAAGGAATTCCAGGGGTTACCATTCGTGGTGCAGGAAAACTGAATACCGTTATTTCCTTTTTAGGCCAAAAGGTAGGGGCAGAAGGTATAAGAATTATCGCTGATTCTGTGATACTTAGCGATCTTACTGTGCAGGATACAAAAGGCGATGCCATTAAAATTCAGGATGCCACCTCGGTTACCTTAAGGAATATTCGCACCACATGGACAGGTGGGCCAAAAGAGTCAAATGGTGGCTATGGCATATATCCTGTGGCATGTAAAAATGTTTTAATCGAAGGTTGTGAGGCTTCCTACGCTTCCGATGCAGGTATTTATGTGGGACAATCAACCGATGTGATCGTGAGAAATTGTCATGCACACGGAAATGTGGCAGGTATTGAAATTGAAAACTGTAAGCATTCTGCCGTTTTTAATAACCTCGCTGAAGGGAATACAGGGGGTATTCTCGTTTTTGATTTGCCAGAATTACCCGCCGGAAATGGCTTCGATTGCAGAGTGTATAACAATGTTATCCGCAATAATAATTTAACGAATTTTGCGCCAAAAGGAAATATCGTGGGTATCGTTCCAGCCGGTACTGGTATCATTCTCCTCGCCGCAAAATCAGTGACTATTTATGATAATCAGATCCTTGGACATAAGACCATTGGAACAGCTATAGCAAGTTATGGGATTACCCAAAAAAAATATAAGGACATTAATTACAATCCTTACACTTACAATATTTCTCTTCGAAATAATATTTATAAAAGGTCAAAATCTTTCCCGGATTGGAGAAGTGATTTTGGTAAAATGGTGATTATGCTCTTCTGGGGAAAGTCGCAGGATATCCTTTATGATGGTATCCTGAATCCCGAATGGTCAGGTAAAAATCCAATGTTTCTCTGTATTGAACAAAATCAACCCGACCTGCGTTTCGCCAATGTTGATGCCGGAAACGATTTCGATAAGGTCTTGACTGATATGTCCGTGCATATATGTAAAAAATAAAAAGGATAAAATGTCTGTTTTTCACAAAATATCTTTTCTCCTTTTCCTTTCTTTTGTGTTGGTCAATTGTGAACCAGCAAAAAAAGGGGATTTGCCTGTTGAAAAGTCATTTGCACTGGTTGATGTGCCTGTTCCAGAGGCCATTAATACAGCTATAGATAAATTTCCCCTTCCATCTCTGTCAGAATATGGCTTTTTTGATTCTCCCTTAGCTTCCCTTCAACCCAGGGATAGGGTGTTGCCTTATGAACCTATCACTTCCTTGTTTACGGATTATGCTTTTAAGAAAAGGTTCGTTTGGATGCCAGAAGGCGCTGAAGCTCAAGTAGATGCAGAAGGGGTCGTTCAATTTCCATTAGGTACCATTCTAATAAAACATTTTTATTATCCAGCTGATTTTTCTAATGAAAATGACAAATGGGATATGATGGAAACCAGACTTTTGGTAAAGTCCGGAGAAGAGTGGAAAGCTTATTCTTATGTTTGGAATGAAGATGATTCTGATGCTTTTTATAATCCGGTAGGTGTTATTTTAAACGCTGCTTTTGTTGATAAAAAGGGTTTGGCAAAATCAGTAGATTATGCCGTTCCAAATAAAAATCAATGTAAAAGTTGTCATAATCGAGATAATATTATTAAGCCTTTAGGACCTATCGTCCAGAATCTGGATAAAGACGTCGTTTATCCAGATGGGAAAATGAATCAGGTCACAAAATGGCAATCAGTAGGTTATTTGGCAAAAAATTATGTTAAAAAACCCAACCATAAACCTTTAGCAGATTGGCAGGATAAATCTAAATCGTTGGAAGAAAGATCTTTAGCTTATCTACAAGTTAATTGTGGACATTGCCATAGAGAAAATGGTAGCGCTCATACGACCGGTCTATTTTTGTTGACTACGATGGAAGATAGGAAGAAATTGGGGATTTGTAAAACACCGGTGGCAGCTGGGAAAGGAGCGGGGAATTTAAAATTTGATATTCAACCCGGTCAACCTGAGGCTTCTATTCTCTTATATAGGATGAAAAGTGAAGATCCGGGCGTTATGATGCCGGAACTAGGCAGAATGATAAAACATGAGGAGGGTATTCAGTTAATCAGCGATTGGATTGCTTCTATGCCAAACAACTGTGAAAAGGCGTTACAACCTTAGTTATGAATGAGTTAAAAAAAGTATTGATTCAACAGATTTTGGAAACTCAAGACGAACGTTTATTGAAAATGATGTTGGATATTCTGAAATTGAATGAGGTACAACCAGGTTATCATAATATAATGGAATCAACCTTTTTTAGCCCCGGCAATGGTGGTGATTCAGAAATTCAGGAAAGTATTGATTCCTTTTTCAATCCTCAACATTCAAATAACGATAATTATTAATATGTACGAATATAAGTTTGTAAGAATCAGAACAAGTATCTGGAGTGGTTTACCCAAACAGGATTATCGAAAGGTTATTCAGACTGAAACCAAGGAGGGCTGGAGATTAATTCAGATTTTAACACCTACCGGTATTTCCATGTTACCTAGTTTTTATGAATTGATATTTGAACGTCTCAAAGCGGAATTTGTATGAAAAATATCCTTATTTTATTAAGTTTTTTATTGGTAGCGAGTGCTGCTATTAGCCAAAATTTTGAAATATTAAGCCTCAAAGAGCAGGCAGAAGTCAGAGATTCGTGGTTGAAAGAACGTTTTAAACAAGTTACACCCTCTTTGATGAGGAGAGAAGGCATTGATATGTGGTTGGTCATTTCGAGGGAATATAATGAAGATCCCGTTATGAAAACCATGCTTCCGGCCACCTGGCTTTCGGCAAGAAGAACTACTATGTTGGTTATGTATGATAATGGAAGAGAAATAGAAACGTATTCGGTCGCCAGGTATGATGTCGGTGAAATTTTTAAAAAATCATGGGATCCGGAAAAGCAGCCTGATCAATGGAAAAGGCTAGCCGAAATTATAACAGAAAAAAATCCTAGGAAAATAGCTATAAATAAGTCAGCCAATTTTGGTCATGCAGATGGAATCTCTTCTTTTCATCATGATAAATTGATGGAATCAATCCCCGCGAATTTTAAAAGTAGGGTAGTATCGGCAGAAAAATTAGCTGTTGGCTGGCTTGAAAAACGAATTCCAGAGGAAATGGCAGCTTACCGCCATATCATGCGTATTGCACATGAAATCATTGCGCAAGGTTTTTCAGAGGAAGTAATTACTCCTGGTGTTACTAAAACAGAAGACGTAGTATGGTGGTATCGTGAAAAAATTTCTTCTCTTGGTCTCACTGCCTGGTTTCACCCAACCGTAGATGTTCAACGAGGAGAAGTTGATTCAAATGAGGCACAAAGAGAATTTTCAAGAAGGCCAGATAACTCTATTATTCAACCTGGCGATCTGGTACATGTCGATTTTGGTATTTCCTATTTGGGATTACATACTGATACACAAGAGAATGCTTATATCTGTCGTATTGGAGAGCACGATGCGCCGCCTTATTTAAAAGAAGCTTTTAATCAAGGACTAAAATTAATGGATTTTTTAACCGATGCCTTTCAGGATGGTAAAACGGGGAATGAAGTGCTGAGAGAAGCTTTAACAAATGCTGGAGCCTCTGGATTGAAGCCTTCTATTTACAGTCATCCCATTGGTTTTCATGGACATGGCGCGGGCCCAACCATAGGTCTTTGGGACCAGCAAGGTGGGGTACCAATAACTGGCGATTATCAGATTACACCTGGAACTGCCTATTCCATTGAATTAAATACCCGTGTTTTTATACCAGAATGGAATAAAGAAATAAGAATGATGATGGAGGAAGATGCTTATTTCGATGGGAAAAAGGTTTCTTACATAGACGGTCGGCAGGTAAATTATTTTCTTATTCCAAGGCCTAAAAATACCTGGAAATAAATAAAAATGTTCACAAAAACCTGGCATTTATATAAAGATGCCTTTTCAGGTATAAATAAAGAAGTTTGGCTGCTGGCATTGGTTTCACTTATCAATAGAAGTGGAACTATGGTTGTTCCCTTCCTCACCATTTATCTGAAAAGTAAAATGGGATTTTCCTATCTGGAAATAGGCATTATAATGAGTGTATTCGGCGTGGGTTCCTTGATAGGAACCTATTCTGGTGGAAAATTAACCGATAAAATCGGTTTTTATCCCGTGCTTTTTTGGTCCCTTTTCCTGGGCGGTCTGTCGTTTATACTTCTTGGATTCCTAAGCTCTTTTCTGGCTTGGTGTATTTCAATCACCATTTTAGGCATGGTAGGTGAGGCTTTCAGACCCGCCATTTATACCGGATTAGCTTCTTATTCGGAGGGAACGTATCAAACAAGGGGGACTTCTCTCATTCGATTAGCGGTAAATCTGGGTATTTCAGTGGGTCCGGCGGTAGGTGGATTTATTGCCTACAACATAGGATTTGCTGGCTTGTTTTGGGCAGATGGCCTTACTTGTATTGCCGCAGCTATCTTTATGCGCATTTTTATTCCCTATAAAACGAATAAAACTTCGAATCCTGTGGAAAATTTACCAGTACTAGGATTATCCGCTTACAAAGATGTTAATTTTTTAATTTTTATTGGTTTCCTTGTTTTTACATCCTTAGGATTCATGCAATTTTTTCTGCTTATCCCCATGTATTATAAAGAGCATTTTATGCTTAATGAAAGTCAAATAGGGCTTCTTTTAGCATTAAATGGAATGATGATTGTGCTTTTTGAAATGCCACTGGTACATAAACTGGAAAATAAAATACCCAAATTATTACTTATCGCCCTAGGGTCTGGCTTCCTTGGTTTATCTTTTCTCTTATTGATTCCCGGCTTTACAGGTTGGTGGGTTGCCGTTATTTCCCTGGTTATCCTCACTTTAGGTGAAATTTTTAATATGCCTTTTGCAAATTCCTTCGCTATGAATCAGGCCTCGGAAGGTCGAAGAGGGCAATATATGGCGTTATATGCTATGGCCTATTCAGTGGCTCATATCATTGCGCCGGGTTTAGGTTCCTTCTTTATTGAAAACTATGGATATTCAAGTCTATGGGCCTTAAATGGCTTTTTATGCCTTGGTTCTATGGTAGGATTTTATTTTATGCAAAGACATCCACGTTTGAAATACATTTGATATGCTTGCCGACATTGGAATTGATATTGAAAGGGCTAAAAACCATTTGATTGCCAACGAAATTATTGGTTTACCTACTGAAACGGTTTATGGTTTAGCAGGAAACGGCTTAAAGGCTGAAGTGGTGGCTAAAATTTTTGCCATTAAAAACAGGCCTTTTTTTGATCCGCTCATTTTACATATTGGTGATTATTCCCAGTTGACTTCCCTGGCAACGGAGGTACCTGCGCCGCTAAATGATTTGGTGAAAGCTTTTTGGCCGGGACCTCTTACTATTTTAGTGCCCAAAAAAGACATTATCCCTGATATCGTAACCTCAGGTTTACTCAGAGTTGCCGTTAGAATGCCCAATCATCCGCTTACCCTCGCTTTGCTTAAATCTATCCCGTTTCCATTGGCGGCACCCAGTGCGAATCCATTTGGCTATATTAGCCCTACTACGCCTGATCACGTAGTCAAACAGCTTGGTGTGAAAATACCCTTTGTTTTAGACGGTGGAAGATGTCAGATTGGTATAGAAAGTACAATTGTTGGCATGGAGTTGGACGATTTAGTGATTTACCGTCTTGGAGGACTGAGTTTGGAAAATATTCGTTCCGTGTATAAAGGTAACATTAAAATGAATGTATCATCTTCGCATCCTGAATCGCCTGGTATGATTTTAAGCCATTATGCGCCGAAAAAACCTTTGTTTTTAGGCGAAAAAGAAACCCTGCTTTCTATGGGGCAGCATAAAAACGCTGCCGTGCTGTGTTTTAAAGAAAGGTGGTCAGAAATGGATACTAAAAATCAATGGGTTCTTTCAGAATCAGGTGATTATGAAGAATCTGCACACAGATTATTCTCCTTTTTAAGGGAAATGGACGAAGCGGATATCTCCCATATTTTAGCAGAAAAATTGCCCGACGAAAGTCTGGGGATTGCTATTAATGATAGATTATATAGAGCATCTCAAAAATAGATGCTACTTTATAAAACTGAATGGCTTTTTTTTCGTTCTTAGATTATTAATTTTTAAAACTCAAATTTTACAAAATGCGTAAAAATAATTTCATTTTGTCAGCAATCTTATCTGCTGCTATTTTTTGCCTGCCTTCTTTTCTTTCTGCACAGGCTAAACCTTCAAGCCCTGAATTATCTTCTTCTGCGAAAGTGGGTTCTACAGAGGTTTCTATGAAATGGGGAGCACCTTCAGTAAAAGGAAGAGCTATTTGGGGTGAATTGGTGCCTTTTGACAAAATCTGGCGTACTGGTGCAAATAATGCCACTACTTTTACTGCTGCTAAAGACGTGAAAATTAATGGTAAAGCATTGGCTGCTGGTACTTATTCCGTTTTTACTATTCCTGGTAAAACAGATTGGACCTTGATTTTCAATAAGAAAGCTGAGCAATGGGGTGCCTATGATTATAAGGATTCTGACGATGCCCTAAGGGTTACGGTTACTCCTAAAATGGTTGCTGATGTAACGGAACAGTTAACATTTACTGTTAATAAAAATGGTAAAGTTTCTTTCCAATGGGAAAAATTAACTTTTGATTTTACCGTTTCTTCTGCTAAATAATTGGGCTTTTACTAGTTTAAATAAAAATAAGCGCTTGACATTCCTTGTTTTGCGCTTATTTTTTTTGAATTTTAATGGTTACATTTGCAGCTAAATTTAAAACTACTTATTATTTGTGATGAAAAACTTTACTCCTCGGTTCTTTACCATTATTTGTTTATTATCGTTTTTTATTCAAGGTTGCCATAATAAGGAGGCTATCTTAAATAATCTATCCCATAGATGGCTACTAGATAAAGGTTTTAGAAATGAAAAAGAAACAGATTCTCTTGCCGGTTTATACTTTGATTTTAATAAATCAGGAGAGGTAACAACCAATTTAAATGGGCAGGACGAAAGGCTGACTTATAAGTTAGACGGGGAAGATATTATAGAATTAGCTGGAACGGAGAACGTATTTTTAAATATAATGGAATTGTCAGAGACAAAACTTGTTCTTCAAACTGATATTCAAGGTTATACGTTCAAGTTTGTTTTGCTAAAAGATAAATGATTTAATCCTCCAAAACTGCCGGCGAGTTTTTCAACAGGATATTCCCTATTATTCTCTCGGCATGATCCCGGGTATTTTCAATAAATAGTTTACTGGTTTCCATCCCCCCACACACTACTCCGGCAATATAAACTCCGTTTAAGTTCGTCTCTAAGGTCGTTTCATCAAAAGATGGCTTACAATGCATTTGGTTTTCAAATGTTAGTCCCAGATGTGCCAGAAAATCAATGTTTGGTTGGTACCCAGTTAAGGCAAGCACCCAATCATTGTCGAGGGAAATGGTTTCTTTGTCCGTTTTTATCAGCATTTTACCCGGTAATATTTCAAGGACTTTACTATTGAAATATGCGGTAATGCTGCCTTCCTTTATCCGGTTTTCTATATTGGGTTTTATCCAGTATTTAACTCTTGGACTTATTTCATTGCCCCTGATGACCATAGTCACTTCCCCTCCTTTTTGCCATATTTCCAAAGCGGCGTCACAGGCAGAATTTGCAGCTCCAATAATAACGACTTTTTGATGGATGTAGCGGTGGGGATCATCATAATAATGCCTTACCTTAGGCAGCTCCTCTCCGGGTATGTTCAGAAGGACAGGTTTATCATAAAATCCAGTGGCAATCACTATGTTTTTACAACTATATTCGTCTTTAGTAGTTTTGACTTTATATCTAAAATTAGGATGAGGATTATCATTTGGAAAAATATCCTGTACAGCTTCATAAGCATGATAATTCAATTGAAAATGTTGAATCAACCTTCGGTAATATTCTAACGATTCTTGTCTTGTCGGTTTATCATTATGGGAAACAAAGGGTATTTGACCTATTTCTAATAACCTGGAGGTGGAGAAAAAAGTCATATTAACTGGAAAATGAAATAATGAATTGGTAATAACGCCTTTTTCTAAAATAAGGGCTGATAAATTTGCCTTTCCAGCTTCTATCGCGCAATTAATTCCAGTGGGGCCTCCCCCTATAATTATTATATCCCAAATCTTTTTCAACGCCATTAAATTTTTGTCAAATATAAAGATTTAGAAAAGAGAAAGCGGCAATTTAAATATCTTTACACTCAAATAGTTTTCTAATGCACACCCTCGATGAACTTCAGTCACTTTACGCGACCTATTTGAATGAAAACAGCTACAAACAAGAACCCATTTCGCTGTATGAACCTGTAAATTATATTTTAAGCCTCGGTGGTAAACGGCTACGACCTTTATTTTCACTTATGGCTTTTGAGTTATATGACAATAAAATAGATAAAGCTCTTTGTATCGCTCATGCGGTAGAGGTTTTCCATAATTTTACTTTGGTTCATGATGATATTATGGATCAGGCTGAAATGAGAAGGGGAAAACTAACGGTTCATTCTAAATATGGAGTGAATACAGGTATTCTTTCGGGAGATGTGATGTTGATTCTGGCTTACGAATCATTGCTCCGTTTTAAAGTTCCCTCCAGTATTCCCAGTTTGGTTAACATTTTCAACCAATTTGCCAGGGAGGTTTGTGAAGGTCAGGAAATGGATATGTTATTTGAATCATCTTCAGAAGTAACGCTTGCAGCGTATGAAAAAATGATTTCATTGAAAACGGCTGTTCTAATTGCCGGTGCATTAAAAATGGGGGCCATTGCCGCAGGTGCCACAGAAAGTGATGCCTTAAAATTATACGATTTTGGTCTTAATATTGGCGTAGCATTCCAAATTCAGGATGATTATTTGGATACTTTTGGTTCACAAGCTCAAGTTGGTAAGCAAATAGGCGGTGATATTATTCAGAATAAAAAAACCTTCCTTATTCTGAAAGCCTTAGAATTAGGAAACCAACATCAGAGACAAGATTTATTGGATCTGTTTAATACGGAAAATAAACTCTTACCTCAGGAAAAAGTAAAAAAGGTCACTGCTATTTTAACGGAATTGAATATTCCCGACGAAGCTAAACGCAGAAAACAATATTACTTTGAAAAAGGAATGACGTCTTTAGAGGAAGTTCAGGTTATGGCAGAAAAAAAGGGATTATTAAGAAAAGTAGCTTTCCAGTTATTAGAACGAGAAAATTAAGAGGCGAAAAGGCTTATTTTTGCACTTTTTTTAGCCATTCAAACGTCGATGAATCTGTAAAATAAACAGAATACCACCCTTGTTTTTCATGTGGAGGATCGCCAATGTAATCATCTCCTGCTTGCCAAAACGTTTCTGGCTGTCGAGGTCTCCCTTCACCTCCAATAGCCCAGAAATTCATTCCGCGATAAGGTGAATTTGGGTTTCCTAAGGTTGTTTCGTACAAAAATTGATAGAATTTATTCCTCATATTCACCTCTGCGCTGGCCTCATAACTTCCACCATCTCTTGCCAATCCAAATTCTTCCAGTACGATAGGTTTAAGCACAGACTTTGATACCCCTGCATTTTTTTCCAAATAGGCTATTGATTTTCGTTTGGTAGTCTCAAAAGATTCATCAGGATTTTTAGGCGCATACCAACCCCAGTTTTCTGGCCACAAATGCACCGTTAGGTAATTTATGTTTTTTAAAGCGGCTGTTTTCTTGTAGGTTGATCCAACTAAATTATCTAAAATACCTTCGTTTCCGATACAGATAAGGTGGTTTTCATCTAACTGTCGAATGAGAATACTAGATTTTTTTACCCATTTAAAATACTTTTTATCGTGACCAAATTCTCTCGGCTCATTGGCTAATTGCCAGGACATGATGGTTGGATCATTTACATATAATACGTTTGTGATGGTATTTTTTCTGGAAACTAATTTTTCAATCAGATCATTATATAATTTTGTCGCTTTGGGGAGGGTATAAAATCTTGCTGAAAAACGCATATACTCGTCCCAACTGTGCTCTTCAGGGTAAGGAATTTTTTCGCCCGTAAACCAGGAAACATATTGAGCCATTCCGCCGGACCAGTAAAAGAAATTATTAAGGCACAAAACGCCCTTCATGTTCCTTTTACCCATTTCAGCCAATACAAAGTCAAGTCCTTCTAAAACATTTTCGTTCCAATCACCGACAGATTCTTGAAGGGTAGGGGTTATCCGAAAAGGCTCCGTTTTTGGACCTTCACCGGAAGCCATAAGTCTTAAATTTAAAACACCGGCTTCTTTTAAAAAATCAAGTTCCCTTACGATTCGTTCTTTTCCTTTTTGATCCATTGCAACAAATGCAGCATACCAATAGTTGGTTCCTATGTAGGTATAAGCCTTATTATCAAGAATAAAATTACCTTTTTCTGTTTGAACAAAGGAGGATTTATCAATGGATTGTGCCGTCAAATCAGTCAGGAAAAGAACAAAAAGAATAGGGAATAAACGCATAAACTAGTTTTTTAAGAATACGACATTGAACTTAATTTCCAGAATATCATCTGTTTTTACCAACATGAAGGATGGGCGCTCCACATCAAACTCGGTCATGGAAACGGGGAAACCACCGCTCACGTTAATTTCCTTATCTGTCAATTTATAGTCCGCTTCAAAAGTAATGTCTTTTGCTTTACCGTGGAAATTTAGCTTACCACTTATTTTTAATTTTCCATCTTTTGCCGGTTCAATGGCTGTACTGCCAAAGGTTACTTTTGGATATTTAATAGCATCTAATACTTCCAATGCATGACCATCTCTACTTGAATTTTTACTGTCAAAATCAGCCACATTGCTACTTACAGCTACTTTTTTGAAAGTTTTCGTCTCTTCATTGTATATCAATAGACAATCTACCTTTTTACTGGTGCCCGTCCAGGCATGAAGGGTATGATTAGCACTGTAGGAAAGGAACGATTTTGTTTTATCAGCTCGTAAAGTTTGATCAGTCACCGTCGTAAAGGAGGAAATAATCATAAATCCTATGGCAAGGATTAAAATCGAAGATATTTTCATTGTCTTATTTTTTTTAAAATTTCATAACTACCATAGCACCAAAAAAACTACCAAAAGCGGTGAATGCTGCGGCACGGTGAAGAGGTTTAATTTTTATGTCTCCGGCTCTGTCAGCCAATAAATTAGTGGCAATCATAGCCGATAAATGAACAACAGCCAATGTTTTATGCATCTTTATACCGTTTAATCCTTTTACTTGCCTTGAAATAAGTGGCGGTGGGGTAAATAAACTGAGTCCGGCGGTGGTGAAATACGTTATATTTACAGCCGTACCCAAGCCTTCATGAAGGTCTTTAATTTTATAATCGCCGCTATATAATTTCGCACCTACAATGCCTTGAGCAACCATTCCAGCCAGGGTAGCAAAACCTAATACCTGGTGGGTAACTAACATGCCACGACGTATTTTTAACTCCGTTTCACGTCCATGATCCGTTAATGGAGCTATCTTTAGCGTTCGCATTAATCCTTTTTCTCCCCACAACATACGTTGGGTGAAAATCATGCGTTTTGGAATCAATTTAACGGGTTCCTCACTTCCTAATTGAAGTAATAAGTCCAGAGAATCAGTTTGTGCGCCAACATTAAGCGAAATGCCACAAATTATTCCCAAATAAATCAAATATTTTTTCATCTCTTTATTTTTTAATCACTAACGGGAATCTTTGAAAATTGGTTGCCTTTCGAAACATACAATTTTTAAAATTCAAATCTTTTTATTAAATTTAGATAAAAGTAACCAAACAATGAAAAGAAGAAAAGCTATACAATACGTAAGTTCCATATTAGGTCTTGCTATATCGAGCCCTACTTTATCTGCTATGAGTAGATTTTCAGACTTGAACCTATCTTTAAAATATCAACCTAATCTTTTTTTGACCGCTGAACAATTTCATTTATTGGATGGGTTAACCGAATTAATCATTCCCAAAAAGAAATCCTTAAAACGATGGAAAGTGAATCAATGGCCGCTAGGAGCACACCAAATGATATTGATTTTTGGCGTATGTTAAAGGAATTAACCTTGTTGGGTTATTTTGGTTCTGAAGTAGGTATTAAAGCTTGCTATGATTATCAACCTGTTCCTGGAAAATTAGAAAATGTAAAGTGGGAAAAGGGTATGAAAATGATTGCTTATTAATAAATTTTAATTGGTATGGAAATTTTAAAAAATAAATCCAATAAGTTCGATGCCATAGTTATCGGTTCAGGTATGACTGGAGGTATTGCAGCTAAAGAGTTGACAGAGAAGGGTCTTAAAGTATTGGTTATAGAAAGGGGCAGGGAAGTAAAACATGTCGAAGACTATGATACAGCAATAAAAGCTCCCTGGGAATTACCCCATAGAGATAAGTTAACTTTAAGGTCTGCAGAGGAGCGATGGGCAAACAACAGGTTTAATAATATGGCCAAAGATGACCTGGAGAATTTCTTGACCAATGATAAGGAAAATCCCTATCTTGAAAAACGTCCCTTCGATTGGATTCGTGCCTATCACACAGGTGGAAAATCTATGCACTGGGGTAGACAATCTTACCGATGGAATGAAAATGATTTTGAAGCAAATGCAAAGGAAGGGGTCGGAATAGATTGGCCCATAAGATATGCTGATCTGGCACCTTGGTACACTTATGTTGAAAAATTTGTTGGTATCAGTGGGCAAAAGGAAAATTGGGACGTACTTCCCGATAGTCATTTTTTGCCACCTATGCCTATGAATGCACCTGAAAGATTTTTCAAGGAAAAGATGATGGAGAAATTAGGGCGAAAAGTAACCATCGGCCGTATTGCTAATTTAACCAAACCTGAACCTCAACACTTGTCATTAGGAAGATCATCTTGTCAATATAGGAATAAATGTGCCCGTGGTTGTCCTTTTGGTGGCTACTACAGCTCCCTGGCTGGTGCGCTACCAGCCGCCGCTAAAACGGGAAACATGACAATCATCCATAATAGTATTGTTAAAGAAATTATTTTTGATGACCGTAGCCAAAAGGCCAGCGGAGTTCGTATCATAAACTCGGTCACCTCAGAGGTTACAGAATATTTTGCCAAAATTATTTTTCTCAACGCTGGGGCGATGAATACTGCAGCTGTTTTGTTGAATTCGATATCTAATAGATTTCCAACTGGATTAGGAAATGATAGCGATCAGGTGGGAAGAAATATTATGGATCACCAGTTAGGTGTGGGTGCAAATGCTACAATTGATGGATTTTTAGACGATTATGTTGTTGGCTCAAGACCTAATGCTTTGTATATTCCCCGTTTTAGGAATTTAGGGTCTGATAAGGCAAAAAATTTCATGAGGGGTTATGGTTATCAAGGTGGTGCCAGTAGAAAAGGATGGAATAGGGGGAATGGTATGCAAGGATTCGGTGCCGATTTCAAAGATGAACTTACCCAGCCAGGAGAATGGACCTTTGGTTTTGGTGGCTTTGGGGAAATTCTGCCCGACCCTAACAATAGAATGTTTTTGGATCCGGTTAAAAAAGATAAATGGGGTATTCCTTTGATCGTTTTTGATGCCTCCTTTAATGATAATGATCTTGCTATGAGAAAAGATATCATGGAAAATGCAATGGAAATGCTTGATGCAGCAGGTTTTAAACAGGTGACAGGTTATAATAGAAAAGAAGTGCATATCGGTCTCGGTATTCATGAAATGGGGACAGCAAGAATGGGAAATGATCCTAAAACTTCGGTGATTAATAAATTTAATCAAATGCATGCCTGCAATAATGTTTTTGTTACTGATGGTGCTGCAATGACTTCTGCTTCCTGTGTAAATCCCTCTCTAACCTATATGGCTTTGACCGCAAGAGCAGCTGATTACGCTTTCAAAAAGCTAAAAAACAAGGAAATTTGAATTTTTTTACTTGTAATTAGTACTGTACTTTATATTTTTACTACGGATTTTCTACGGTTTTTATACGGTTTCTTGTTGATTTATTAGGTTTTTTTAGCCCCTACATTTTTATGTAGGTTAATTATCAGATATTTAGGTTTACATTTGTTTATTAAATAGTGGATTTTAATTCCTCATTGATTAATAATTACTCCAAGTTAGAAAGGCTGCTAAATTTTTGGCAGCCTTTTTTTATTAGTTAAAAATTCTTTTAAGGAGCGTGTTTTGATTTTGTCTAAATTAACATTCTTACATCGAGAGTAATAGCAACCTACATCTTTCTTTTGAGGTGAATGCTTTTTTTTTCTCGTGATGTTAATGAAATGTGTGACTTTTATCATGCTACATCATCATGTAGTTTTAATATCTTTGATAATAGATTAGATTTGTTCATTAATTACTCCCAGACACTTTTAAAATTTACACCTATTTTAATGGGATGCGATTATTTCGCATCCCATTTTTTATTAACATCTTTTGCTTTAATCTGTTAATTTTGATCGCTATTGACACGCTAAATTATTTTAAATTACAAAAAATGCAACTTACCCAATCTATTCTGGATTTTCTTTCAACCTTAGCTCAAAATAATCATCGTGAATGGTTTACCTTGAACAAGCCTGTTTTCCAAAAGGAACTTGCTCATTTTAAATTATTTTCTGATGAATTATACTTGAAAATGGAGTCCTTCGATCTATTGGAAGGAAAAAGTGTGTTTAGAATTTATCGGGATGTGCGTTTCTCCAAAGATAAATTACCCTATAAAACTCATTTTAGTGTGGGTATTACCAGAGCTACTAAATGGAAAAGAGGGGGTTATTATTTGCATATCCAGCCGGGTGAATCATTTATTGGAGGTGGTTTCTGGGATCCGGAACCAGCCGATGTAAAAAGAATCAGGCAAGAGTTAGCTGTTGATTCTTCTACGATAAATAAAATAACGCAAGCACCTGATTTTAAAAAATTATTTGGCGAACTACAGGGAGAGAAACTGAAAACAGCGCCTCAGTCATATTCAAAAGATCACGAAAATATAGAGTGGTTAAAATTTAAACAGTATCTCTTAATCAGGAAATTTTCCGATGAGGAGGTTTTGTCTAAGCAATTTATGGAGGAAGCCGTCTATACTTTTAGTCAAATGTTACCATTTTTCGACTATTTTTCTGATATCCTGACGACGGATGAAAATGGTACGCCATTACCTGGATATTAATTTTACTAATATCTAGTAAAGTTGAAACATGGTAATCACAAGCCAAAGTAAGCCAAAGCTTAATAATAAAGAGAGATTTGCCATTGTTCCAGCTATTTTTGCATCGAAACCAAGCTCGTCTGAAAACAATAAGACGCTCATGCCTACCGGTAAAATCACCAATGCGATCAAAACACTGCTCATTAATGACTTAGGTAATAAAAAATAAATAGCTAAAATAGTCAAAAGACCTATCCCATATCGAATGAATAATACCTTTAGAATACCATTAAATTGTTTTTTATCCAGGTTAAAACTTAAATAAATTCCCAGCAAAAGTAATACTAAGGGTTTATTTGCTTTAGCCAGCGTTGTTAATACGTCTTCTAAAATATTGGGTAAAGGTATATTGGTTACATTAAGTGTCAATCCCATAATCATTCCCAACACAGGAGGTAAAAGAAGGACTTTTTTTAACATAATAAGTTTTCCCCTGGATGGAACCTCGGAAAAATGACTTCCGATGGGATATAAAACGCCAAAAGCTAAAAAGGTATTTCCAATGTCATACATAATGGCAAACAAAAGGGCTTTAGCACCCCAGATAGATTCGATAAGGGGGAATCCAAACAGGCCAACATTCCAGCCTCCTGAGCCCATAGTTAAAACTCCCCGAATGGAATTTTTTTCCTTTTTAAAAAGGAAAAATGCAATGGTAAGCATGATCGCTGAAATACCTATAGCAAAGAGGGGGATTAAAAATAACCGAAAATTCAAGTCAATGCGAATGGTGGAGACAATCATTAAAGATGGAAAAGTGGTGTGCATAAGCAGGCGGGATAAAACTTTTCCTTCCTGCTCTTTGATAATCCCTCCTGCTTTTAATAAAAAGCCGGTGAAGATAAATGTTAGTGTAGTGATGAATGCCAAATTGACTTGTCCCATTCTTACCCATTATTGTTCAGCCGAAAGGTAAGCCGCTTTGTCTAATAAATCTAATATTCCCTCATCAATATGAGCTTCAAATTTCCTGGCAAATAATTTTCCGTTTTTTTTAGCTTTAGTTAATTCTTCTAAATCGTTTGTCCCAAAAACAGCCGGAAAGTCATAATCCAGTTTCTTCCAATTGACATAAGTTAATGAAGGAAGAATTTTTATTTCAGGATATTTATTCGCCAAAATTTTTATGATGGTATGAAAAAATATTTCATCAGGTATATAGGTATATCTATGGAAGTTTAGGAATAGTGGATTTTCTTCCACGTACTTCAATATCATTTTTAAAGTTCCATTATTTAACGCCCACCATTGTGAGCCTCCATAATGGTCTGGAGTGGGGGAGTTTCTTTTTTTGAAACTCTTGAAAATTAATAAAAATAATCTCATCTCTCTTTGCTTTATTCCGTTTTTCATTAATCGAAAAGAAGTTTTTAAAAAAGAAATAAAGGGGATATCCAGGAAATAAGAAATAAAAAGGCCGTTAGCTCTCTTGGGGGTTAAGTTTAGGTAGTATTTATGCAACTTATAGGTATATTCTCCTGGCCATGCTTCTTGTATGGGCTTTATATCGATGAAATTATAAGTTTGGTGGGTTGAAAGAAAACTTTCGATATACTGATTACTTACTAATGGATAGTCTTGTCCACTGAGAAGTATGGTAAAGCCACCTCTTCCATATTTAATCACCTCATTCATACCATTCAAAGTTGCTTGAACAATGGTAAAATTACCCCACATTGCATTTTCTCTTTTTTCAAGAAATATTACATTTGAATGGGATATTAATTCTTTGAATGACTGAATGTTCGATGTTACGTCTATATGAATATAAAAATATACGTTTTCATCATTTAACCTGTCCACTAATTTTTTTAATTGAGTTGGAAAATGATGAGCAAGAATGATATAATTAATAAACAATGGGTTAAATTTTATTAAAAGTAGAAAAAAAATTATCTACTCAAAAATATGATAGGTATTTACTTTGAATTATTAAACACCTTGATTTGTCTAATTTCTGCATTTCACGACAAAATCCTGCATTTCACGCCAATAATCAGGTTAATTCTGCTATTTTTTTTATGTTTGCTTCGTTAAAAGTATTACTCCAGATGAACAGAAATCAACCAGTTAAAACTCTAGTAGATAAAATTTGGAATGATCAAAGTTATGGTGATTCAACAAAACAAAATGTAGCTTTCATTGATATCCTTCAGGAAAATAGGTTAGCTCTCTTTATGATAGGTAAATCTTATTTTTTTCTTTCAGATATTAAAGACGTTAATCTAAATAATTTCAGTAAAGGTACTATTGACGTTCTGGGGTATGAACCGGATGAAATGTCCATGGAAAAAATGCTTTCATTGGTTCATCCAATCGATCTACCCGTGGTCATAGCTAATGAGTCGAAAGTAAGGGAATTTTTTAATGAATTACCTGTGGAAAAAATATTTAAGTATAAGGTAAGGTATGATTATCGGTTAAAACATAAGGAGCGACATTATGTCAGAGTGTTACAACAAATGGTAACCATTGAAACGGATGATAAAGGAGCCATTGTAAAGACAATGGGTATTCATTCAGATATTACAGATTTGAAAAAAGAAGGCCTTCCTGTTCTTTCTTTTATTGGTTTGGATGGAGAACCCACTTATGAAAATGTTCAGGTTGAAGGAAAATTTTCCTTTTTAAAACCAAAAGAGCGGTTTTCACCGAGAGAAAAAGAAATATTGAATAAGCTGATTCAAGGTAAAACGAGTGAAGAAATTGCCAAAGAGTTATTTATTTCAAGGGAAACGGTCAGCACACATAGAAGGAATATGCTGTCTAAATGTGACGTAAAAAATACGTTGGAATTGGTAAATAGGTCAATAAAGAATGGTTGGGTATAAAAAATACTCATTTATGAGTATATGATTAGAGACTACTCCCGTTTATCTTTGTTTACACAATAGAACCATATAATCTTTAATTAAGATATAGTATAAAAGTTAAATCGAGAGTAATAGGTAACCGGAATCTCCCTCAGGTGAGATTCCGGTCTTTTTTTTTATTTTATTTCTGTCAAATGGTATTCCTGAATACGGGCAGGGACTTCAGGAGTTAACGTAAAGCTCAATTTTAATGATTTTTTCTCTCCCTTCAAAATACAATAGCCCCTTAATTGATTTTCAGGAAAAATAGGCGAAACCGAAATGATTTTACCTGCAGCTGAAAATAAAGTGTTTGATTCTGTCTTTAGATCCTTCAAAATATAATCAGCAAAGAAATTGTCAGCAAAAATATCGGTCAAATTTTCCCAGGATGGTAAAAGGTCTATCATTTCTTTTTGTCTTTTCGCCAATATAGGTGAGATAGAAACGCTCCTCGGTTTTAATTGGGCTAATTGAATGATGGTGTCAAGTATAGCGACATTAAGTCCGGAGGTTGGGGCATAAGTGACATTGGCAAAATAAATGACGCCAATACCATATTCCGGCATAAAACGCCAATTACTACCAAAACCTGGTAAGCCTCCACTATGTCCCAAACTCGTCTTTCCCCATTGGTCTTTCATCCAATTCAGCCCAAAAGTATAACTAGACGTGGTAGCCATTTTTTTACCATTTGGCAAAGTGTATCCAGGATTTAGACCTATAAAGGCTTGAGGAACATGCATTTCTCTAAGGGTTCCCCTTTTAATAGGCATTTTGTCCGCATCATTTCGTTCTGGCCAGGCCTGTTGATGAAGGGAAACGTATTGGCTAAACTCATCTATGGAGGTAATCATTCCTCCCATCGCACCATAAATTCCATCGGCTAATAAGGGTTCAATTTTCCATTCTCCATCTATGAAACGGTAGCCCTGCGCTAATAATTCTGGTTTCACTTCTGAATACTCGTAGGTTGTATTCTGCATGCCAATAGGCCTAAGAATATTTTTTTGAATGTATTCATTATAGGGTAAACCAGAAACTTTATGAATAATATAACCGAGTATGGTGAATCCCAGATTACTATATTCATAAGAAACACCTGGCGTATTGGAAAAGGACAAGGTTTTACCTATAAGTTGTATCAGGTCTTCCTCAGAATCTGCTAACTGTCTGTCTCCCCATGGATTATCCTCTGGAAAACCAGCTAAATGATTCATACAATGTCTTATGCTGATGGGAGGCCCGTCCACTGTTAATTTTTGATTTTTAATACCTGGCAGGTATTTTTCAATAGGATCATCTAAGCTCAATTTTCCTTCATCCCGCAGTTTTAAAATAGCCGCAGTGGTGAAACTTTTAGACATGGAGGCAATTCTGAATAGGGTGGAAGAAGAGGCAGGCGTTTTATTTTCCAGGTTGGAAAACCCACCACTACCCTTAAAAATGAGTTGTCCGTCCACCACTATGCCGAAGGAATAACCTGGAAAATGATTTTTTACTGAATGGTCGCTGTACATTTTTTCGACCAGGGAAAACGTGCTTTTTATTTTTTCTATCCTGTCCTTATCAACAAAGGAATTGGGAGAAAAAAACTCGGTTGTTTGACTTTGTACAACCAAAGAAAAACAAAGGAAAAGGAAAATTAGATATTTCATTTTTTGCCATTTAAATTATGGAAGATAATAAAAATTAATGTGTTAAAAAGTAAATGAGTTTTTGAATAATACCAAAGCTAAGGTATATTTTAATTTTATTTAGAGAACTACTTATAATGAGGAGCATTTTAGTTAGTTTTACCGACTTTTGTTACCTCGAATAGTAAACAAACTCCAAAAAATCATGAAAAAGACGGTATTTTTTCTGCTCATTACCCTTTTTATTTTACCAGTCTGTGCGTTCTATTTTGGTACGCCACCCAATGATATTCAATGGAATATGATTGAAAATTCCTATTATATCGCAGTAGCTGTTATTTTATTCACTTTTACCGTAGGGCAGTTGACAGAAAATTATTCGCAGGTGGACAAACTATGGAGTATTGTACCCGTTGTTTATGTTTGGTATATGGCTTATCTGGGTCAGTGGAATGACAGGATGTTAATTATGGCTATTTTAGTTACACTCTGGGGAGTGAGACTTACTTATAATTTTGCCAGAAGGGGAGCATATTCATGGAAATTTTGGGAAGGTGAAGAGGATTATCGCTGGGCGATATTACGAAAAAAACCAGGTCTTAAAAATCCTTTCATTTGGACTCTTTTTAATTTGGGATTCATTTGCTTCTACCAGAATACCCTCATTTTTCTTATTACGCTACCCGTAATTGCCGTGTATGCAGAAAATGTGGCTGCAGTGGGAATGATTGATTACCTTCTTGCTTTCCTTTTTTTGGCAGCCATATTCATTGAATATATTGCCGATCAGCAGCAATACGATTTTCAAACAGAAAAATATAATAGAATGTACAGCGATAAGGACCTGGGGATATATGAAGACGGATTTGTATCTAAAGGTTTATGGGCTTTTGTCAGACATCCTAATTATGCCGCAGAACAAGCTATATGGGTTATTTTGTATCTGTTCAGCGTCCAGGCTACGGGTCAATGGTTTAATTGGTCTATAGGTGGCGCTATTCTTTTAATTCTTTTATTCAGGGGAAGTGCCAATTTTTCAGAGGAAATTTCAGCATCTAAATATCCGAAATATAAAGAATATCAGGAAAAAGTACCGCGCTTTATCCCGAATTTCCTAAAAAGGAATTAATTAAAATCATCTTTTAAGTATTATAATGCCTAAACTTATTGACAAAGATAAATTTTTGGATTTATCTGATTATGGCAGATTTTTTGCAAAATTTATTTCCAGAGCCTCTCTCAATACAAGCATAACGCCTGTTCATCTGACCTTTCTATTTGGTCTTAGCGGATTGCTGGCTATTTATTTTATCCTCACAGACCATTTTTATCTGGCTGCCTTCTTTATCATTCTAAAATCAGTCATCGATGCAGCCGATGGAGAGTTAGCAAGAATGAGAAATAAACCTTCTTATGTGGGCAGGTATCTGGATAGCATTTTTGATCTTATGTTAAATTTTATGTTTTTAATGGTCTTCTATTGGAAATCTGATGTCTCCATTTTCATCATGCTCATTGCCTTTTTTAGTTTGCAAACCCAGGGTACTCTTTATAATTATTACTACGTAATCTTGCGAAATAAGTCAGCCGGGAGTGATCATACAAGTCAAATATTTGAAATAAATGCACCAGATGCTTATCCGGGCGAAAGTCAGCGAAAGGTTAATTTTTTATTCCAATGGTATAAGTTAAGCTATGGTCTTTTTGATAAAATTATTTACTATTTAGACCCCAAAGCCTCAAAAGCTACTTCATTTCCTTCTTTGTTTATGACTTTTTTATCAATGTATGGATTAGGATTTCAATTATTGATTATGTCATTCCTACTGGCCATAAATAAATTAGAATGGATATTACCTTCTATTATCGGTTTGAATTTTTTCTTTTTACCTTTTATATGGTACCGGAAAAAATATATTCAATAAAAAACCACCCTAACTGGCTGAATAGCTAAGGTGGCTTGGCTGAAAACTAAAATTATTACAAAATAAATACTTTATTTTGCCAATTAAGGTCAGTAAGTTTTCAAAAGCAAAAAAAAATGACTTTATTTGAAAAAATATTCATTTATGTTCAATCAAAATAGAATTTTCAGGGTTTTTGAGTTGATTAACTTTTTAAAAGCCAGGCCATCGAAAGGTATGAAAACCTTGGTAAGTTTATTGGATATTTCTGAACGCTCGGTGTATAGATACCTGGATCTTTTAGCGGAGCTAGGTATCAAAGTATTAAAGGACGATGAAAACAGGTACTTTTTACCTGCTGATGTGGATAAAAAGTCATTGAATCTTTCCGATCAAGAGATAGATTACTTGGTTAAACTGGTTCAAAGTGTAGGAAATCAACATAATTTATCACAAAGTGTATTACAGAAAATACAAGGACTGACGGTAGCAAATGTAGGTGCAGAAAATATTTTTAAAGCGCATCTTTCTCAAATTATATTTAACCTTTACGAGGCTATCACTCAGAAAAATCAGGTAATTCTTAAAAATTATTATTCTGCAAATAGCCAGATAGTATCAGATCGATTAGTAGAACCCATAGCATTTACACCTAATTATGAGGCTATTGTTGCCTACGAGGTTTCATCGGGTGAAAATAAATATTTTAAAGTTGAGCGTATTTCAGAGGTACAAATAACTAAAGCAACCTTCAAATTTGAAGAACAACACAAGTATAATAAACCTGATATCTTTGGATTTCAAGGTACTAGTCTCGATAAAACCATCGAGCTGGACATGTCAATGAGAGCTTATTTAATTCTTAAAGACGAATTCCCAATGTGCAAGCCATTCGTTAATGAAATGTATGGCACGGGTAGATTTCATTTTAAGGTTAAAGTTCAAAGTTTTGCACCCCCAGCTCGATTTGTTAAAGGCCTGAGAGGGGAAGTAAACGTCCTTGGTTCAAAGCCATTCTTAAAATTTCTGGAAAAAAACAAAGAGGAGTAATTATCCAACAGATAGCGTGGTTCCTGAAATACTGATGGCGTACACAGGTAAAGCGCTGGTAGATTGACCTCCAATATTTTGTCCTGAAGTATTAAAACGAGCGCCATGATTCGGACAAACGAATTCATTTTTAGATGCGTTCCAATTGACGTCGGTTCCCTGATGAGTGCATGCTCTTTGCAAGGCAACAAAAGAAGATGGGACGCTTCCAGCGGCTAGACGAACTACAATAATTTTATCGTTAAAAATAAAAGAACCAACGGCTTGAAGTTCTTTAGTTAAATCGACTTTAAAACTATTCGTGGTGTTTCCACCTGTATTGTTACCCCCCGTATTACCTCCACCTGGCGTAGTAATATCGTCTTTAGCACATGACCCTAAGCAAATGGCACAAGTGGCTAAAACGGGTACTCTTAATTCTTGAATAAAAGTTCTTCTGTCCATGTTTATTTTTTTTTAAGCCTAACATTCTCAACATTTAAATGTTTAAGAAATATGAATAGCCTTAAAAAAAATATCCAGCTTTGAGGCATCTAACTGTCCGTTTGTTCTTACGCTACTGCATAAATCTATGCCGTAAGGATTGACTTCCTCTATAGCTTGTTGCACATTTTGAGCATTTATGCCACCGGCTAAAAAAACTGGTTTTTTCACCGCCTCCCTGATTTTTCTACTTAACTTCCAGTCATGTGAATTTCCCGTTCCGCCTAAAATTTTAACCTTCAGATTAGGATTTCCGCTATCCAGGAGAATAGCATCCACCCATGGCTCAACCTCCAGCGCTTCCTCTATTTGTTTTTCATTTAGAACATGAATAACCTGTACTATTTTTACAGTTGGAATAGCTTCTCTAATCTTGGCATAGTCCATTTCTAATAAGGAATCGACTATTTGTATGGTATTTGTATGTACCTTTTGATGATGAGCTATAATATCTGATGCTTTCCTTTCACTTGTGAGCAAGAAAGTCGCTATAGGAGGAGGTATATGCTTAGTTATTTGTGAAATGAGTTCATCCGATATTATACCAGGTCCACTGGGCATATTTCCAACAAGTCCAAGTGCATCAGTACCATGTTTTATGGCAAGAAAAGCTTCTTCCAAACTGCTGATACAGCAAATTTTAATTTTAGGTCGGTTTAATGTAAAGGTCATGTTAATTAATCATTTGCTTTATAAATAGGACTAAAAATCCGTATAAAGATGGTAAAATTTTAAGTAGATTTGAAGAAAAACAACATGCGACAACTATTTTTTCTTGTTCTTTTAGTGGGTATTTCCATTTTAACACATGCCCAATCGGTACCATTTATCATTTCTGCACCCGCTGGTGATGGTTATGTAAAGATTGATAAAAACGGTAAAACCATTATTCCTAACGGCAGGGTCATCACACCTTCCGGAAAAGTGCATCAAGTCGCTCCGCATCCTTATGGCTTAACCCTCAGTATGGATGGCTCTATCGCTATTACAGCTAATTCTGGAACGAGCCCAATATCCATAAGTATTTTAAAAAATATTCTAACAGATAATCCTCAAATAACTCAGATTCCACCCACCGTAAAAAGTGATAAAGGGGTTTTGGAATCTGTTTTCATGGGTATTGCTATTTCTCCCGATAATCAAACCGTTTACGCTGCAGGTGGACAAGCTAATAAAATTTATTCTTTTGATGCAAATACGGGTAAATCGAAAGGAGATATTGACTGCAGTTTTAAAAATAATAAGTTTAATTATTTACATGGATACATTGGTGACATGGTGTTAAGTAAGGATGGACGATATCTTTTTGCAGTGGATCAAATAGGATTCAGAATACTAATTGTAGATGTTATTGAGAAAAAACTGATTTCTTCTTGTCCCGTGGGTCGCTATCCTTTTGGCATCGCTTTATCAAAAGACGAGAAAACAGTCTATGTGGCTAATGTGGGAATGTATCAATATGACTATATCTGGAAAAAAGAAGAGGGTGAGTGGAAAAAGACTTCCGTTAAAAAACCTGTATTTGCCTATAATACGCCTGAGGCTGAGCGTGGTTATCAGAATGATTCTATATTAGTACCCGGATTGGGACCCATTAATGCTGAGGAGTCTTTTTCTGTTTGGGCGGTGAATGTTGAAAATAATTTGCAGCCTCGGGTAACAGCTAAAATAAAAACAGGACATTTAATTGGTGACCTGGTTGAAGGCATTCCTGCCGTGGGTGGCTCAAGTCCCAATTCTATGGTCGTTGCAGGGAAATATGTATTTATTAGTAATGGAAATAATGATAATATTACCGTGCTGAACGCTGAAAACCAGCAAATTGTAACCCATATTAAGCTTGCGCCCGAAGAAAAGCTAGCTACATTAAGAGGTATTATTCCTTTTGGATTAGCGGTTTCACCTGACGAAAAAAGAATTTATGTGGCAGAATCTGGCATTAACGCTGTGGCTGTGATAGATGTAAGTACATTAAAGGTTTTGGGACATATTCCTACGGCTTGGTTTCCAGCTAAATTAAAGGTTTCACCCGATGGTAAAAAATTAATCATTTCCAATGCAAAGGGCTTTGGAAGTGGTCCCAATGGCGGTTCTACCTTTAAAATGGGTGTGTCGGGAAGTTATATTGGCAATTTAATGCATGGTGCCGTTCAGGTTACTGATGTTCCAACGGATGATCAATTACCTGCCTTAACGAAACAGGTGATTGAGAATAATTTTAAAATTATTCCCGCTAATAGCCCAATATATAATGCCAGAAAGAATAATCCTATTCCACTTTTTCCAGGGCAAAAAGATTCCCCAATCAAACACATTGTTTTCATTTCAAAAGAAAATAGAACGTATGACGATATTTTCGGCCAAATGAAGAATGGGCTGGGGGACTCTACGTTGGCACCTTTTGGATTAAACCGTACTGTGTCTAATAAAAATAAATCTAATGTCATTGAAAATGTAAATGTTATGCCAAACCATATAAAATTGGCTGAACGCTTTGCGATAAGTGATAATTTTTATGTCGATTCCGATGTTTCAGCGGACGGCCATCGTTGGTTGGCAAATACTTATCCCAATGAATGGGTAGAGGCTACGACGCCGGCTAATTATGGAAATAACAGAGAGCATAAGGAAAATTCAGAAGCTCCCGGGAATTTAGGAATAAACGGAGCTGCTGGAGCCATTTTCCCTGAAGATTATAACGAAGCAGGTTCCATGTGGGATCATTTGTACAGACATGATAAATCGTACTTTAATTTTGGTTTTGGTGTTATGTTCGAACCTGCTGATTATAAAGACACTTACAAATATGGCGGCATTCGCCATAAAGCAAATTATCCGATGCCAACCCCTTTATTAGATAGAACCAGTTACGAATTTGCTACTTACAATATGGCCATTCCTGACCAGTTCAGAATGACTGTTTTTGAAAAGGAATTCAATGAGAAATGGGGTCCCGGAAAAGATAGTTTACCCAGTATGCTTACTGTTATTTTGCCAAATGATCATGGTTCCGGAGAAAGACCCGAGGCTGGTTACCCATTTAAGGAGAGTTATATGGCCGATAATGACCTGGCAGTAGGCAGAATCGTTGAGTTTTTATCAAAAACACCTTATTGGAAAAATATGCTCATTTTGATAACAGAAGATGATGCGCAGGGTGGGGTAGATCACGTTGATGCCCATAGAAGCGTGCTAATGGCTATATCTCCTTATACAAAACGCAATCATATCAGCCATACTCATAGCAGCTTCGGTAGTATTTTCAAGACATTCTGGAATATACTGGGCATTCCTTATCTGAATCAATACGATGCTTCTGCCTCCGATTTATCTGATATGTTTACCGATAAGCCTGATTTTTCTCCCTATATTGCCTTACCCGTAGATGCCAGGATTTTTGACCCGCAAAAAGCATTGGATCCTTTTGATGAGAAATTTGACTGGAAGGCACTAAAAGAAAGTCCTGAAATGGATGACATGAAAGAAATGAAACGACAGGCTAAGGAACGTGAGGAAAAATCAGGTAAGAAATCGTCAAATGGACCAGCTAAATTCAAGAATTAAGGATCTGCCAACGCCATTAATTCCAGATCCATGGAATTTATAATCCTTGTCCAATACATTCTGGAGCGTAAGATTTATATCTATTTTTTTGAAATTGAATCCATTGGATATATTGATTACGCTCCAGCCGGGCGTTCCCAAGCGGCCAATCCTATTGTCAGAAATATCGCCGGCGGCAAGCCTTTGCTGTTTACCAGCCAGTTGAAAAAATAATTTAGCCCAATATTTCTCCTTTTGATATTGAATATTGACATAACCAAAAAGTGGAGGGATTCTTCTAATAGGTTCTTTCTTACTTGTATTTTGTCCATAGGTATAGGTAAGGCTACCTGTCAATTGTAAGGATCTGCCCAGGATATATTGAAAATTTGTCTCCAAACCCATAATATAACCGTTTTCTGCATTTTCCTTGATGTAAACTGGGTAACCATCTATTGTTTCATTTCCTTTCTTGTTTCGTACGACAATGTCCTTCAGGCGATTATAATAAGTATAGGTTTCCCAGTTAAATTTAGGTCCATTCCATTTGTAACCTATTTGTATTTGTGCCGATTTTTCAGGTCTTAATTCATAGTTGGGTATCTCATATCTGAAATCTACAATGCCCAGGCTACCTAAATCATCTATATTTGGTGCTCTAAATCCGGTATTTAACCCGTAAATCAATTTTAATTTCGGTAATATGGATTGTGCTACATAAAAATTTCCTACCCATGCCTTGGGTTGAATATTTATAATCTGCCCATTGTCAATGGGAATTTGTAAGGAAAGGAACTGGATACGATTTCCCAGGGTTACCTGAAATTTATTTTTTTCGATATGTTGGTTGGTAAAAAAAGCATAACTGATTTGCGTAGCATCATCAGGATAAAGTCCCCTTTTAAATATAGGCGTATTATTATCATACATTTGAATCCTATTACTGTTTACTTTGTCATGATAAAGGTCAAATCCATGACTTCCCGACCATTTCCAATCCCCTATATTTTTTAAGGTATTCAATTCAGTCAATACACCAAATATTTCTACTGTATCATTTTCAATCGTAGTCAGGTTGCTGTTATTTTTTTTACTCCATCTGCTCTCTGCGACTTGCTGGATATTGGGAGTGAATTTTATGTTTTGGATAAATCCTTTTTCAGGAGTGTAAGTATAACCGACATACGCCAGACTCCTTTTTTGAGGATCCATTTTATTAAGGGCAAAATTTTCCAATATATATTTATGATAAACCGGCACATCTTTTTGGTGGACGTACTGTAAAAGACCTTGAATCGTATGCCTTTTGTTAATTTGTATATTAGTTTTTACGTCATAGCAAAATTCGTCATAGCCACTGGGATGCTGTAACTTGGTGTTTTTTCCGCCAATCAAATCACCAAAGGAACGGGTTGTGATGCCCGAGGTCAACCAACTTTCCTTATTTTTATAACTTATTCTTCCATTTAAACTTTCTTCCAGATGGTTAGAGCCTATTCTGGTAGAAATTTTACCAGATAACGCCTTTTGTTGATTTACATCTGGATTTATACTCAACATATTTATTACACCACCTATTGCGTCAGAGCCAAAAAGTACAGAACCAGAACCACGAACAATCTCAATTCTTTCTAAGCTAAACCGATCAATGGTGTTCAAATATTGATTGGGGCCATAACGGGTAATGGCATTATTTATCCTAATGCCATCAATTAAATATAATACTTGATTGCCAGTTAAACCTCTTAGAAACGCAGAACCTCCACCATGATTTGTCTTTTGAAGAAATACTCCTGGTGCTTCATTTAATAACTCAGGTGTATTTCGCTGGGAATTTAAGGAAAGTGCTTTTGAATGAAGGATGGATATGGATTCCGCCGTATTAAAAACATTGGATTTCAATTTTTTACCCGTAAAAATGACCTCATTAAGGTCAAGAGATATTAAACTATCCGGTACACTTGAAGTTGCATTATTTTGTGAAAATAAAGGTTTAACTATAAAAAGAAGACCTAAAAAGGTAAGACGTTGAAGGTTGGTTGTTTTTTTCATTTCTAAAAATAATAATTCTACAAATTAACCTGATTTAAATTGTGAGAATTAATAATTTTACTACATTTAGTTAAACTTTAGATAATTATGACAAAGGCAAGCTTTAAAGAAAAATTAAGGTATAATTTTGATAATACCCTCTCAAATGGTCCAATCGCCATTATTTCCTGGTTGGCTCTGGTCACGTTTCTATTAGTAATCTTAGCAGGTATCCTTCTTTTTATATTTGGATTAAGTGCAAATCCAATAGAAAATGAACCTTTTGATTTGACTGAAGGTATGTGGCAAAGCTTAATGAGAGTGCTGGACGCCGGAACGGTGACTGGTGACGAAGGTTGGGCTTTCCGACTCTTTATGCTACTCATAACTATCGCAGGTTTATTTATTTTCTCTTCCTTGATTGGCTCTATATCAAGTGGAATTGATGAAAGTATTTCCAATCTAAGAAAGGGTAAATCAAAAGTTATTGAAACCAATCATACCTTGATTTTAGGGTATAGCTCTATGATTTATTCCGTTATTTCTGAGTTGTGTCTCGCAAATGAAAGTAATAAAAAAGCAGTCATTGTTGTACTTGCTGATAAAGATAAAGTGGAAATGGAAGATGATATTCGATCTAAAATTTCAGACACTAAAACATCTAAAATTATTGTTCGCAGCGGTAATCCATTGGATTTACGCGACTTGTTAATGGTAAATTATAATGAAGCAAAATCTATTATCCTTCTAAGTCCTGAAAATGAAGAAAATCCTGATAATCAAGTTATTAAATCTGTTTTAAGTATTACTGGAAATAAGAACAGGAAAAAAGAGCCCTATCATATTGTTGCAGAAATTAAAGATAATGAAAATAGGCAAGTAGCCAATTTAGTAGGTGGAAAAGAGGTTTCGTATGTCTTTTCTTCAGATCTAATTTCCAGATTAACTGCTCAAACCTGTCGACAGTCAGGACTAAGTATTATTTATTCAGATTTATTGCAATTTGAAGGAGATGAAATTTATTTTTATTCAGATCATGGAATTCCAGGAATGACTTTTAAACAATGTTTATATTCTTTCGAAGACTCTTGTGTAATGGGAATCTTTACAGCAAATAAGGAGGTATTACTCAATCCAGATATGAATTATTTGGTTGAAAAGGATGATCAAATCATTTTAATCGCTGAGGATGATAGTAAAATTAACAGATTGCTCATTCCTAAAGAAATATTACCTGTAAACTTCATACCGGCTGCTAAAAGAGAGAAAGAACTGGAAACTACCTTGATTTTAGGTTGGAATCGTAAAGGAAAGAAAATTATTGAAGAATTAGATCATTATGTTGTCAAAGGTTCTTCCGTGAGTATTTTGGGTGAAATTGAGGATGTCAAAGATTCCCTTACCTTGCTGTCTGAGGAGCTTCAAAATATTACCCTCTACTTTCAACATGGTAATATCAATGATAGAAATACTTTGGACGAGTTACGAATTGAATCATTTAATCATATTATTGTTTTAAGTTATATGGATAAGGGGAGTATTCAAATCTCCGATGCTATTACCCTAATTTGTCTTGTTCATCTTCGCGATATTTCTGAAAAATCAGGTAAGGATTTTTCAGTGGTATCGGAAATGCTGGATGTTCAAAACAGAGAATTGGCAGAGGTGGCCAAAGCAGATGATTTTATCGTTAGTGATAATCTTCTGAGTCTTTTAATGACGCAAATTGCTGAAAATAAAGATCTGGAAAAAGTATATGATTCTTTATTTAATGATGAAGGGGCAGAGATTTACCTGAATCCGGTGGAGGAGTATTTAGATGTCCATCAACCCACGGATTTTTACCAGGTGATAGAAAGTGCTTCAAAAATGGGACATACCGCTATTGGTTATAGAAAGCTAAGTCAAAAAGAATATGATAATGGTAGATTTGGTATAGTGTTGAATCCACTAAAATCAAAATCTATACAGTTTGAACAAGGGGACTTTTTAATTGTATTGGCAGAATCCTGAGTTTGAATTCCTACCTCTTTTAGGCGTCATCCTTTTTGAAAGATTTTTTTCATTGTATTGACATTTTCAAATATTAATCGTAATTTTACGATTAATACAAATGCCTTATGATTGCTGCCAAACCGACTGATTTTATTCAAACAGAAATTGAGATTGCTAAATACGCCAAAGCATTAGCTCATCCGGCGAGAATAGCCATCCTTAACTTACTGAAAGCAAGAAATACTTGTATTTGCGGGGATATTGTAGATGAATTGCCCCTTGCTCAGAGTACAGTTTCTCAACATTTAAAAGAATTAAAATCGGTTGGATTAATAAAAGGTGACATTGAAGGCACTAAAGTTTGTTACTGTATCGACGACCAAAAATGGGAGCAGGTACAAGTATTATGGAATGATTTTTTCAAACATTTTAATTTAGGGAAAATGAAAACGGATGTTCAACTCAAGGAGATTGTGAAGCAAAAATACAGTGAAATTGCTTTGCAAGAAAAAGAGGTTAATCAATCTTCTTGTTGTGGCGCAGGAGGCTGCTCTACGGAAGTGTATAATATTATGACCGATGATTACACTGATCTATTAGGATATAATCCTGACGCTGATTTGGGTTTGGGCTGTGGATTACCAACACAATATGCAAAAATTCAAAAAGGAAATACGGTGATTGATTTAGGAAGTGGTGCAGGAAATGATTGTTTTATTGCTAGGGAAGAAGTTGGTGAAACAGGGAATGTTATTGGTATTGACTTCACGACAGCCATGATAGAAAAGGCGAGAATTAATGCAAAAAAGCTTGGATTTACTAATGTGCATTTTTTGCAAGGTGATATCGAGGAGATGCCTGTTGAATCAAATGTTGCCGATGTGGTGGTTAGCAATTGTGTCCTCAATTTGGTACCAAACAAAGAAGGGGTCATCAAAGAAATTTACCGGGTATTGAAGCCCGGCGGACATTTCAGTATTTCTGATGTGGTGCTCATTGGGGAATTGCCGGAAAATTTACAAAAGGATGCTGAAATGTATGCAGGTTGCGTTGCGGGGGCTATTCAAAAAGAGGATTACCTAGCGCTCATTTCAACCAATGGCTTCTTAAATATTTCCGTACAAAAGGAAAAACCCATTATTATTCCTGATGATATTTTGAGTAAATATCTTGATAACGCAGCACTGGAGGATTTTAAAAATGGAAACACAGGTATTTTCAGTGTAACGGTCTATGCAGAAAAACCAGTGATTTTATAAAAAAAATAAGGAGATTTGTGCCGCCTAGGGCATGATGAGGTATAGACGTGTGACCCTGGAGGGGTCATGGGCAGGGTGAATTTGTATTAGGACTATTTTTAATGCTCTAAAATATTTGTGGAGATTTGTGCCGCCAGGGGCATGATGGGGATTTTGTGAAAATTTGTGCCGCCGGGGGCATGATGGGCTATAGACGTGTGACCCCAGGGGGGGCATGGACATTGTAAATTTGTATTAGAATAATGACCCGTCCTAAAAAAAGTTTACAGATTTAACAATTCTTTAAAAATAGCCCTGATACTGATTTCTACGAAAAAACGGTAATCCTTAGAATGCAGAGGATCCTGATTCAGCATCGCGTGTTAGGGATTGATATAAAAATAAGACCTATCGGGGGGAAGACGCGAAGCATCGCGTCTCTACTCGCAATTACCCGCTCGCCCCTGCGAAACACTGTGCAGAACCCTGCAAACACCGCGTCAAAAGCGTCCCTGTTAGCTCAAAGTATAAAGTTGCATAAAAAACGAGGCTATCTTTTTAGACAGCCTCGTTTTAATTTTTTATTTTCTGGTATTAATCCAGGCGGCAAGTTTACGGATATCGGTGCGTGGAACATGTCCCATTGGCGCCATAGGCGTGGCATAATCAGGCCAATTTTCTGGCTTTGGTGCCACAATTAAAGCCTCCATTTGAGCTACTGTATATTTACGTTTAGCAATATCGGCAAAAGAAGGACCAACCGCACGTTCTTTATCCTTATGACATGCAACACAGGTATGCTTTGTTAACAAGGCCATTGCCTCTTTATCAGAAATAACTGTACTAGAAGAAGTACTTGGTTTTGGTGTTCCTTTAGGAGCTGCCTCTTTCATTTGATTATCGGGAGAATTTACCTGTTTCCCTGCGTCAATTCTTTCTCTTTCTGCTTTTGATTTTGGTGTTACCAGCGTGACATTAGCTTTACTCCCGGAAGGAATAGCGTTTAGGGTATAGTATGCTGTCTTATGTAATAACGGTAAGTTTTCATTTTGAGAGAGAACGCCTTCAGGCACTACCGCATGAATATAACCTGCTCTAAGTGCATCCACAACAATTCTCACCTTCAGGCCATCTTCTGAAACGATAGCACCTCTTACAGGATTTTCACCTATGTTAACCATAGGGCTGCCATATACAGGATGATATTTATAGGTAAAGCTACTGACGTCATAATTATTAACATCAGCGGCTAATTTTTTATTCACAGGAAGGGTAAACTCAATCTCAAATCCATCAGGCATAGCTTTTACTGATTTCATTTCAAATGGCATTTTTCCTGTAAAAATGAGTCTTTCCAAGCCAAATGCCTCATTTCCAATAGATCCCCAACCTCTATTTGTTCCACCAACAAATAAGCTATGGTCATTTCCCCAGGACATTCTCAATACACCTGATCTGAATCCTGAGCGAAAATCGAAGGCAGCACCTTGATATTGGCCATTTACTTTTTCAAGAAAAACCCTGGCGATTTTTGACATTCCCTGATCACCAACAAAAAGTTGACCTGAAAATGGACCGAATCCACCCTGGGTTTCATCGGCAATGATTTCAGAGGTAGAAACGCCTAAAACTCCATGAGGAAGCCAAACTGCGGGTGGTTTTATGCCTTTTCCAGGTATCGCTTTACTCATATCAAAAATAGTAGTTTGAGGTAGCGCTTCCTTTTCAACATATTCTGGCTTAACTCTCGGATTATCACGTGGATCTACCATAGCAAAAATTTCTTCTTTTCTCATTTTTACAGGTGAATTAGGTTTATCAGCCCAAGCAAGAGAAGCTGGATGCCCTAAAAAGTCCCCTTTTTCCACATGAGATATGAAACCAGAACCTTGCCAATCCCCTTGATTATCACCATAAAAAAAATCGCCGTTAATCATTCCAATACCACAGGGAGAGCGCATGCCGGCAGCAAAAGGCTCCATTTTACCGTCAGCACTAATTTTCATCGTCCAACCTCTCCATGGAACAAGTGATTTTCCCGCCCACCAGTCAGAACTGCCAAAGGCAACATTCGCCGTCACATAAAAGGAACCATCGGGTCCTATTTTGGGTCCGTAAGAATATTCATGGTAATGACCAGAGATGGGCCAGGAATAAACAGTTTCGTATTTGTCTGCTTTTCCATCTCTATTTTTGTCAACCAGGCGTGTTAATTCACCTCGCTGAGCACAATAAATAACGTCGTCCTTAATGGCTAAGCCTAATATTTCATGTAAGCCAGTAGCAAATTTCCGGAAATAGGGCTTTGTGGAATATGGATTCTCGACAATGTAAACATCACCCCGCCTGGAGGATACGACAACATTACCATTTGACATGGTTGCCATGCCGCCTGCCTCCAGAATAATTCCCTCAGGAATAGATATTTTTGCTATTCTGTAGTAATCGTTTTCTGTTGGATCTTGAGCAAAAACAGAAAATGAATATAAAAAAAGTAGAATTAAAAGATTGCTTTTCATTTTATGGTCATTGATGATTTACCAAATAATTGAATATTGAACTTTGTCTGAAGCTGGAATAACCAATGCTTTTTGATTATCTCCCGTTTCAATCGTTGCTCCCGAGACTTCGATATAATAGGCACTCCCATCTATAAGATATCTGTTTTCCCCGGTTTTTATTATGTCACTACCCACGGCAAGTCGACAAATCTGATTGGGATTAGGATTTTTTATTGTCAGCGTTCTTTGGAAATGCTTTTTATTAACCAAAATGGTTTTGTCAAGAATATCAGCACCGTCAAGCAAATAATTAAAGGTTGGAATATCTTCATTATCAAGTTCATAGCCTTTTATCAATAGATTTTCACCTAAATTATCCTGACTAAAAACAGTCGATTTACTGGTAAAAAAAGCATTGGGAGAAAGCGTTAAAACAGCACCTAAAGGTCTGGACGAACCATCACCACGATCATCCCACATTGGGGTTGTATTTAAAAAGTTTCCTTTCCATATCTGAACGATATTGGCATTATCCAGGTCAAAGGTGTAATGCAATTTGTCAGGACTTCCCACATTTACGGCATGGACCACTCTTTTTATCCTTTTACCATTTTTCATTACATCCATGAAAGAACGAAATACTCTGGGAGTACTTGCATCAAGGGAAATTTCTTCACTAGTCGATGCAGATAGATAAGAGCCTGTGCCATGAAGGGGGGTATTCCTGAAATTTGGACCGCTTATCCAAAATCCCAAAGTATTATTAACCCTTTTATCTGTTTTAATTTGAATAATTTCAAACGGAACCTTTCCTGCCGGCAAGTTAAGGATAAGAGTTCTTCGATTATTATCTTCCTCTTTAGGTTCTGCATAAACCTCCTTGCCATTTATCTGAATAAAATACTTTCCTTTAATTTCAAATTCAATTCTATGTTCTCCGGCGGTAGGAATATTTAGCATTGTTTTTATGCTATTTGCGAATTGAGAAGTATTTGAAGTAAGATCCCAGGTAAGCTTATCTGTAGTTGCTGTTACTTCAGGTTTCTTAGCTGATAATTCTTCGCGACCTTTGAATTCTCCAAAATAAACCTGATAATTAACAGGATCTAAATAGGCGGGTTTGTCGCTCAGGTCTTTCACACTGAAATGTCTGAAAGCCACAGAACCGTGATCTCCTTGTATGACAAAAGGTCCTTTTTCAGTTTCCTTTTCAGAAATTGAACCTCCTGTGGGACCGCTAAGGTTTACGTTTTCATGAATGACGGCACCGTTAAGCTTAATTTGAATCATTTTTGCATCGGATATTTTTTTTCCATTACCATCAAACCTTGGCGCTTGAAAAGAAATATCTATGTGTTGCCATAAGCCGGGAGCCAGACAAGCGTTTACCCTGGGAGCATAACCTTCGTAGGTTACAAGGGGAGGACCTTGCTTGAATCTCTGATATATACCACCACAATCGGCCGTCGTTGGATTTAAAACACCCCATGAATCCAATAATTGAACCTCATATCTACCCTGCAAATAAAAGCCGGAATTAGAATGAGCGGACATCATAAAATCAAAGCTTATGTCAACGTCTCCATATTCTTTTGCTGAATGAAGATTTGACATATTACCTTCAGAAGGTAGATTCACCAATACACCCGTACCAGGTGTAAGCGTAAATATATCTTTTTTTGAAAGATCAGCGGAAGCATCCTTAGCTAATTTCCAATTTGTTTTCCCAGTAGATTTAAAGAAAGATAAATCTTCAAGAGGGATATATTCCTGAGCATTCAAGGTCATTGGTATCCAAAATAAGCATACCCAAAAAATCTTTTCCATTTACAATTGTTTTGTTAAAATTTGATATACAAATATATAAAAAGGAAAGGACAAAAAAAGGACAATCCTCCTTTCCTTGCATCAAAGGAAAAGAGGATTGTCCGATCAAAATTATTTATTTTAACTATTATGGTTTTGGCCCTATCTTATTCAAAACGGGTACATATTTGTTTTTCAACGAGGTAAGGGTTTCATTTGCCTTCTTAATTTCTTCATTCAGGTCTTTTGCCCTCGTTTCCTGTAAATTACTCGGTTTCGAGTCATTGCTACAAACGGCGACATAAACTTCACTGATATCCTCCCGAAGCCTTCTGATGTCGGCAAACATACTTTTCATTTCGACAGGTACCAATGTTTCTCTCAATGTATAAAGTGATTTGGCCGACTGAGAAAGGGTTTCCTTGTAAGCAGGTTTTTTAACTTCCGCACTTAATTTAGTTAAGAGTTCCTCCTCAGCAATCAACTCATCTACCAAAGAGGCTAAATTCTTATGCATTTCGTATAATTGCATACTCAAGGCATGCCTTGCTTTTCTATCTTCCAAACTGAAGGAGGGATTGGATTCATCGTGAACCAGCTGAATATTTTGCGTAATTACCTCAGTACCTTTGGTCATCCTAACCGTATAATTGCCTGGTAAAACAGCGGGTGCAGTAAAAGTGGCAAAATCTACCTTACTTCCTTTGGCCGTTTTGGGGGGTTCCATTCGCAAATTCCAAAACACCTTGTTTAATCCTTTTCTTTTGGAAGGATTACTTAGTTTTTGTACCAGCTTCCCTTGTTCATCCAAAATATCAATGGAAAATTCACCCGTACTCGGTCTATCTTTAAGATAATAAATTATAGGTTTTATTCCTGGAGCATTAGGTGCTACCCATCCGCCCGTTGCGGGAAAGCTTCCTGCTGAAAATTCACCATCTGAAATGGCAAGGGGAGGGGTAGGCAGAAAAATGGCGGCTTGCATCGCTTCTTTCTCCGTCAAAGATCTCATAGGACTTATATCATCTATAACAATAATTCCTCTGCCGTGCGTACCAAGAATGAGGTCGTTTGTTTTAGGATGAATGGCAATATCCCGGACTAAGGCATACCAGGGAAGATTATTTTTCATCCTGTTCCATTGTTTTCCCCCATCAAAACTGATGAAAAATCCCATTTCTGTGCCAAGGAAAAGTAAATCGGGACGCACCAGATCTTCTTTTATCTTATGAGCAAAACCTGTAAATTCATTACTTTTTAAAGAAATCCAAGTTTTGCCCAAGTCGGTTGATTTTGCTACATAGGTTTTATGATCTCCATAAGTATGGTGGTCAAAAGTGGCATAAATTGTGTTTTTATCAAATCTGCCCGGTTCCACACTGCTGACCCAAGCCTGGGCAGGTATACCTGTTTTTGCCACGTTGGCACTGGTATTTGTCCAGGTTTTACCTCCATCGGTGGTCACCTGTAAATTACCATCATCGGTACCGACCCAAATGATTTTTTCGTCTAATGGACTTTCTGCTATAGCGAAGATAGTCGTGTGGTTTTCAGCACTGGTCACATCGGCACTAATGCCACCACTTTTTTCTTGTTCCTGCTTTTTTGGATCATTTGTAGTCAAATCGGGAGAAATTCTTTCCCAATTTCTGCCCTGGTCTGTACTTTTGAACAAATATTGAGCACCAGTATAAAGATTACCCTTATTTGCAGCACCAGTAACGATGGGCGTATTCCAATTCCATCGCAACTTACCATCGCCCTTGCCTGCCTGAGGTTTTATGTCAAGCGTTTTAAAGGTTTTTAAATGGACTCTGGCCATAGTACCTCCTTGCGCTTCCGCATAAGCATAATCGGGATGTAAAGGATCGGGTACAGTCCAGAATCCATCTCCTCCAAATATACTTTTCCAATCGCCATTACTTATACCACCTGGCACAGCAGAAGGAGCGACCCAACTACCATTATCTTGTAATCCGCCATAAATTCGATAGGGAGTTTCATTATCAACGGCGACATGATAAAATTGACCTACGGGAAGGTTGCTTAAAAAAATCCAGGTAACTCCTCTGTCCTGACTCAAATAAACCCCACCGTCGGTTCCAAGATACATTTGAGCGGTATTATTGGGGTTAATCCAAAGCGCGTGATGATCACTATGTACCCAACCGCCTTCGCTACTGGCATCGGTAAATGAATAGCCACCATCACTGCTATAACTAAAACTGTAAGCTGGACGGTAAACCCTTTTCGCGTCTTTGGGGTCAACCACCAGTGTGCTGAAATAAAAAGGCCTGCTCACAACATTTAAGGAAGCACTCTGAGGTTTCCAGCTTTCGCCATTATCACTACTAATATATAGGCCGGTATTTTCACTTTCTACAATAGCCAGTAAATTTTCAGGCGCAGAAGGAGCTAAAGCCATGGCGATTCTTCCAAATGGTTTTTGAGGAAGACCTTTGGTAATTTCTTTCCAGGTTTTCCCGGCATCTGTACTTTTATACAGACCACTTCCATTGCCACCACTCGAAAAACTAAAGGCAGTTCTTCTGAATTCCCAGGTAGTTGCATAAATGACAGAGGCGTCACGGGGATCGAGCAGCAGGTCTGCAACACCCGTTTTTTCACTGATATATAAAATTTTAGACCATGTTTTTCCTCCATCCTCAGATTTATATAATCCCCGGTGAGGGCTATCAGACCACAGGGCACCTGGCACGGCTACATATAAAGTAGAAGGATTTTTGGGATCAATGGCAATTTTTGAAATATGTTCAGTACTGTCAAGACCTATTTTCTTCCAGTTTTCCCCACTATCGGTCGTTTTGTAAAGACCATCACCAATGGACACAGAGTTTCGCATGTTACTCTCACCTGTTCCCGCATAAATAATTTTTGCATTGGTGGGGTCAATCGCTAAGGCACCAATGCTCTGACAGTATTTATCAAAAATAGGTTTGAAAGAGGCGCCTGCATTTATGGATTTCCAGATACCTCCACCGGCTGTACCAACATAAAGGATTTTTGGATCAGACACAACGCCTTCAATGGCGGAAATTCTGCCACTCATGGTTCCCGGACCTAATTGCCTGGCTTCCAATACGCCAAAAGTACTGGCATTAATCGTTGTATTTTGGGCAAAAGAAGGGAAACTTAAACCTCCTATCAGGAGGTATAAGCCAATAAATTTCTTGAAATTCATCATTATTTATCTATAGTGAATAATGTTTCAGCAACCGTTGTGTTTACTTTGACAGATTTCATGGTAATGGTACCCATAGCACTGCCAATAGTCATCGGAAATACATATCCCTGGTCATTGGGAGAATAGCCTGACAGGTCACTTATCAATTCTATTTCCTGACCGTTTGCCTTGGTTTTACTTTTTTGTCTGACCATATAAAAGGTGGATGGATCAAAAAAGCAGAATTCCTCTTTCCCATTTTTATAGGTAAATCTGATTTTATGGCATTCTGTACCTTCAATATCTTCTTTTTCCAACAATTCAATGGCATGTCCTTTCGCTGCATAATCAACAAAGGGACTTTGAATATCCAATTGGTTAATGCCTTCATTAATGTCATCCGCTGTAATAGGTTCAGGTTTTGTCTGCCCCTGGAATGGATTAAAATTCCAGCCTGCGGTAGGAGTTATAATGGAATATCCATTCATGCCGTTTAAACTGAAGTCTTGACGTACTCCTTTGTTGTGCACGGAGGATAACTTAATGGGTAATTCAAAGCCTTGAACGGAAAGACTTCCTTCCATAACAACCGTTTGAATGGTTTTTAATTTTTCCTGACCACCTAATGCCTGGAGATACTTATTAATAATTTCATCAGCAGTTTGAGCACTTCCAGTCACATTGGTAAATAGAATGCAAACCATGGTTAGGATAGAAAAAAATGTTGTTTTCATCATTTTGGATTTATTTTTTTTCAAAGATATAGTGGTTTTAATACCTCCCTATGATAATTAGAAGATTTGGTATTTTTTATCGACAAAAGCACTATAAAATTCGGGATAGCAATACTACCATCCGACGTACTTAGGTGGTTTTAATCCGTTAAGCCTTAGATAAACGATAATTTGTCCTCTATGATGCGTATGATGATCGTGCATCAATTCAAATATCTGCCAGCGGGTGAGATTTCCTGCAAAAAAATTTACTCTTTCAGAAAGTTCATTTTCCTCTAAATTCTTAAGCACTTTTAAGGTATATTTTCCTATTTCCAGGTATTGGGACTTAATGTCCTGAATAGATTGGCCTTCATCTTTTATTTTTAATCCTAAACTTTCACCATTCAGGTAAGTACTGCTTAACCAATACATATTTTGAGTAATATGTAAAACTTGTTCCCGAAAGGACATTTCTTCTTTTATTGGTTTATAATTCCAGAGTGAATCTGGCAGCATTTTCATAACATCCTCTGTATATTTTAATCCATTTGTCCATTTATTGATATGGTCCTGGAGAAAAGGGATTTGCCCGTTCATGACTGACAAAAAGAAAGAGAGGCATAAAAGGAGGCTAATATTTTTTTTCATGATTACAAGTTATTTATAATTTCCTCTAAAGAATCTTTTAGAGTCCAATCTATTTTTACAAGGATTCCTTTTGAGACTAACAGCACCCAATTTTGAATATTCTCTGAACCTTTGTTTCGCTTAATTAATTCATTTTCAAAGGCAAGCTTATTTTTGTGGTCTTCCAAAAGCTCTTCAACTGATTTACTGTCTAAATTATTAATCAGGGTGAAAAAAATATTCTCTTGTTCTGATTCTATGACCATAGGAATGTCAAAATTATATTCCCTTTGTGCAATATAGGATGTAATTAGGTGATTTTTATCTATAAAATCGAAGAAAAGAGGTTCTACTAAAGAAGTTAAGCGATCACTTACCTCTATAAAAAAAGTAGCTGGTAAAAGGTTAGTCAGTGAAAATTCTTTTAATAAATCTTCTGACAAAATTTTTATTCTATAGCTTTCTTCCTCGGGATGCCATGCATTTATAAAGGCTGCCATAGCCATTTTAAAATGCTCTTTTTCTTCCTGCGACCAATTTTCTGTGTTTAAATCTTCCCAAATAGATACCTTTTCAATAATATTAAAAGTAGTTGTTATCTCCTTTATTCCTGATAAATCTTCATATTGAATAAGTTTAGTAATATGGTCAACCTCTCCTTTCGCTGCTTCTGTATAAAGAAAGGAAGCATATTCTCTAACCACCTCGGGCGTCTGGTCTATAAAACGCATAGGGAATCTGTTAAAGGTTAGATTTTCATTTTTCCAGGGTATTGAAATCGTTTCACTATTAAGATCGAGGAGATTCAATTCTTCCAGGTCTTTATTCCAGATTCTATTGATAACGGATAGATCTTTATCGGCATGGGGCAAAATCAGATAATCTCTTGCTCGGGTAAATCCTACATAAAATATTCTAATTTCTTCGGCAAGATCTTGTTTATTCTGGTAATCCCATTCTGGAGATTTTTCAATATTATCCCAGAGTACTGTTTTTTTATTGTTTTTACCGTAGGGATTTATCCATAAACGCACCCATCGGTTTCCCAGAATATTTGATAAATCTATCGTATTATTTTTGGGAACAATGGTCAGATTATTGATTTTGGTGTTAACTTCTTTATCTAGATCCAGAAGAATTACAATAGGCCATTCAAGTCCTTTGCTTCTATGGTAGGTGAGCACTCTAACGGAATCGGGGCCTTCCCCTGCCCCCTGAAGATCTGTATTGGTTTCCATTTTTCTTTGGCACCAGAAAATAAATCCGCTCAATGAGGTAGCAATATGAAGACTCTTGCAACTTTCCTCATATTTAAGGGCTATGGATCTGATTTGGTCAATATTATCTAAACGCTGATCAGGATTTCCCCATTCAACAATCAATCTTTTTATATCAAGAGAGGATATAATCTCGTCTAATATTTCAAAAACGGAAAGATATTTTCTATTTTTTCTCAACGCTATCAGTTTCCTCGTGAGAGGGTAATCCATGCCCCATTCAGGTAATTTCAGATCACTGTCGTTTGCTTTTTGGCGTTGCCTGTCGGCCTTAGCTTGTAAAAGTGCCTCAAGACTCATTTTTTCGCCGTACAATAAAATTTCTGTGAGGGCGATTTCATCTTTACTTTGAACATATTTCAGACAGGCGAGAATAAGAATACCTTCGACGGTGTCAAAAATGCCTGGTTGTGAAACAGAGGCATTTAGCCCGGCCATTTTTAGGGAGGCTGCCACGCCTAAACAAAGGTTGTTTGTTTTACAAAGAATAGCAACATCACCCGCTTGAGCTCTTCTCATTTCGCCACTTTGATCATCTTTTATATAGATGCCCTTTTGTAACAAAGATTGCAAGGAATGAGCTAAAGCGTTGGATACATTATCTTTATTAAATTTTTGTTTCTTTCCATCTTCATTTTTATTTAATTCCCAAATATTTAGTGCCGGACCAAACAAATCAGATTCACTTTCCCTGGTACGAATGGGTTGAAGTTCCACTTGGGAGGAGGGCATATCGCTAAATCCACGAACGAAAAGGGCATTAACACAATGCACCAGATCTTGCCTGGACCGGTAAGAATTACCTTGAACATCTTCCGGTTTTACCCCTCCGTTTTTATCAATAATGGCTTTCATCAGAGAGGGTTCCGCCCCTCGAAATCCGTAGATACTTTGTTTTGGATCTCCCACCCAAATAGTATGTTTAGCTATTTGAGAAAGTTTAAGAAAAATAGATAATTGAATGGGGCTGGTATCTTGAAACTCATCGACCATTAAAATACTGATTTCCGATCTCAATATGTCACAAACGGTAGGATTGTCGAGTAATTCGTCCACTTTAACTTCCATATCTGTGTAATCAATGAGACCTCTTTGCGTTTTGAAATGACTATACTCTTGCATAGCTTCGATAGCGAGCTCAAATATCTCATGTATAAATGCAGAAATATCAGCATGGAATCGTGGATGTCGAATATGACTTGCTGCAAATTCGGTCATTTCTTTTATTGCTTCCTTACTTTTTACTCCGGCATCTAATTTAGATAGCCTGGCCCAATCTTCCCATGGTGGATAGATGTTGTTTTCAAGAAGTTGCTTTACTTTTTTAATCTTGTCAAGACTGGTTGAAGTAACCTTGGTTACATCACCGGTTTCGCTAACTTTATTTAAGGTATCTTTTATTTGGTCTAAGAGAAGGCTATCAAACGCTTCGGCGTCCATCTCAGGTGGTTCGAGGAGATTCAGTTGAGTAGTAATGGACTCTTTTGCTGATTCCCTTAACACGGCTGCTGAAAAATTATTAGACCTCGCAATATCGGTTAAATTTTTTACGATATTTCGCCAGTCCGTACCATTATTTTCATCTTTAATAATGGTAAGTCTTCTGCTCAACTCCTCCATTTTTTCTACCTTTTCCGGGGTCAAAATAGAGGTCATAGCCAGATTGAAATAATATTGCGGTTCTCCTTCGGTGATAATATTTACAATGGGAGATACGCCTGCTTCAAAGGCAAAGCGTTGTAATAATTTGATTCCCAGACTATGAACGGTTCCAATCAATGCATTGGTTAACGCTTCAGCTTCTTGTCTCAATCCTATCTTTAGTAAAGCTATTCTTACTCTACTTTGTAACTCGGACGCAGCTTTTTGAGTAAAAGTGGTAGCAATGATGCCAGCGGCTGGATAGCCCTCATTTAACTTTTTAACCATTTCCTGAGTAAGCCTGTATGTTTTTCCACTTCCAGCACCTGCAGAAATTATAGTAAATGCCATATTTTATAAAATTTTTATAGTAAGTTGACCTATTCTATTGCATTGCTATTTACAATTTTATTTACAGTTTTTTCGTTTTTAACAAAAGATTTAAGATGAAAAAGGGATTATTATTTTTTTTATTTATCGTTCCTCAGCTCTTCTTTGGCTGTGAAAAAAACGATTTGCTGGACGAATCTATTTTAAAAGGGGAAGTTATTAGGGTAACTTGTGCCTCAACGGTTGTACAGATTAAAAATGCAGAAAAATACGGTGAGGACGGTTGGATGGACGAAATGTCAGCAAGTGTGCAGAAGTATGATAATGTTTTTAAGGTGGAAAATATTTGTAAAGTGAATCTGGAAATGGGTAAGACATTTCAATTTAAAATCATTTCCCTAACGCAAAATGATTGTATTCAATGTTTTCTTTATGATGCACCCCCGAAGGTTTCTTATGCTATAGAGGTGATTCCCTGACAAAAAAAAGAGGGAAATCACTCGAAAAACGGATGATTTCCCCATACATTTATTTAACAATCTATTTAGGCAGAAAGTAAGGTCGTCCTTATTTTATTTAAGGCCGAACCTGCTTGCACCCATTCGATTTGTTGTTGATTGTAAGTATGATTTACATTGAAAGAATCTCTGCTGCCGTCGGAATGATGAAGTACTAAAGTCAGCGGAGTTCCAGGCGTCATGGTATCGAAACCCTCGATATTAATTAAATCATCCTGACGGATTTTTTCATAATCGGCGGCATCTGCGAAAGTTAAGCCGAGCATACCTTGTTTTTTCAAATTGGTTTCATGAATCCTGGCGAATGATTTAACAATCACGGCCCTCACGCCAAGAAATCTTGGCTGCATGGCTGCATGTTCCCTGGAAGAACCCTCACCATAATTTTCCTCACTCATTTTTAATAAAGTTTATCACCTTATTTGTTTCACCATTAAAGGCGTTAATGGCACTAATGAACGTATTTTTAGCAATATTCTGTAAATGTCCGCGATAAGTTAACCAGGGTCCTGCCATAGAAATATGATCTGTGGTACATTTTCCCTTTGCTTTAATCAGGATACGCATACCCTTCAGGTGTTCGGCCTGAATAGGGGTGAAAGGAGATAAAAGTTGTAATCTTTCTGATGCAGGGCTTACAGAAATAGTTACCTCATTGCCGTTAGCAGCGGGAGCGACATAACCAGCATCTTCAACGGCGAAACCATTTGTTGGTAATTCATCGCCACTTGGTGGATCTAATTTAACAGCCACACCATCTTCATTCAACAAAGTATCTGTTAACGGATTGAAAGTCAAATCACCGGCTATGGTTAGTGCGGTAACAATTTCAGGAGAAGCAACGAAGGCTCTTGTTTGAGGATTACCATCATTTCGTTTAGAAAAATTACGATTAAATGAGGTAATGATAGAATTGGCTCTCGTTGGATCGTCTGTGTGTCTTGCCCATTGTCCGATACATGGTCCACAAGCATTAGCCATAACCACACCACCAATTTTTTCAAAATCGGCCAGCTGACCATCGCGATTTACCGTGTATCTGATAAGTTCAGAACCAGGCGTTATGGTAAATTCTGCTTTCGCTTTAATATTTTTTTCACCTGCCTGTCTTGCCACGGAGGCAGCTCTGTCTAAATCTTCGTAAGAAGAATTGGTACAAGAGCCGATTAAGCCAACTTCTAATTTTGCTGGATAACCATTATCTCTTACTGCTTGAGCAAACTGAGAAATTGGCCAGGCCAAATCGGGCGTATAAGGACCGTTAATATGTGGTTCCAGCGTATTTAAATCAATCTCTATAACCTGGTCGAAATAGTCCGCAGGATTTGCGTAACAAGCTTCGTCACCGGTTAAATGTTCGGCAACCTTATCAGCTAAAGCGGCAATATCGGTTCTTCCGGTAGCCTTAAGATATCTGCTCATTGAGTCATCATAACCGAAAGTTGACGTAGTAGCGCCAATTTCAGCTCCCATATTACAAATGGTACCTTTTCCTGTACAAGAAAGAGATTCCGCACCGGGTCCAAAATATTCAACAATAGCACCTGTTCCACCTTTAACGGTAAGAATGCCCGCTACCTTTAAAATAACATCTTTTGGAGAGGTCCAGCCGTTTAGTTTACCTGTTAGTTTAACACCAATAACTTTTGGCATTTTTAATTCCCAGGGCATGCCCACCATAACGTCCACAGCGTCAGCTCCACCAACTCCGATGGCCACCATACCTAATCCACCTGCATTTGGCGTATGAGAGTCAGTACCAATCATCATTCCACCTGGAAAAGCATAGTTTTCAAGAACAATCTGGTGAATAATACCCGCGCCTGGTTTCCAGAAACCTATACCATATTTAATAGAAACGTCCGCTAAAAATTGGTAAACCTCATCATTTTCGCGTAGCGCCGTGCTTAAATCTTCAGCAGAACCAACCTCGGCCTGAATCAAATGATCACAATGAACAGTGGTCGGAACCGCAGTATTGGGCATTCCACAAGTCATAAATTGTAGGAGAGCCATTTGTGCGGTGGCATCTTGCATGGCCACGCGGTCAGGAGCAAAAAATACATAATCTTTACCTTTTTGATAACCTTTTAAAGGTGAAGCATTATGAAGATGGGCATAAAGTATTTTTTCGGTAAGATTTAGTGGTCTTCCAAGTACTTTTCTTGCGTCAGCAATGCGTTGTGGTAATGCAGCATACCAGGCTTCAATCATATTAATATCAAATGGCATAATCGTTGGTTATTTAGTCTATGCTTTGGTTTTTTAAATTTCGCCCAAATTTAGAACTATTGAAGGATATTTACCCAAAATTTTATGATAATTAATAAAATTTTAGGATTAGGTTTTTTTTATAATTAAAATACCCTAAATTTAGGTTTATCACTCAATAAATTTTCATAAAGCAACAATGTACGTAAACACTGAAGGTAAAAAAGAAGTCACTTATGATGCCATTGTCATCGGATCAGGGATTAGTGGAGGTTTTGCCGCCAAAGAACTCTGTGAAAAAGGACTTAAAACGCTCGTCCTCGAAAGGGGTAGAGATGTCAAACATGTGGTAGATTATCCAACAGCCTCTCTCGATCCCTGGGAATTACCTAATGGGGATAATGTGCCTGAAGCTGAAGTGAAAGAACATTATTTCAACCAATCTAGAACAGGGTATACCATAAAAGAATCTACGAAACACTTTTTTGTTAAAGATTCTGAACAACCTTATACTGAAGTTCAACGCTTCGATTGGATGAGGGGATACCATGTGGGCGGACGTTCCATCATGTGGGGAAGACAAAGTTACCGATGGAGTGACCTTGACTTTGAGGCTAATGCAAAAGACGGTATTGCAGTAGATTGGCCAATCAGATATGCTGATATCGCTCCCTGGTATGATTATGTTGAGCGATATATTGGGGTAAGTGGTCAAAAAGAAGGCTTGCATCAGCTTCCTGACGGTGAGTTTTTGCCGCCCATGGAGTTTAATTGTATAGAAGAATTTGTAAAGGAAAAATCAGAAGCTAAATATCCTGAACGTCGCATAACGATAGGCAGAACGGCTCATCTTACGCAGCCAAATCCTGAGTATCATGGAACAAGAGGTCAGTGTTTGTCCAGAAATCGCTGCATTAGAGGGTGTCCTTATGGTGCTTACTATAGTTCCAATGCTGCCGCTTTGCCCGCTGCCGAAGCTACTGGAAATATGACACTCAGACCCCATTCTATTGTTCAAAATATCATTTTGGATGAAAAAACACAAAAGGCAGTAGGGGTGCGTATTATCGATGCGGAAACCATGGAAGTACATGAGTTTTTTGCTAAAGTGATTTTCTGTTGTGCTTCTGCGTTAGGAACTACCCATATTCTATTGAATTCAAGGTACGATTCTCATCCAAATGGTTTGGGAAATCTAAGCGGTGAGCTTGGACATAATATCATGGATCACCATTTTAGAGCAGGTGCCAGAGCTAAATCTGAACTATTTGGCGATAAATATTTTAAAGGCAGACGACCTAATGGAATATATGTACCAAGGTTCAGAAATATTGACAATGCAACCAAAAGAAGGGACTTTATAAGGGGTTATGGTTATCAGGGCGGTGGCGGAAGGCAAAGTTTCGGCGCTTTAGTAGCAGAAGAAGCCTTCCTAATGGGTGCTCAATCTAAAGATCAACTCTCTGAGCCAGGACCATGGTCTATGAATTTACTCGGCTTTGGAGAAACACTGCCTTATCATGAGAATAAAGTCGAACTCGATTACAGCCGCTTAGATAAATGGGGCCTTCCAGTCCTCAAATTTGACGCAGGCATTAAGACGAATGAAAAAATTATGCGTCTCGATATGATGAATGCTGCAGCGGAAATGCTGGAAGCTGCCGGATTAAAAGATATTACCACCTACGACGATGGTTATTCTCTCGGTTTGGGTATTCATGAAATGGGAACGGCCAGAATGGGAAATGACCCAAAAACATCTATTCTCAATAAATGGAATCAAATGCATCAGGTGTCTAATGTTTTCGTGACCGATGGCGCTTGTATGACCTCTGCCGCTTGCGTTAATCCATCGTTAACCTATATGGCTTTAACAGCCAGAGCGGTTGATTATGCCGTTAAACAAATGAAAAATAACAATCTGTAAACCTTTATAATAGCCACTATGCAACGTCGTGATCTTTTAAAATATACAGGGATGGTTATTGGATTTACAGCCGCCACCGGATCCTTAGCTGGATTGGTATCGTCTTGTAAACCTAATAATGAAAACGCCCCATCAGAGGGTAAAGAAAAAGATAATTGGGTTCCCTCCGCGCTAACTGCAGAACAGTTTGCCTGGGTTACTTTGATTGCTGATACTATGCTGCCTAAAACAAAAACGCCCTCTGCTTCAGAATTGGGTGTCGATAGATTTGTAGATTTACTTCTTTCAGATTGGGCTGCTCCAGACACAAAACAACTCTTTTTAAATGGTCTTGATAATTTTGATGTCAAGGTGAAGGAAAAAATGGGTAAATCTTTCGTCGCTCTTGTGGAATCAGAACGTACTGATTATTTAAACGCGCTGAATACTGAAATTAGAGAAGCCGTTAAATTGCTTCCTGTCGGTGCTAAACCTTTACCTTCTCATCAGTTTTTTATGATGCTGAAGGATACCATATATAAAGGTTATTTCGCTAATGAACAACTTTGTACCGAAGTACTGGTGTATGACCCTATTCCAGGTGTTTTTAAAGGTTGTACTCCCTTAGCAGATACAAAAGGTATGGCTTATGCGCCCGTCTGATTATTTTTATTAAATCTTTTTGTTATTGTTTTTAGTCATTTTAATCGTTCCGTCTTATGAAACATTCTGTTTGTTACTGGTGTTTTCGCGCCTTTTATACCTTACCCGAGTTTTGTAAAGAAGTCAAAGCTTTGGGTTTTGAATCGGTAGAAATTTTAGGTCCTGCCGATTGGAAGGTCGTCAAAGATGCAGGTCTTACTTGTGCCGTTGGTATGGATAGCTTTTGTAATATTTCTAAAGGATTTAATGATCCTAAAAATCATGCCTTCCTTCAAGAGAATTATGCGAGGTTTATCAGGCAGGCAAGTGAAAATGGTATTCCTTCCGTTATTTGTTTTTCTGGAAATAGAAATGGTATTTCGGACGAACAAGGACTTGAAAATTGTGCAAGAGGTCTGGAAATGGTGACTAAGGAAGCTGAAAAATACGGTGTCAAGATAGTTATTGAACTGTTGAATAGTTATATCGATCATGCCGATTATCAATGCGATCATACCGCCTGGGGTGCAGCTTTAGTACAAAAATTGGGCTCGCCGAACTTTAAATTATTGTATGATATTTATCACGCTCAGGTGATGGAGGGAAATATTAGTAATAATATCCTGAAATATCATGAGGTGATTGGCCATTATCATACAGCGGGTCTACCAGGCAGAAATGAAATCGATGAAAGCCAGGAACTTTACTATCCTCATATCATTAAAACCATAAAGGGAACGGGTTATGATGGCTTTTTAGGACAAGAATTTATACCTACTTCAGGTAAACCCCTGGAGAGTTTGCGAAGAGCAAAGGAAATTTGTACCGTTTAATTTTAAAAACTAGTAAAATATTTTAAAAAAAGCTTCCTCATTGGAGGCTTTTTTTATTTTAAAAAATTGTGGACCCTTTGACAAATTATAAGTTTACATACTTTTCTTATACCTTTGGGTATTGAATTTTTCATCAAATTAAAATAGAAAATGAATATTAGGCTTGAAGCTTTACTTAAAGACCGTATTCTAGTTATTGATGGTGCCATGGGCACAATGATACAGCAGTATAAACTAACGGAAAAGGATTATCGGGGTACCCGATTTGCAAATCATGCTTATGATATTCAAGGTAATAATGAAATCCTTGTTTTTACCCAGCCCCATATAATTGAAGCTATTCATCTTGCCTATCTCGAGGCCGGTGCCGATATATTGGAAACAAATACCTTCGGAGCTACAAAAATAGCCCAGGCCGATTATCATTTGGAAAGCCTGGCTTACGAAATGAATCTTGAAGCTGCAAAAATAGCCAGAAAGGCCGCAGATGAATTTAATCTAAAAACTCCTGAAAAGCCTCGTTTTGTTGCCGGGGCTATTGGTCCAACTAATAAAACAGCTTCGCTTTCTCCGGATGTAAATAACCCTGGTTTCAGGGGGGTGTCTTTTGACGAACTTAAAGAGGCATATTACGAACAGGCAAAAGGATTAATGGACGGTGGTTGTGATGCACTCATCGTGGAAACCATCTTTGATACCCTTAATGCAAAAGCTGCCCTCTTTGCCATTGAAGAATTATTTGAGGAGGTAGGCGATCGTCTTCCTGTTATGATATCCGGTACCATCACCGATGCGAGCGGAAGAACCCTCTCAGGGCAAACCGTTGGCGCTTTCTGGGCCTCCATTAACCATATTCCAATTTTGAGTGTTGGGTTAAATTGTGCGTTGGGAGCGACGGAAATGAGACCCTATCTTCAGGAATTATCTGATATTGCAGACTGTTATATCTCCGCCTATCCTAACGCAGGTTTGCCAAACGAGTTTGGGGAATATGATCAGGGGGCTTCTGAAATGCAACAGTATATAAAAGAATTTGCTTCTTCTGGTTTTGTAAATACCATTTTACTACCCTTAGTGGTCTGGAACCTCTGGTTATTCGCCCCGAAACAAATTTCGTAAACGTAGGTGAAAGGACAAATGTTACTGGTTCCAAACAATTTGCAAGATTAATTCGGGAGAAAAATTACACGGAAGCTCTTAAAGTCGCTCAACAACAAGTGGAAGGGGGTGCCCAGATTATTGATATAAATATGGATGAAGGTTTGCTCGATTCGGAACAAGCTATGGTGGAATTTTTAAATCTTGTTATGTCCGAACCCGATATCGCAAAGCTTCCCATAATGATTGATTCTTCAAAGTTTTCTGTCATTGAGGCCGGTTTAAAATGTGTTCAGGGTAAATGTATCGTAAACTCAATCTCATTAAAAGAAGGAGAAGAAGCATTTTTAAAACAAGCTAAATTGGTTCGTCGTTATGGCGCGGCAGCTGTAGTTATGGCTTTCGATGAAGTGGGTCAGGCCGATACAGTGGAACGAAAGGTAAGCATTTGCAAAAGGGCCTACGATTTGCTTATCCAAAAGGTAGGATTCATTCCCGAAGATATCATCTTTGATCCAAATATTTTTGCCGTAGCTACGGGTATTGAGGAACATAATGATTATGCGATACATTTTATTGAAGCTACCCGACAGATAAAAAAACTTTGCCCAGGTGCTAAAGTGAGTGGCGGAGTAAGTAATATTTCTTTCTCCTTCAGAGGAAATGAAGTGGTCAGGGAGGCAATGCATACCGCATTTCTCTATCACGCCGTTCGTGCAGGTATGGATATGGGGATTGTAAATGCCGGGATGATGGATATTTATTCCAATATTGAACCCGATTTACTTGAAAAGGTGGAAGATGTTCTTTTTAACAGAAGAGCCGATGCCACAGAACGATTAACTGACCTGGCCGTATCCCTTAGAGGTGATGCAGGAAAGTCGATTCAGAAAGATCTCTCCTGGAGAAATCAATCCGTAAATGAAAGACTTAAATATGCCTTAGTAAAGGGAATTACAGACTATATTGACGAGGATGTTGAAGAGGCACGAACGCAAGTAGCTGAACCTTTGTCTGTTATTGAAGGCCCTTTGATGGATGGCATGAATTATGTCGGTGACTTATTTGGTGAAGGTAAAATGTTTCTTCCGCAAGTAGTTAAAAGTGCCCGGGTAATGAAAAAGGCTGTTGCCTGGCTTACGCCATATATTGAAGCAAATAAAAATGAAAATAGTAGGGCAAAGGGTAAAATTTTGCTCGCGACGGTTAAGGGAGATGTGCATGATATTGGTAAAAATATAGTTGGCGTTGTCCTCGGTTGTAACGATTATGATATTGTAGATCTCGGAGTTATGGTGCCCGCTGATAAAATACTGCAAAGAGCAAAAGAGGAAAAAGTTGATGTTATTGGATTGTCAGGTCTCATTACCCCTTCTTTAGATGAAATGGTTCATCTTGCCAGTGAAATGCAGCGTCTTGGATTTACTATTCCCTTGTTGATTGGTGGCGCAACAACCAGTCGAACCCATACTGCGGTAAAAATAGAACCTAAATATAAGGGCTCTGTTGTTCATGTATTAGACGCGTCTCGTGCTGTGGGCGTAGTGAGTAATTTACTTAGCGAACAAGGAGATGTTAGCAGTAATTTCATTTTAGATGTCAGAGCTGAAAATAATAGAATTAGGGAGCAAAGAGTAGGGAGAGAACAGGTAAAACAATTTCTACCTATTGCAGATGCCAGGAAAAATAAATGGACCATGGATTGGGCCACTTACACCCCTCCTGTGCCGGACAAGATTGGAATACAGGAAAAAATTCCTTTTCCTTTGGAAGAATTAGTTCCTTATATCGATTGGACACCCTTCTTTAGCTCTTGGGAACTGGCGGGTAAATATCCCGATATTCTCACAGATGCTGTCGTAGGGGAGGAGGCAACGAAACTTTTTGTCGAAGCAAATGCTATGCTCAAAAAAATAGTTGATGAAAAATGGCTCGAGGCCAGAGCCGTTTGGGGTATTTTTCCCGCAAATCAAGGAACTGAAGATGATATTATTATCTATGCAGATGAAGAGAGAACCACTGAAAAAATGCGCTTGCAGTGCTTGAGGCAACAACTTAAAAAAGCACCCGGACAACCCAATAGATCGCTGTCCGACTTCATTGCTCCAGTAGGTAAACCCGATTTTATTGGATCTTTTGCTGTTTCCGCAGGCTTTAATATTGAGAAAATGGATACCTATTTTCTGGAGAATTTAGATGATTATCAATCTATTTTACTTAAAGCGCTGGCCGATAGATTAGCAGAAGCTCTGGCTGAAAAATTACACGAATGGGTAAGAATGGATACCTGGGCGTATGCTAAAGATGAAAATCATTCTACCGTCGATTTATTAAAAGAAAATTTTCAGGGTATAAGACCCGCTCCTGGTTATCCTGCTTGCCCGGATCATACTGAAAAAGATAAGTTGTGGGAACTCCTTGAAGTAGAAAAAAGAACAGGTATTATTTTGACCGAAAGTTTTGCTATGTATCCCGCTGCCTCAGTAAGCGGTTGGTATTTTTCAAATCCTGCCTCTACCTATTTTGGCGTTGGTCAGATTTCTAAAGATCAGGTGGAAAATTATGCAGAAAGAAAAAATATGTCTTTGGAGGTTATTGAAAGATGGCTTTCTCCAAATCTAAATTATAACAACTAATATGGAAGAATGGGAAATAAATTTTGAGTGGCTACGCATTAGAAATCAAATAAAAGATGCTTTTAATAAGCCAGAACTTCCCGATCTTAATGCCGTTTTGCTGTTGGTGGGTATTCAAATTCTAGGTCGATGGCAAAAAACATACACCAAGGAGGAAAAGCAAGATTTAATGCATATTGCTATTTGTGAGTTATTAAGTCAACAAGGAATTTATGTGTTTAAAGGAAGAGATGCAGATGGATGGCCACATTATGATAGAGTTACAAAAAGTCCTGTGGAAGGTCCGGAAGCACAGGAAAGATATTTAATTGAACAAATTATTCATTTTTTTAAACGACTTGATGCCGAAAATGAAATACTGCTAAAAAATCAAGCCCAATAAGTAGTATTTTTTTAAATAAAATAGTACATTGAGTATCTAGTTTCAATTTTTCAATCTTATTTTATGGAATTAGTAATTCCTGGTAGTTGGGATGCTGAACAAAATGTGATTTTAGCTTGCATGCGCAGAGAGAAGTGGGCGCAACAAGCGCTCTATGAAGAATATTATGCGCGCATGATGGGCGTTTGTATGAGATACGCTAATAACGAAAATGATGCTCTCGACATTATGCACGAGGGGTTTATTAAAATATTAAGGAATATTCACTCCTTTCAGCCTGGTACCTCTTTAGTTTCCTGGATCAGACGGATTATGGTAAATACGGCCATAGATTATTATAGGTCAAATATGCGAAGGAGGACTTCTGATATGGACGAGGCTAATCAGGTGGTTAGCTTTGATGCAGATGCAGTAAGCCGTTTTTCAGAACTGGAAATTTTAGAAGCCGTCCAAATGCTTACACCGGCCTATCGCGCCGTTTTTAATTTATACGTTATTGAAGGTTATTCGCATAAAGAAATTAGTCAGTTACTGGATGTTAATGAAAGTACGTCAAGATCAAATTTAGTGAAGGCAAGACTCAAATTACAAAACATTTTATTGAAGCAGAGGTAATGATGGAAGAGGAAAAAATGGACCAATTTTTGAAGGATAAACTGGAATCTCTGGAAACTCAGGTTCCTAAAGATGCATGGAAAAATTTTTCTGAAAAATGGAATGATGCCTTATTGGATGATCAAATCGATTTGGATAAAAAGTTTGATCAAAACATTCATCAAAAATTAAATCAATTCATTTTTCCTACAAATGAAGGTCACGCCTGGGCTCATTTTCATTCCTATTATTCTCATATCAAAAGTAATGAAAATAAGATTATATGGTTTAAAGCTATGGAGGTTGCCATGTCTGTTTTGTTATTCTTTACTTGTTTGCAGGTAGGTGTCATTCATCAGGTACCTACATCCCAACTGGTCAATGTTGAAAATAATAATAATGTATCGGGTGATAAAAATGCTACTGCCTCAACTGAAATTGACTTAGAAGAAAACAACATTCAAAACAAAAGCCAGAATGTTCAGCCAGTTAGAATATTATCTAAGTTATCAGATAATCAATCTGATGAAGAGGTATATAAACTACAACCCAAAAAAGTTCTGTTAGAAATTGAACCTATCCCGGGCTCCTCTGCTACTAAAGTTCTTACATTGGAACCTGTGCCCGTTTACTCAAAATCTTTCAAGGAAGTAAGTCAAATTCCTACCTTAGCATCAAGACATATTCCCATTGGAACTAGAAAAATATATGTTAACAATATACTTGATTTTGGAAAATGGCATTTAACTTTATTAACAGGATTAGACGGTGATAATGTTTTTACCCCGGCCTACCCAAGATATAAAGTACCTGAAACCATCAGAAATTCATCAGGTTTTCATTTTGGTTTCTTGCTAAGTGAGGGCGCTAAACGCTTAGAGACTGGCTTTGGATTTATTTATGCCCATAAAGAGTATAATGCGCCGGCGGTTACCTTTATACAAGGTAGTCTAAGAGATGGTTATACTACGGAGCAATTAAAGAAAATTCAGCTAAATCTTTTACAAATTCCTGTATTTACCCGCTTCAATATTGTTCATAAAGAAAATTGGCGTATTTATGCCACAATGGGTGCTACGGCTCAAGTTACTCTTTCTGCAAATTACTTCATTGTCCATCCTGGATTTTTTCCTTCCTCCGTTGCTTTAACGGGTAAAACCAACAGTGTTTATCAAAATCTTGAAGAGGGATTAATGCAGGGAGGAACGCTTATTGATAATGTTTATTTATCTATGGATATGGGTGTTGGCGCTGAAAAGATGATTTCACCAAGGACGAGTATTTTTGCACAATCGAGTTATCAATCTTTTGTGGGACATGTAAGTAAAGGTATAGGCCCATATAATGACCGCATTTCGACCGTATCTTTTCAATCGGGGGTAAGAATAAATCTTTTTCAGCCCATCAAAAATTGATCTTAATTTTTCAATGCGTCATAAATAGATTGTTGGATGCGCGGTCTGATATTCAAATCGTAAATAGCCCTGCTTTCTCTGGTAGGATACACTCGATTGGATAAGAAAATGTAAATGAGCTCTTCCTTAGGATCTATCCAAACAAAGGTACCTGTATATCCGCTGTGACCGTAGCTTTCAGGAGAAGCATCTTTTGCTATGGAACTTTTACCAGGAATATATTGAACCAATGGTTTGTCAAAACCTACACCCCGATAATTATCAGGACAGAATTGACAGCGGGTAAACTCATCAAAAGCCTTTTCTGCGATAAGTCTTTCCCCACCATAAATACCTTTATTAAGGTATAACTGCATTAATTTAGCTAAGTCATTGGCGGAGCCAAATAAACCTGCATGACCCGAAATACCATTTAACATGCCGGCACCTTCGTCGTGCACATTTCCCTGCAAAAGGGTCATTCTAAAAAAAGTGTCTCTTTCAGTAGGTACTATTCGAGTGGTATCGAAAAATCGCAATGGGTTCCAAGTTAAGGTATTAGCACCCAATGGTTTGTAAAATTGGGTTTTAATATAGCTTTCAAATTCTTGTCCCGTCTGCGCCTTGACCAATCTGGGCATGAGTATAAAAAAGAAATCGGAATAAACATAACCAGGTTTAGCATTTAGGGGGGACTTGAAAATATACGAGGCCATTTTATCTGGATAATTTTTATGTAACCATAAGCCACCCGGAACTTCAATAGAATAATTTTTTGTTGCTTGTAATCTAAATGTTTTTGCCTTGAATCTGTAATCATTATTTCGATTATTGTTCCAGTTTTTTTGCCATGGATTTCTACTATTTCCCACCAAAGTGCCTTTCCAAAAGGGAATCCATGCCCTTAATCTGGCTTGATGAGTAAGTATATCCCTCATCTTTAGATCTGCTTTGTTCGTTCCTTTTGCTTCAGGTAAATAGGTGCTTAATGGGGCATCTAAGTTTAATTTATCTTCGCCATACCACTTCATTAACGCAGCAAGGCCACTGCTAACTTTAGTAACAGAGGCCATATCGTAAATATCATCTGGAGATAGTTTTTGTTCTCCTTCATAAGTGTGTTTGCCAAAAGCCTCATGATATACAATTTTACCCTTTCTTGCCACGAGCACCTGAGCACCAGGAAATGCCCTGGCTGCAATCCCTTGTTCAATGATATATTTTATGCTATCATGGAGAATATTTGCTTTCATGCCAACGCTGGCTATGGGTGAATATCCAAGTCGGACGCCCTTCGCTTCCTTACCGTCCTCAATGGATACGCCTCCAAATATAAGTTGTGCCGCTAAAGATTGATGCCAGTAACCGGAAAGGGTTTGAATGTCAAATTTTATAGCATTTGTAGAATCATCCTTACGGTTAAAATATTTTGTATCGAAGTTTACAAGAATTACAGACATACCCTCAAATAATGTTTTTATTTGTATTAATTTATCTGATTTAAAATCTTCATTAGTCCAGATTTCGATAATAAAGGCTTTATCACCAGCCGATTTTCTCGCTTTTAACCAGATGTCAAGATTTTTAAGATCATCTTGAAGTGGAAGTTGATAATGACTAACAGAGGCATATTTATCTAATTGATTACTAAAAACATTGGTTTGAACCTGAGGCGTGCCAAATACCAGGTGTGTAATAGATAATTCCTCCAGTTTTTTAAATGGAATAATTGATTTTGCATTAGAGGTCAATCTTATTTGTTGTAGGGCGACCTGATAAGAATCGTTGTTATTTATCTGACCAAACACAGCGTTTGAAACGATCAATGACAGAAAAATGAAGGTGGTGTATTTGAGGAATGACATTTTCAAGGGTATTTTTTTTAACTTAGCTGAAAAGTACGAATTAGTAAAGATTTGTAACCCTTTCAAATCAATTTTTTTAGAAAAAATAAATCATAATGACAAAAAGCTATATTTCTTTTTTAGGGATTGTATTTATTTCTTTTTTATGTTTTAGTTCCGTTTCAGGTCAAAAAGCACATAAAAAGCAGGTAAAGGAATTAGTTCATCTGGTTGATAACTCTATTGTATTTAATCAGCATTTCAGTGGATTAATGATTGAAGATGCAGCATCAGGGGAAATTCTATTAAAAAGAGAGGCAGACAAACATTTTACACCCGCTTCTAATGTTAAATTAGTTACCTTTTATGCTGCATTAAAGGTATTAGGTGATAGTTTGAATGTTTGGCGGGTAGCTGAAAAAGATGGACAGCTCGTAATTCAGGGGACTGGTAATCCAATGTGGAGGCACCCGTCTTTTTTGTCAGTGGAACAACCGGAGCCTTGGAAAAAATCAAATTTGCCAATAAAGCTTTCTTTTGATAACTGGAAAGGGAATCGTTTTGGTTCAGGATGGTCGTGGGCAGATTATCCTTATTATTACCAGGTGGAAAGAAGCCCCATTCCAATACATGGTAATTATGTGCAATTTAAAAAAGATAGCCTGGGGAAGTGGTTGACCACACCCGGTTTTTGGTTGGATCATTTAACTTTCGATGAATCAGATAAGGGAAAAAAACCCAAAATATACAGAGATGAATTTGAAAATAAATTTTATGCCAATAAAGTAGCTTTTGATACCAGTTTTAATTTGTTTGTTCCATTTCGTACCGATATAGAAACGGTGTTAGGCGTTTTTAGACAGGATATTCAGCAACCTGTATCTCAATTAAAACTTAATGCTGAGGATAACCTATCCTTTATAGATTATAAAGTCTCCATTCCAGATTCACTTTATCGTTTTTTTCTGCAGGAAAGTGATAATTTTATAGGAGAACAATTGTTGATTTTATGTTCAGATAAACAGTTTGGTTATCTCGATCCAGAAAAATTTATTAGGTATGCAAGAGATTCTTTAATTTCTGATTGGCCACAAAAACCAGTTTGGGCTGACGGCTCAGGTCTTTCAAGGTACAATCTTTTTTCGCCTATGGACATGGTTTTTATTTTAAAAAAATTACATGCGATGATGCCACAAGAAAGACTTTTTAGCCTGCTACCAGCTGGGGGTGTTTCGGGTACCATATCAGGTTCTTACAAAGGTCAGGGAAAGCCTTTTGTTTTTGCTAAAACTGGATCACTGTCTAATAACCATTGCCTCAGTGGATATGTGGTAACAAAAAAGGGTAAAACATTGATATTCAGTTTTATGAATAATCATTTTGTGGAAGGTAGTGGCGTGGTGAAAAATGAGATGAATAAGGTTTTAACCTTTCTGAGAGATAACTTTTAAAAATAAGAAATGAAATCACTTTCAAGTGTTCCCACCTTACCTGATTTAAGGCTGACCCAGGACGCGATTAAATCAATGATTCATAAGACCCCGGTATTAACTAATCAATTTATAAATAGTTTGGTTGGCGGTTCTATTTACTTTAAATGTGAAAATTTTCAGAAAATAGGTGCATTTAAAATGAGAGGTGCAGCGAGCGCATCTTTGCGATTACAAGGGGAGGTTAAAAAGCTGGGAATAGCTACGCATTCATCTGGAAATCATGCTCAAGCGGTAGCTAAAGCTGCTCAATTTTTAGGTATTCCCGCCTATATCGTTATGCCTAATAATGCACCTAAAATAAAAGTGGAGGGAACGCGCGCTTATGGTGCAGAAATCATTTTCTGTGAACCAAATCAAATGGCGAGGGAAAGTACTTTGGCGGAAGTAGTTAGAAAAACGGGGGCTCATTTTATTCACCCTTATGATAATTATGATGTAATTGCCGGGCAGGCAACCGCTACCTTAGAGTTATTGGAAGATTATCCGCAGTTAGATATTGTGGTAGCTCCCGTTGGCGGTGGCGGTTTGTTAAGTGGAACCTCTTTGGCCGCACATTATGTTAATCCTGAGATAATGATATTAGGGGCTGAACCCAAAAAGGTTGATGATGCCCTCAGGTCACTCAGAAGTGGTCATATTGAACAAAATGAGAGGACTGATACCATTGCAGATGGTCTTAGGACAACGCTGGGACCGCTAACGCTGGATATTATTAAAAGACATGTTACCGATATTTTTACCGCTGAGGAAGATGAAATTGTTCAGGCCATGAGAATAATATGGGAGAGAATGAAAATTATCATTGAACCTTCCTGCGCCGTACCATTGGCCGCTATGTTAGCCAATAAGGAAACCTTTAAAGGAAAACAGGTAGGCGTTATACTTACTGGCGGGAATGTCGATTTAGGGAATCTTCCTTTTTGAATTGGCACGTAACGTCGGTCTGATGATCATGCGGTCAGCGTTATTCTGGCTTTTTTGAATATTATTGGAATCTCCCATGGCATTACCAACCGTTTCCTTGTTTTCGAAAAAGCTACAATCTATAAATAACGGACTTCCTGTTTCTTCATCGTCTAATTGATTATAAATGCAGGAACCTCTAACGTAGGCAATATTAGCAGCAAAATCTGAAAAACTTACACGTGGCGAGGAGATTGATCCTTTATCTGCTTTGTGGTAAATAGCTCCACCAAAGGTCGCGATATTTTGAGTAAAGGTGGTGTGTTGAATTTCCAATACATCCCTACTACCTTTTGATGCATTATGGTAAATAGCTCCACCTTCAATTTCGGCAGTATTATTTTGAAAAACACAGTTTTCTATGTGAATATTTGCGTCCCCACCCTCAAGTATAAAGGTAGATATAGCCCCACCGTAAAGCGCTTGATTGTCAATAAACAAACAATTAGACACCCAGAGACTACTTTTATTACCACTGCTCGTATAAAATATTCCCGCTCCCGATGCTTTTCTATCAGAAGCATTGGATGAAACATTTGCCGTTCCACGCTGTATTGTAATACCATCTAAAACAATTTCACCTTTTTCAATATCAATTAAAATAATATTGTGTGAGTTGTCTAGCAGTGAAGTTTTGTCGCCTATTTCACCAGAGATTATGGTTTGAAATTGTTCAAAATCCCTTTCTTTCAATGTCTTTTCACTGCCTGAAAAACCTCCAAAAATTTGTACTGGTTTATCAATAAAAAATGGAATTTGCCTGTTATTAGTCCGTGTTGGATAATAAACACCTGTTTTTACCCAAATTTGGTCTGATTCCGTTGCAATACCAATGGCAAGTTGAAGGTTTGATAAGGCATTTTCCCAGCTTTCCCCATTCCCTTTCCCATCCGTTTTTACAAATATAGTCTTCGCATTTCCCTGCATAACGAATAATAATGCGCTGATAAAGAATAGGTTAATAAATATATGTTTCATATTTCCTTGGCTACAAAAATTTAATAACGGTATTATGTTAACGTTAAATATAGTTATTTATTTATATATGTTCAGAGTTGTTTGTTTTATTTTTAAATTAGATTTAAAATTTGTAATTTACCCCTGCTTTATTTGCTATAACATACTAATACTTACTTCATGATGAAAATTTACAAAAAGAATTCAAAATTATTTTCCTTGTTTTGGGTTTTGATGTTTTTATCTGCAAAGGTAATTGCTCAGGATATTCATTTCACTCAGTTTTTTAGAAACCCATTGCAAGTTTCACCTGGTTTATCAGGCGTGTTCAATGGTGATACCAGATTGATGTTTCATGCCAGAAATCAATGGAGAGAAATTCCCGTTGATTACAAAACGGTTACACTTTCCTTTGATACTAAGTTACCTTCTTATTTGGAGGATGATAAATTCTGGTCTTTAAATGGGGGGTTAACTTATGATTTGGCCGGAGATTCACGTTTACAACAAACAGGAATATTTGTAGGTGGAGGATATACAAAAAAATTCAGCCCGAAGGTTTTTGGTACCATTGGACTTAACCTTAGCGGAAATCAAAGAGGTTTTGACCCAGGTGCATTGTTATTTGACCGTCAATATGACCCATCAATCAATGGTGTAAATGCTTCTGCTCCAAATGGAGAAGGACTTTGGGATTTATCGAAAATATTTTTTGATGCCGGAATGGGGGCAAATATTAGAATCCAGGCAGATCAAAAAGGACAATTAGTTGATCTTTTGAATAAAAGGAGCAAAGTAGATATTGGCGTGGGCGTTCATCATTTGTTTTCGCCAAATACCAGTTTCTTTCCTAACGCTGTGTCAAAAATCCCCATGCGATTAAATCCTTATGTAATGGGTGTTTTACAGGTTTCAAATAATATTGATCTTACCACAAATCTCATTTATGTAGCACAGGCAGTTTATAATGAGTGGATGGCGAGTGCCGGATTTCGCGTTTATTTAGATAAGAATCCTGGAAATACCTTTGCTATTGACTTAAATGTTAACTATCAACAACGGGAAATAGGTAATAGGATTGCACCGTCTATTGAGATGCTTTATCGTAATGTCAGAGCTGGATTTAGCTATGATATTAATTTATCAAAGACAGGCGTTCTGCCTACAGGTCAGGCAGATCCTGAAATTTTTGTGCATTATGTAATCAAGAAAATACCTCGTTTTAAAACGGTAAGGGTTTGTCCATTGATTTAATGTAAAGAATTTATTTTCCTAATCTGTTTAATACAGATGTAAAAAATTACCAATAATGCGAAATTTTAATACTTATACCCTTTATAAGCTGCTATTCAGTCTTTTAATGATAGTCACTTTTCAATTTAATTCCTTTGGACAAAAATTAGAAAACTGGTTGAAAGCAGGGGATCAGTCCTTCTATGTAGAAAAGGACTATCGAACAGCTTTTAATTTTTATCAGGCAGCAACAACTTATGATTCTACCAGGGTGGATATATGGGTAAAAATGGCCGAATCTGCGCGAAATATGCAGGGTCTGCAAACAGCCAGATCCATATACGACAAGGTTCTTCGTTTTCCAGATTCGGTTGTTACCGCTGAAAATAATTTTTATTCAGCTTGGATTAACATGAGGTTAGCAGACTATAAAGGGGCACAAAAGAACCTTCAGTCCTATTTCCGAAAAGCTAAAGAGGGAGATCCTTTAAAGAATAAAGCTTTAATGATGGAAAGTAGTTGCAGCCGAATTTTGAAGGAATATGCAAACTATTCAAATGTTCCCGAACAAACCAAAAAGATTTCAACCTCTAATGATTGTTTGGAAGCGGAATTTGGCGCCGTTGCTTATAAAAATGATCTTATCTATGCCAAATTTTCTGAAAAAGAAAGAGTAACCTCTAAGAAGGACAGTATTGCTTTTGTGTCCAATCTAAGATTAATGAATAGTCAGGGTGATACCAATTGGTTACCTCAATTGGCTGTACCTAATAAATTAATTTCTGGTGTTACTTTCCTTCCTGAAAATACTGGTTTATACTATTGTTTGTGTGACAAAGTAAATTTAATGGAGGTTCGATGCGATATTTATTTTAGAAAATTTAATGAGGATGGTGGCGTAGGGGAACCTTTGAAAATAGCCGCTAATGCCAGTGGATTTTCTACGCAACATCCTGCGGTGGGAAAAGATATAAATGGAAAATTATGGTTATATTTTTCTTCCAACAGACCCGGTGGTAAGGGTAAAGATGATTTATATCGCGCCGCAGTGTTAGAAAATGGGGAGGTGGATGCTCCGGAAAATTTGTCAACACTGAATACGTCGGAAGAAGACGTTACGCCGTTCTTTCATACGCCAACCCAACGGCTTTATTTTAGCACGCAGGGAAGATTTACTTTTGGAGGTTATGATGTTTATGCTTCTTCACCAACTTTAAATGACTGGTCCAACCCAATGAATATGGGCATACAGATGAATGCCTCCTCAGATGATTTGTTTTTCTCCCTCAGTGAAAAAGGAATCAATGGTTGGTTAACTGTTCGGGTTACCTGGGATATGCCTATGAGAAAAGTGAGAATTTTAGCACGTAATGCAAATGATTCTTCTTTAATACGAGACGCTAATCTTTCTACACAATACCTACCTTCTGGAACAGTAGAAAAAGTAGATGTTTCTTATGGCAACTGGCCATATTTTTCGTGGAATTCTTCTGATAATTATGCCGTAGGAATCCAAAGTGACGGTTTTGATCCTTATCAGGGAGAACTAAATATAGCAGGTTTTCCTTTTGAAGGGGATACGGTTGTTATCGAGCTTTATTTAAATCCTACCGTTATAGAACTCCAGGTTTTAACCTTTGATGACCGAACAAAAGAAGCACTTAACGGTACAACGGTTAATCTTTTAAAATGGATAGATACAAAGAATTCAGTGGACAATATACAAACCAATGAGAAGGGCAATTCTTTTACCTTCTCAGTCATTCAGAATCATAAATATAAGTTGATTGCAAGCAAAGAAAATTATGAATCAGTTGAAAAGGACATAAGTTTCACCTTAAGTGATGTAAAAGGTTTAGGAAAAAAAATAACCATTGAAGTCTATCTTAAGCCACCTTTATCTACGCCTGTTGCCTTATATTTTGATAATGACATACCAAAGGCGAAGGAAATGAAGATAAAGGGTACGGAGAATTATGTCGAACTTTCAAATACTTATTTCAATCAGAAGGAATCTTTTATTTCTAATTTTACTAAGGTACTTCCCGAAGCTGAGAAATTTGTTTTAAACGAACAGTATGATTTGTTCTTTAACAGGGAAGTGAAAATGGGTACGGTAAGTCTTGAATATTTGTCAAAAGCCATAGCCGCTAAGTTAGGGGAGGGTAAGAAACTGGAAATTACCTTAAGTGGATTTGCCTCTCCATTGGGTAGTGTTAGCTCTAATAAATTATTGAGCGATCGACGTATTAAAACCATACAAAATTATCTGCTGCAAAGTAATCAGGGCAAATTAGCAGAGTCTGTTAAAAATGGACAATTGAAGTTTATTACTTCTGCTTACGGGGAGAATAAATCGAAAAAGCAGGTGTCGGATAATCCAATGGATAAGAGGAATTCTGTTTTCAGCCTGGTAGCTTCTGTTGAGCGAAGAGTTGAAATTTTAGTAAAAATTCTTAATTAAATAGAGCTATGAATCAACTTAATATAAATAAAAAACATGATTTTATAACGAATTTGCGTTTAAAATTAACGTTTCTTATACCTGCCATATTCTTTATGCTTCCTTACACTGCCAATGCCACCCATATTGTAGGAGGTGAAATTGGCTACAGATGTTTAGGCGGTAACCAGTATGAAATAACATTAAGGGTATTTAGAGATTGTTTTAATGCCGATCCAACAGCTTTTTTTGATGATCCGGGTATAATAGGGGTTTACGCTTCAAATGGTTTAAGGCTAAGTAACATTTCACTTAGACCTATTGGTAATGACACTTTAAGAAAGGATCTGGACTCTTGCTATACCTCTTTTATAAATAGTGTTTGTGTACATACCACTGTTTACAGATCTGTAATTACTTTAAATCCACGGGTAGGGGGGTACCATTTTGTTTATCAACGTTGCTGTCGTAATACGACCATTTCTAATATTGTTAATCCTACCGAGGCTGGTGCAACTTATGATATTTTGCTTACCGAGGCAGCTATGCAAAAATGTAATTCAAGTCCTGTAGTTAATTCATGGCCTCCCGTTTATGTTTGTGCCAATCAGGAACTCAATGTAAATTCCGCTGCTACCGATGTAAATAACGATTCTATTGCTTATAAACTTTGTGCGCCGTTAGTAGGTGGAACACTTCAAAGACCTCAACCTATACCTCCAACTGCTCCGCCATTTCAACCTATTATCTGGTTAGGCCCAACCTATTCTTTATCGAATGTTCTTGGTGGGAATAATCCCTTAACCATTGACGTTAACACAGGTATTATGAAGGGTGTACCTCCCGTATTAGGCCAATTTGTAGTGGCTGTTTGTTTTGAGGAATATGACAGATCTACTAAAAATTTATTGTCTGTTGTTCGTCGCGATTTTCAATATAATGTGGTGAATTGCGAGGTTCCTCAAGCTACTTTTGAAGCTCCGGAAGCGGTGTGTGTAAGTTCAAATCTCACCTTAAAACAAGGTACTAAAGGGGCAAAATCCGTAGAATGGTACATAGGAGAACCTGGTGCTGAAAAGCTAATAGCGAAGGGTGATTCGGTTAATTTGACTTTCACCTCAGTGGGTAAAAATAGAATTACCTTATATTACGAAAAAGGAACGGCTTGCCAAAGTACTTTTTCTGCCGTTATTGATGCTGTTGCAATAGATGTTATTTCTACGCCTTTAGCAGGTCAAAAATCCGTGGTTTGCAGAGGGTCAAATTTTGAAGTAAATATTCAAAATAAACAGGTGAACAGATCGTTAACCTACGATTGGCAAACCAATGGAAATCTGGTTTCAGGTCAAGGTTCTTCTTTAGCTACCTTTAAAATGGATTCGCCAAGCCTTATTACCCTCAATCTCTCCAATGCCCTTGGTTGTAAATCTACTTTGATTTTCCCGGTAGATATTCATTCATCCATTCAATCAAATATAAATACGGGTGTTCAATTATGTAGGGATGTGGCAACGGTAACCAATGAAAATTTTAATAAAGATCTTTCTTATAGTTGGTTGCCAAAAAACGGATTAAGTAATCCAAATATTGGTAATCCTGTTATAACGCTGAATAGTAGCCAAATCTATTCCGTCAAAATTACTAACCCAGAAACTAAATGTGATACCACTATCTCATTTAGTGCCATTGTCAAACCTTTTGGTGCAGATCCCGGCATCGACAGCCTGTCAACCGTTTGCTATAACGTTGGAAAACAAATTAACCCAAAGTTTAATAATACATTGATTTATTCCTGGAGTCCAGCCAAAGGCCTGAGTGAAACTACCAAAGGTAATCCTACGGTAATGTTGAAAGAATCAATGTCTTACACGGTTAAAATTCAGAATCCTGCCTCTGGTTGTGATACCACAATAACCGTGCGTGTAGAGGTGAGTCCTATGCTTCCCGTGGTGGAATTGGATACCACACTGGATTTTTGCCCGGGTATTCCTAAAAGGGTTAATCTTCCTGAAAGTTCATTGGTGACCTATTTATGGTCTCCTTCAACGGGTCTGGATAATGTTAATGTGGCTAATCCTATCTTTACTTTGAATACCAATCAAATATATACGGTAAAGATTACAGACCCCAAAACCAATTGTAATCTGGTATGGAAAGTTACTGCACAGGTAAGTCCTGAAGCAACAATTTCTGCAGGGAGAGATACATCGCTGTGTAATTATGGACCTTATACTTTGACGGCAACTTCTTCCATTCCCCTTTCTTTCCAATGGTCAAGGTCACCAGATTTCTCCAATAATCTGGGTAATCAGGCTTCCTTAAAAAGAGATACTTTGAGTAGAGCTGAAAATACTTTTTATCTTAAAGCGTCGGACGCTAAAGGCTGCTTCTGGAGAGATACCGTGGTAATTAGCGCGTTTCCAGTAGAGGCTACTTTGCCAGATAATTATGTGGTTTGTAAACCAGTCGATTTGACTACGGTGACCATTAAAGATAATGATCCAAATCAGGGCTTGAAAAATTATAGCTGGTTTCCTGTAAATTCACTGACCACCAAACCAAATGAGGGGCCTAATGCCATTTACAAAATAAATGCAACCACCCTGGTGAATGTCAATTTTGAAAATAAATATGGTTGTAAGAAAACCCTGGAAACCCAGTTGGAATTGATAGATTTGAAAGTGAATATCGCTACAGATAAGGAAACTTTGATCAAAGGAAATAATGAGATAGCTAATATTTCGGTGACTGGTTGTACTGATTGTGCTTATGCCTGGACCCCTGGTACTGGTTTAAATGCAACAAATTCCGCCTCTGTAAGAGCTACACCACAGGATACCACAATTTATAAGGTGGTCGTTTCAAAAAAGGGTTGTAAAGAGGAGAAAACAATTCGTATCAACGTAGATAATGTGAATTGCGGCGAACCAAATATTTTTGTCCCCAATGCTTTTACTCCCAATAATGATGGCAATAATGATGTCCTAAAAGTAAGGGGCAGATGGATTTCAAAACTTCAATTTGTTGTCTATAATAGATGGGGACAAGAGATGTTTACAACCACAGATTTAAATAATGGATGGAACGGCGTTTTCAAAGGAAATGAGGTGGCACCCGATGTTTATAACTACTTCCTTCAGGTAACTTGTCTGGACAATAAAATTTTTACTAAAAGAGGAAATACAAGTTTGATTAAATGATTTTTTTTATTTCATTTATTGATAATCAATGGAAAATGGCAACTTCGGTTGCCATTTTTCATTTTTCGGACACATTACATTTTCATCGTTTTTTATATTAGATAAAATTCGTATATTTGTTATTATTTTGATGATAAGTTATTAAGGTCTTTTAGATCTTAATCGGGTAAAGGAAAACTACAACATGGGGAGCATAAACAAAAGTTGGTTTTACTCTTATACAAATGATAAGTCAATCTATCGTCTTATTATTTTGTGTTTTTCCTTTTTTATTTTCTCAAAAACTCTATTTGCTACCCATATTGTTGGAGGTGAAATAGGTTACAGGTGTCTTGGAAATAATAATTTCGAGATTACCTTACGCGTTTTCAGGGATTGTTTCAATGCTGCTGAAGGTGCTTATTTTGATGATCCAGCTACCATCGGTGTTTATAACAGAGAGGGAATTCTGATCTCTACCTTTACCTTAAGTCCTATTGGTAATGATACGCTTAGTGAAGGTTCCGATCCTTGTCTCACCATTTCCACACCAGTTTGCGTTCATACAACAACCTATAAGGATACCATAAATCTTTTGCCAAGGTTAGGCGGATACCGATTTGTTTATCAGCGTTGTTGCAGAAATCAAACCATTGTCAATATCATAAATCCGCTGGAGACAGGTGCAACTTTTGATATTTTGCTGACAGAAGCAGCCATGATAGACTGTAATTCCAGTCCAGTTATCAATTCATGGCCACCTGTTTATGTATGTAATAACAGACCCTTACTGGTGAATTCAAAAGCTACGGATGAAAATTTCGATTCCTTAGTTTACAAATTTTGCACCCCTTTTCAAGGGGCTACTTTTGCTATTCCAAAGCCTGTTCCACCTGATGGTCCTCCTTATGACACGGTAGTTTGGGTTAATCCTACCTACAGTTTGGCAAATATGTTGGGCGGAAATTTCCCTCTTGTTATTGACTCAAAAACAGGAATTATGTCAGGAATACCTCAAACATTGGGTCAGTTTGTCGTTGGGGTTTGTATCGAAGAATATGACAAAGTAACCAAAGCGTTACTTTCAGAAACAAGAAGAGATTTTCAGTATAATGTCGTGAATTGTACTGGTTCCAATGCAGCCTTTAGTGTGCCCGACAAAATTTGTAGAAATTCGGAAGTTACCGTTTTTCAGGAAAATCCTGAAGCTAGCACTTTTGAGTGGTATTTAGGGGAAGGGGAAGATAGAGAACTGATTAGCAGGGATTTAGCCATAAAATTGAAGTTTAACGAAATTGGTTTTTATGTTCTTACCTTAATTACAGATAAAGGTCAGTTTTGTGAAAGTATTAAGACTCGTCGTTTTCAGGTGATTGGTACTGAGGTTGATTTTTCTGTCAATAAACTGGATTTTCTTTGTGAAAATTTTTCTCGCTTTTCTTTAAGTAATCTTTCTGTTACTAATGATGTAACTACCCCACAGTATTTATGGACAGTATCCTTTGGAAATAGCTTACTGACCAGCACGCTGAAATCTCCCGTTTTTGATATTCCACTGGGGTCCACAGGAAGTATTTCTCTAAAGATGTCCGCCTCTAATTGTGTCGATAGCTTGACCAGGGTGTTTACAACCAGTCCATCTTCAGGTAGTGATTTTAATTTATCTATAAATGATGTCGATCAATGCTTCGATTCTTTGGTTCTAAAGGTAAATTCAACTCTGCCCGTAAATGAAATTTTATGGCTGAATAATGAGAATAAGGTCATTGCTTCTGGTACCCCCATTTCTTTCTCCTGGTCAGCAACCAGACCATCCAAATTAGTCGGCATAAACAATTTGGGTTGTAAAGATACCTTGATGCTATCTCTTGATACTTTAAAACATATCCCATTTAACCTTAATTATCTTGATTCTTTGGTTTTTTGTGATTCGTTAGCTAAAAAAATAACTCCATTCTCTTCAAACGGTCAAGATATTTTGCGTTTAAAATGGACTTCCAGTGAGAAGGGAATTTTAAATGATACCACAGTTTCTCCAACCTTTTTGTATCCTTCAACCGCGCATTTTGCTTACGTTAAGATGTTAAATGTTTTGGGCTGTGAAAAGATTGATTCAGTAAAATTGATACCTGGAAAAATTAGTTTATTAGCTCCTTTTCCTCCTGATTCTATTAAAATATGTGCGAATAATGAGTTTAAATTAGAAATAAAAACCCTTTCTTATCTTTATGAAAATAGATATCTCTGGACGCCGGTAAATGTTATAAAAGAAGGGCAAGGCTCTCCAGCCATAGTTATTTTGACCGACAAATCATCGAACCTACAACTAAAAATTACCAATACAGTGGGGTGTTCCATCAATAGGGATTTTAATCTAAATGCGCAGACTTTCGATCCTGCTTTAGACACCTTAATTACTGCTTGTACCCAGGCTCCTATCGTTTTAAATCCAGGATTTAATCCTTCATTTACATATCTGTGGTCTCCAGGTTTCGGTTTAAACAGTAACTCTATTGGAAATCCAATATTTTCATCTTCCGTAAGCAGAAATTATAAAGTAACAGTAACCAATCCATTCAATAATTGTAAAATAGTTAAGGAAGTCTCTGTAAAAAAAGGGATAATTAACCAGATTAGCCTGGGAAATGATACGACGCTTTGTGATATAGATAAGTATACTTTGTCGGTCAATGGTTTAACAAATGGTATTTTCTACAGTTGGTCAAAGGAAGCAAATTTTAAAACAATCATTGGAACAGGAAAATTAGTTTCTACTGTTTTAAATCAAGGATTAAATTCATTTTTTATAAAAGCAACGGATACGATAGGTTGTGTTTTGACAGATTCTATTCAAATCAGGTTAGCTTCTATTATGGCGACCATGCCGTCTTCTCTCGTTCTTTGTAAACAACCTGATACAGTCATAGTTAATGTGAAGAACCTCGATTCCCTGCAAATTCTAAGTTATAACTGGTTTCCTAAAGGAGGTTTGTTTTTAAATCCGCTCAATAGCGCTGAAGGTAAATTTTTAATGCGAGACTCGGGTAGAGTGAGCGTTTCCCTCCTTAATCAATATGGATGTAGAAAAGAACTCAATACGCAGATTTCTCTTTCTAATAATGGTATTCCCGTAACTTTTTCAACGGGCAAAGATAGTACTTTATGTACTTTGGGAAGTATTGAAATTAAAGTAAATACTAATATTTCGGTGCAACCTACCTGGTCGAAATCACCAACTTTTAATACCATTTTATCAACAGGAGATAAAATAAACTATACCCTTGAACGGGGTTTAAATACGTTGTACGTTAGAGGAGAAAATATAGATAAATGTGTGTATCTGGATACTATAAAATTATTTGTATTTCCTGTAGCAGCTTCTATGCCAGATAATTATTCTGTTTGCTTACCCTCAGATACTATAAAAATTCAAGTGACAGATAGGGATACTTCTCAGTTTTTAAATTATTTATGGGCGCCAAATGGGGTAATTAAATCTGACCCTTTAGAAGGTCCCATTGCTTTGGCTAAGATCACAAAAGATACCACCGTATCTGTTTTGCTAATGAATAAGTATGGGTGTGAATCTACGCTAAGAACAAAATTAACCCTGATTAATCCTGCAGTAAAACTTACAGCAGATGTTGAAACATTAATAAAAAACAAGGGAGATAAGGCTATCATAAAGGTCAGTGGATGTGAAGGTTGTCAGTATATATGGTCTCCATTTAATACTTTGAATAGCTTAACAGATAGTGTAGTTATTGCCATGCCTAACGATACAACTATTTACAAGGTAATTGCCAGTAAACAGGGGTGCTCTGTTACAGGAACCATAAGAATTAACGTCGATGATGTTCAATGTGAGGAGCCAAATATTTTTGTTCCCAATGCATTCACACCAAATAATGACGGTAATAACGATGAATTGCTCGTAAGAGGACGTTGGATAACCTCCCTTCGGTTTGTGGTATATAATAGATATGGACAGGAGCTGTTTACCACTAATAATCAGTTAGAAGGTTGGGATGGCACATACAAGGGGAAAGATCTGGGCCCCGATGTTTTTGGCTATTATCTTACCGTTCGTTGCCTGGACGGTGGAAATTTTGCAAAACGTGGAAACGTAACGGTAATTAAATAAGACGTTGTATATTTGCAAAAATTCTCAATAAGGTGCTGAATAGATTTTTAATTTTTACGATGTTTTTATTGCCTTGTTTTAAATTGTCCGGACAATGTACGTCGGTTAAAATAGAAACCGATGCATTTGATAGCACAAGGGTAGTTTACGATAAACCTTTAAATATTGGCGGGTTGGTCACTTCTAATTTTGAAGTGGAAGAGGGAAATAAAATGGTGGAAGAAGCTAAATTATTAGTTACTTATGCCGAAAATGATTCAATAGAGTCGTTTTTTCTTACTTTGGCATTAATGGAATGGGAATATCAGGTGCTCGAAGCAGGAGAAAATGTAATGCTTTTATTGGAAAATGGGAGTATTGTTAAGTTAAATACAGTTGAGGATAGGGGAACGCTGGATAAAAAAACAAATATGAGAAGGTATGAGGCGGTTTGTGTCCTCCCCATCGATTTGTACTACGCTTTGGCTCATTTCAAAACAGAGAAAATCAGGTTACAATATAAAAGTGGCATAAAAAGAACTGTTTCCTTGTTTTCGGAACAGCAAAAAAAGTTTCAGCAAATCATCCGTTGCGTAGGAGAAGCAGCAGGGGTAATGCCTGTTAAACCTTAGATTAATTTATTTGTAGGCTTTTATCCATGCAAATGCCAAGTTTTCCATGATCTTCTGTAGTTCTGCCTGGTTATCTTTTTGATCAGCAAGGCTTGTTAATGAAGGTAGGTTCTTTGCATAATATAGTTGTTGATTTGGCATCTCTGTCAATGTACTGGCACAAATTCTGGCGTAAGGGAAATCGGGATCAACCTCAAGCATAATGTCAGAAATAAAACGGACTACTTTTTTGTAAGCCAGAAAAAATCCATTTTTATTTTCCTCGGTAACTTCCTTAATTCTATATACCTTGTCCGCTTGACTTACCATGATACTATGTAGAATATCTTCATCAATATAGGTAATTTCATCGTTTTTTATCATACTATCCAAAATGCCAGCTATTGCAATTTTTAGTTTCTCGGTTGGAGTATTAATATTTTCTAATTTATTTTGAATGTTAACATACATATACTCCCAATACCAATTAGATAAATAAACCAGGAGCAGATGTTTGTTTTCAAAATATCTATAAATAGATGCTTCGGTTGAATTTATTTTAGCGGCTAATTTTTTAAACGTAAAATGTTCAAAACCTAGTTCGTCAATAAGAATAATGGAATGTTTCAATATACTTTGACCTAAAGTGGTTTCTTTCGGATCCCTTAGGTATAATCCATTATGTATGTTTACCTGCATTTTATTTTAGGATTTAAAGAATTTAAAACTGCAAAATACGACTAAAATTTTTACTAAAAGGATAATTTAAATCTTTAATTTCGCAGTCAATTTTACTTAAGAAAATTTATTTTCATGAACGAACTGGAGATTAATAAGCGGAAAACCTTTGGGATTGTTAGTCACCCCGATGCGGGAAAAACGACCCTTACTGAAAAGCTGCTCCTTTTCGGAGGCGCAATTCAAGTAGCCGGCGCCGTTAAGTCTAATAAAATAAAAAAATCAGCCACTTCTGATTTCATGGAAATTGAAAAACAAAGGGGTATTTCTGTGGCCACCTCGGTCATGGCTTTTGATTATAAAGATCTTAAAGTAAATATTTTAGATACTCCCGGTCATGAGGATTTTGCCGAAGATACCTATAGAACCCTCACTGCCGTAGATAGTGTTATTGTAGTTATCGATGCAGCAAAAGGCGTTGAAAGTCAAACTGAAAAATTAGTGAAGGTTTGCCGTATGAGAAATACGCCTATCATAGTTTTTGTAAATAAATTAGATAGGGAAGGGAAAGACGCGTTTGATCTTCTGGATGAAATAGAGAGTAAACTTGATATTCAAGTTACTCCCCTGAGCTGGCCCATCGGTATGGGGCAGCATTTTAAAGGCGTTTTTAGTATTTTTGAGAAAAATCTAAAGTTATTTAAACCTCACGGTAAGCAAGATGAGGAGGATACCATTGAAATTGCCTCCGTGAATGATCCCCTCCTGGAGAAAATTGTGGGTAGTCAAGATGCTAAAACACTGAAGGAGGAGGTGAAATTAATTGCTGAAGTCTATCCCGAATTCGAAAGGGAAGATTATCTTCTGGGGATGATTTCTCCGGTATTTTTTGGTAGCGCTATTAATAATTTTGGTGTAAGAGAATTGTTGGATTGTTTTGTTCAGATCGCTCCCCAACCGCTGCCAAGACAAGCAGAAGAAAGAATTATTGAACCAAATGAAGCGGGCTTTTCTGGATTTGTATTTAAAATACACGCGAATATGGATCCAAATCATCGCGATAGAATTGCTTTTCTTAGAATTTGTTCAGGCGTTTTTCACCGAAATACTAATTATTTGCATGTAAGACAAAATAGAAAACTGAAATTTTCTAATCCAACGTCTTTTATGGCAGCTAAAAAGACCATAGTGGAAGAGGCTTTTCCCGGCGATGTAATTGGACTCTACGATTCTGGAAATTTTAAAATAGGTGATACCTTAACAGAAGGAGAAGTGCTGCATTTTAAAGGAATTCCCAGGTTCTCTCCTGAAATGTTCAGATACGTAAATAATGTAGATCCATTGAAAACCAAACAATTAGCAAAAGGATTGGATCAGTTGATGGATGAAGGTGT
>JAJTER010000112.1 GCA_021299835.1 Saprospiraceae bacterium | reverse complement strand
TCGTTTCGCAAGCGGTAACGCAATTACCTGCGCTGGCCATAAGTGAAAGTATTACAGCAGTATTATGTAATAGTGGAAATAATGGAGCTATTAATATCACAGCTTCAGGGGGCAGAACACCCTATACTTATGCCTGGTCCAATGGTGTTACCACAGAAGATCTCACTGGTCTTACGGCTCAGGCCTACGTGGTGACGGTAACTGATGCTAATGGTTGTACATTTAATAAAACTATAACCGTAACCCAACCTGCTGCTTTGTCCTTGTCCTCACCTGTTACTACCAATGTTTCTTGTTTTGGAGGAACTAATGGTGGTTTTACTGTTTCTGGTTCAGGTGGAACCAGTCCATTAACATATAAATGGTCAACACAAGCTGCCTTCTCTTCTACCTCAATTATTTCTGGCCTTTCTGCCGGTTCATATTCCGTAACGGTAAAGGATGCCAATAATTGTGAGGTGAGTTCCAATTCACTGCCTATTACGCAGCCCACCGCCATTGTTGTCAATGCCACTTTAGCCATCGATTCCTGCAGAACGGGGACAAAGGGTAAAATTGATTTGACGGTATCTGGGGGAGCTCCAACTTATACTTACGCCTGGTCCAAAAATGGAGGTGGATACTCCGCTTCTACAGAAGATATCGCTTCCATTGGTGCGGGTATTTATTATCTTTCTCTGACCGATGCCAGTAGCTGCGTTTATAAAGATACTTTTGAAATAACAGCGCCATCAGCATTAACTATCTCCAGTTTAAATCCTACAAATCTTGCTTGTTTTGGTGTCGCCACAGGTAGTTTTTCTCCCGCGATTACTGGAGGGATTACCCCATATACTTATTTATGGTCTAACAGTGCGACCACTAAAAATATAAATAATCTGGCTGCCGGCACCGGCTATACCTTAACAGTCACCGATGCCTATCAATGTACCGTAACTTCAGGACCCACAACCTTAACCGAACCCACTGCCCTCTCAATTTCCAACGCTGCGTTGACGCAGGTCAATTGTAATGGGGGGAATAATGGCGCCATTGATTTGACTATCGCGGGTGGTACACCACTCAGCGGTAATTATGTTTATATTTGGTCTAATGGGCAAACGACCCAGGATATCACCGGCTTGAAAAAAGGAGATTACTATGTGACAGTTACAGACAATAATAATTGTAGTGTAGTTGGTGGTCCTTACAATATAACAGATCCGTCAGGATTTAACATTAATTCTACCGTTCAAAATGTGATCTGTGCAGGAGGTACTAATGGTTCCATTAATCTGGCGGTAACTGGTTCATCAGGTAATTACGCCTATCGTTTAAATGGAAATGCCGCAACGCTTCCATTTAACAATCTGACCTCTGGAAATTATGTTATTCGCGTAGCTGATGCCGGAGTATCTACTTGTTTTACAGAGCTAACCGTCAATGTTTCTCAACCAGATAGTATCAAAGCGACAAAATTTGTTCAAAATATAAGTTGTAATGGCATCAATGATGGTAGTATCTCCTTACTTCCTTCGGGTGGTGCAGGTGGAACTTATACTTATGCCTGGTCAAATAGTGCAGGGAATACTTTTGCTATAACAAGTCTTGCCCCCGGCAAATATGTGTTTACTGTAACAGATGCCAATGCATGTCAGTTGAAGGATTCGGTGACCCTAACCGGGCCTTCGCCGTTAGTAGTTTCAGGTACCAAATCGGATGTTCTTTGTTTCGGTCAATCCAATGGTTCAATTACCCTGACTAATCCGTCTGGAGGTATTTCGCCTTATGGCTATTTCTGGAGTAATGGTGCTTCTACGCAAAATTTATCTTCCCTACCGACAGGGTTTTACTCTGTTACCGTAACAGATGCTAATAATTGTAAGGATACCCTAGATTTTCAAGTTACTCAACCTGCTGCACCATTGTCTGCCGATATTGCAGCGACCCCTGCAAGTTGTTTAACCAATGACGGCAAGTTGGTAGGTGTAGGATTAGGGGGAACCGCTCCTTACACATTCCTTTGGGCCAGTAGTTTAGGCTCAACGCAAGGAATAGCTAACGTGCCATTGGGTAATTACAGCGTGACTATTACGGATGCCAGAGGTTGCACGGCCGTGGCAACAGATTCTATTATTTTAGATTGTTTTAATAATAATGACATTCCTGATCCGGATGTGAATATTACTTTTGTGAATGTTCAGGTTCCTGGTTCTGTGGCAACAAATGATGATGTTCAACCTGGAACTACCTATTCTAATCCAATCCCTAAAAGTGGTAATCCGCCGTTAGGTGTTTTAGTGCTGAATGCTAACGGAACCTATACTTTTATTTCTCCAAATCCGGGTACCTATTATTACGATATTGAGGTATGTGCGCCGGGGCAATCTTCAGGTTGCCCTAAAACAGTGCTTAAAATAGATGTTTTACCATTGGATCCTGCTGTAAAGCTTCCTCCTGTTGCAAATCATGATGTAGCTTATACCTCTTTAAATACACCGGTAACGCTTAAAACCCTTAATAATGACTTGGCGATGGAGCCAAATAAAATATTGAATCCTTCCACGCTTGACACCATTGCTGGTCAGGGTTCAAGGAATGGTACCGTAATATTTAACAGGACAACGGGAGATATTACTTTCACTCCCAGAACGGGTTTTACTGGCATAGAAACTTATTTATACAGAATTTGTGATAATCAAACGCCAGCCCTCTGTGATACCGCGTCTCAAACCATTTATGTATTTCCCGCAACACCTCCAAATACGACGCAGGCAGCGGACGATTATCGGACCTCTGTAAGTGGTCAAACCATAACCGGTAGTGTTAAGTTAAATGATTTGGATCCGGAAGGTCACCCAACCTTGGTAACGCCTCAAACCACTACTTTAACAGGAAAAGGGACTTTAACGTTGTTAGCTGACGGTTCTTATACCTTTGTACCTGTCCCAGGTTATTACGGTCCGGTTTCATTTCCATATACCCTATGTGATAATCAATTGGCTCAGGCTTGTGCCACAGCCACCTTATATATTCTGATCAAACCATTTGTACCCGATCCCGATGTTAATATTACGTATATTAATGTGCCTGTTTTAGGTTCAGTAGCTACAAATGATGATGTGCCACCGGGTACTACCTACGGAAATCCAACGCCAAAGAATACTAATCCGCCGGGTGGTGTGTTAACACTAAATCCTGATGGTATCTATACGTTCACCTCGCCAAATCCAGGTACTTATTACTATGAGGTAGAAGTTTGCGCAGCTGGTCAAACAACAGCTTGTCCTAAAACAATATTAAAGATTGATGTATTACCATTGGATCCTGCCGCTAAATTACCGCCGATCGCGAATCACGATGTGGCTTACACGGCCATAAATACACCGGTTACGCTCAAGACCTTGTTAAACGACAGGGCAATGCAACCCGGAGCGACGCTCACTGCTGCTACAGTAAATTCAGTAGCTGGTTTTGGTCCGACAAACGGAACGATTTCTATCAATTCGTCGGGAGAAATCACATTTACCCCCACAACTGGTTTTACGGGCATTGAAACATACTATTATAAGGTATGCGATAGCCAAACGCCATCATTATGTGATACCGCCACCCAAACAATTTATGTATTGCCTACCACGCCACCAAATTCTACCCAGGCGAGTGATGATTATAACAGCACACCAAGTGGGGTAGCGGTTACTGGTAATGTAAAGACCAATGATTACGACCCGCAGAGTCATACAACTACAGTAACTTCACTGGATTCAACGATTGAAGGTAAGGGCAGATTAGTACTCCTAACAGATGGCAGCTATACCTTTACCCCAAATCCTGGTTTTTATGGACCTGTTTCTTACCCATACACGATATGTGATAATCAAACGCCGGCAGCTTGTGCCAAGGCTACCTTATATATTTTAGTAAATCCATTTACCCCTGACCCTGATGTTAATATTACTTATGTTAATGTATTAATAAATGGTTCTGTAGCTACGAATGATGATGTTCCACCGGGTACCACCTACGGAAACCCAACGCCAAAAAGCACAAATCCTTCGGGTGGCGTATTAGTGTTACAACCAAATGGCACTTACACATTCACCTCACCGAATCCTGGCACTTACTACTATGAAGTGGATGTTTGTCCGCCTGGGGTAACTTCAGGATGTCCAAAAACCTTGTTGAAAATAGAGGTATTATCATTGGACCCTTCCGCTAAATTGCCTCCTATTGCTAATCACGATATCGCCTATACACCATTGAATACCCCCGTTTTGCTGCTTACCTTCAATAACGATGCTGCTTTGGAGCCGGGTAAAATATTAAATCCTGCTTCTTTGGATACCATCGCCGGATTGGGTTCGAGAAATGGAACGGTAACGTTTAACAGGACAACAGGGGATATTACCTTTACGCCAAAAGCTGGATTTACAGGTATTGAGACCTACTATTATAAAATTTGTGATAATCAATCCCCCGCACTATGTGACACGGCCATACAAACTATTTATGTATTGCCAAATACACCACCAAATTCAACGCAGGCAGCAGATGATTATAGAACGTCATTCAGTGGCGTTACCCTCACAGGTAGCGTGAAAACAAATGACATAGATCCGGAAGGTCATCCAACTTCAGTAACGGCACAAACCACTACTTTAGCTGGAAAGGGAACCCTGGTTTTGTTAACTGATGGAACTTATACCTTTACGCCAGTTCCTGGTTTCATTGGTCCCGTTTCGTATCCTTACACCATTTGTGATAATCAAACGCCGGCTGCATGTGCCATGGCAACGCTTTACATTTTAATAAAGCCATTCTTTCCGGACCCTGATGTAAACATTACTTATGTGAATATACCGGTAACCGGATCGGTTTCTACCAATGATGATGCACCGCTGGGTACAACCTATAAGAATCCTCTGCCTAAAAATACGAATCCACCTGGTGCTACTATTGTGCTACAACCTGACGGAACATACACCTTTAGATCAGAAAATCCAGGTGTATATTATTATGAAATTGAAGTTTGTGCGCCAGGGCAAACCACAGGGTGTACTACAAGAACTTTAAAAATCACGGTCCTTCAGGTGGGTGAACTTGAAGTTAATCCTCCGATTGCCCAGATAGATATTGCCTATACGCTTAAAAATGCGCCTGTAGTTTTGAATACAACAGCAAATGATACTACGGGTATGACGGGAAGAAGTTTGAATAGGGCTTCTATCACGCTCGTTACTTTACCTGCTAATGGGGTATCTTCGGTGAATACCACGACGGGTGATGTTACCTACACGCCAAATAGTAATTTTGTAGGCATAGAAAGATATACTTATAGAATATGTGACAATGGTTCTACGCCGCTGTGTGATACAGCCATTCAGGAAATCTATATTTTTGATGCTACTATTCCAAATTCTACTCAGGCTGCGGACGATTATTATACGACCTATGGTGGAACTAAAGTGACTGGCTCCGTGATTACCAATGATGTCGATCCTCAAGGACATCCTACAACGGTTACGCCATTGACTTCTGATATTGCAGGTATTGGTAAACTGGTTTTATTGGCCAATGGTTCTTTTGAGTTCGAACCCGATGGTAATTTCAGTGGTCCAGTGTCTTTTGTATATGAAATATGCGATAATCAATCGCCTAAAGCTTGTGCTAAAGCAACCTTATATCTTCTTGTGAAACCAAAGCCAAAGCCAACCCCAGACTATAACCTTACGTACGTAAAGATTAAAATCGAGGAAACAGACGCCGATGTTTCAACAAATGATATACTTCCATCTACCTTTATGCCGCTTTATACTTTAAAAGCGGCTATTCCAGGAAACCCTTCCGATTCTTTACCAAAATTTAACGCAAATAAGAGAGGTAAATATACTTTCGTAACGAATGTTAAAGGTTTGTATGAGTTTGATGTGTATGTATGTCCATCAACGATTACTACTCCTAACGACCTTTGTTTACAGTCCAGATTAACGATCAATGTATTAGATTTTGAATCTCCGTTAAATCCGCCAACAGCTCTACCAGACTTTGCAACAACGAAGAAAAATGTTCCGGTGACGCTGGAATCTCTGGTGAATGATGCTCCCGGAAATAGTGGTGGCTTGTTAGATCCCTTTTCTGTCAAAATCATTTCTAATGGTCGTTTTGGTTCAGGAAAAGTAGATGACGGTACGGGAAATATTATTTATACGCCGCTGAGAAATTATGTGGGTTACGATACGCTAACCTATCAGGTTTGTGAGCTAAATGAACCTACCTTATGTGATACCACCTATCAGATTATTGAGATTGAACCTGTTTCAGATCCAAATTTTGTTCAGGCGGCGGATGATCATGTGAATACTTTTGCTAACAGACCTGTTTCTGGCAATGTTATTACCAATGATTCTGACCCTGAAGGTCATAATTTAACAGTGAACGATTCTACTTATACCTGGCCAAACAAAGGTACGATAGTGCTTAATACCAACGGATCCTTTGTGTTCACTCCGGTAAAAAGCTTTTATGGCTTACTAACTTTTAAGTATGATTTATGTGACAATGGCACGCCGCAGGCTTGTACCCAGGCGACGTTATATATTATGGTAAAACCTGTCTCCTTACCATCTCCTGATATCAATGCCACTTTTGTAAATAAAAACTTATTTGGTGACGTTTCTACCAATGACCGATTTATTCCGGGGACAAGCTACAGGATTCTTAATGCACTGCCATCCAATCCTGCAGCCACATTACCTAGTATGAATAATAAAGGTTATTATACTTTCCTTTCTTATGTGCCTGGAACTTTCATATATAATGTAGAATTATGTCCTCCTTTTGCCAGCGGCTTTGGCTGTGAATTGACACAATTGAAAATTGATGTCCTACAAGTGTCGGATACTGCTTCCAACAGACCAGTGGCTCATACAGATATTACCATGACCATGTTTAATACACCGGTTACTTTACAAACCTTAATCAATGATAAATCTGGTCTGGAGAATGGTAAACTCGATTCGGCAAATGTTCAAATAGTAGTTCAACCTGATAGTGGATTGGTTACAAGTATTTCTGCTATAGGTGACATTACTTATGCTCCAAACGCTACGTTCTTTGGAAATGATACCATTACTTATAAGATATGTGAGTTGAATAAACCTACACTTTGTGCAACTGCTATTCAGGTGATTACCGTTTTAGAACCGAATGCAGCCAATAATACCTCGGCTGCAGATGATTATTATACCACTAAAGCAGGGGTTCCAGTTTCGGGTATGATTTTAATGAATGACAGAGATCCCGAAGGACACGGTAAAGGTGTGGCAGACAATGCATTACGTACTCCCATTACCTTAGCCGACCAGTTATCCTGGAAGGTGTCCCTGCGAATGCTCACGAAAATATTAGATACAATAGTGGTCTCTGTGGGTAGATTTGAAATATATAATGACGGGACGTTTACGTTCACGCCTGTACCTACTTTCTTTGGTCCATTTAATTTACCTTATCAGCAATGTGATGCCGGAACGCCGGTGGCCTGCGCCAGAGCAACTATTTATGTATTGGTCGATCCGCCTGTTACCGTTCCCAGTGGCGGCGTTTCCTGTATTTCTGATGTAAATATTACCTTGAACCAGACTTGCCAAAATTTCGTAACAGCAGATATGGTGCTATTGGGTCTCGTTGGTACAGATCTAAAGGTTAGAATAAATGATTTGAATCCTACCAATGGAGCCGTATTAGATGGGGTAAGCCCAGTAACCGTGGGATGGATTTATTCCGTATTTAAGCCAAATGGTGATTTTGTTTGTTCAGGTCGAATTCATGCCACAGATAAAAGCGCACCTGAGGTTACTAAACCGAATGATGTAAATTTGATTTGTGACGCTGTGAATAAAGTGCAGGATGTACCTGCTTCCTGGCTGAATACTTCTTACCAGTTCTTTACAGGAAGTCCTACCAATGTGTATGAGAATTGTGGTGGCCCGCTGTCTCTGAAAGTGACAGATGTGGTAAGTTACTTCAATTGTGGCGTCGATAATATTTATGCTACCATCAACAGATCTTTCAGCTACACACTACATACAACAGAGATAGAAGAGATACGCTCGTGTTCAATAGTTGTGCCGCGCCAACTACCTCATCTGAAATACGTTCATACTTACGTGACGCTTACAAGTATGTTTATCTGATCGATACTTCTACCTACAGAAGAGATACCGCCTATCTTTTTGATGATCTATGTAATTATCAGGTATCATTTACTTACAATACTTTCCCAAAATGTAATAGTGGAAGTCATATTCAAGCGCTGGTCAGCATCATGGACGGTTGTACCAATGCCATTTTGGTTGATACCCTTTCCTTGATTTTCCAGGATACCATCGCTCCTGTTTTTATGGCAAATAGTAGCCAGCTAAATGATATAAGAGGTTTACTTGAAAATGCACCTGTACAAATTAACGCGTCTATCCAATCTTGTTCAGGGAGTATTCGTTTACCATCGAATGCAGGTATGAATGGCTGGATTTTATCTTCTCATTTCAATGTTAAGGTGTCAGATAATTGTAATGCAAGTCAGGTCTCATTCAGTTATAAACTGGAAACTAAAAATCATTTGGCTGGTTTTTACGTGCCAAGATCTACCTGGGTGGAAGACGGTTATGTGGCCATGACAATGCCTGACCAAAGTATTATGTATAATAATCTGCCCATTGGTGAACACCGTTTAATTGTTTCCGCTTTCGACCAATGTGCTAATACTGGTTTAGATACCTTCTATTTCAATCTGGTAGATAATACGCCGCCAGTGATGGCTTGTAAGGATCAATTAAATGTTTCCATAAATTCAAACAGTTCCGATAACTGGTACCTGAATGGCCGTTATCCTAAATCACTTTATCCGGGTGAGGGTGAGAAATCATCTGGTAGGGTCTATGTCTCCGATATTAATGATGGAAGTAGGGATAATTGCTGGTTGGATTCTCTTTATGTGAGAAGAATGTTCACCTCCAGTTGTCTGGATTTCCTTAAGACAAATTTAATTTATGATCGGTTTGGTCTAAATCCAAATGGGGTAGTGGATATTGCAGATTTCGAACCGGTGGCCGGAAAACCTGACACCTATTGGACTCCTCGGGGTATGCCTTATATTGAAATTTTCTGCTGCGACTTATCTTTAGGAAATAAGGAGATTATGGTTGAACTTTGGGGTAAGGAGGGAGGTGCATTTCCTTTTGCAACCTCTCAGAGGGCTTGGAATCATTGCTGGTCTGTCATAAATATCGAAGATAAAAATACTCCCGTTATTACTAAAGTAGATTATACCGTGTCAGGAAATGTAGGTAAAAAGAACTGGATTTACTGCACAGATAAAGATGCCATAAAAGCCGTTCAAAAAGAGGATCTCTCTGTTTTACGTTTTGGATTCCCTTCTATCTTCGGATTGGAATGCAACGGTAAGGTAACTTATTCCTCCAGAGAGAAGCTTCATTGTGACACAGGACTCATTTACAGAACATGGGTGGTTGAAAAGGAGATTAAACCAGGCATGGTGGTTACGGTGTCCTACACAGACTCTATTTTTGTTCTGGCTCACCATAAATATACCATCACCGTTCCTGCCGATTTAGTGACCGATTGTGCCGATCAGGGCGGTCAATCCATACCTGGTGTTTCTTTTGATGAAGATGGTTGTGACCTGCTGGCCATCAGTATGTCGCCCGATAGAATATACGACAGAGATATCAAAGGGGATCAGTGTAAAACCATTTACAGAACCTCAACGGTCATTAACTGGTGTCAGGTACCTAACCAGTTCCAATGTAGTAATGCAGTTGATCCAATGCTTTTCGCAACGGTTTTACCTAGAAATACGTCAAGTATTGCTCAGGTTTATCAGTTCGAAAAGAAGATGATTTCACCTCCTTCTGTGGTTTCTAATTTTGTGAATGGCCCGATGATTGTAAATGCCTTAGGTTCAACTGCAAATATTTTTAACGCTTTACTAAAACTTAATCCAGGTTGTGCAGGTAACCTTGGTGAACAATCTTTTGCCTGGCAATACACCCAGATTATTATGGTTAAAGATACGGTAGCCCCTGTGATTGGAGCAGATTATATTGCACCTGACTTTGGAGTATCTTCTCAAAATCAATGTCTTGCTGCTGGTAAAATAGCGTTCAAGGTAACAGATAATTGCACCTCAAACCCATTTTTGCTTGAAAAAGCAATCATTTATGAGAAAAATGGACAGGTCGCTGTCGGTAAAGTAAATACTGTTTTACCATTATCGTTTACGGGCGTTATAGAGGTTTCAGTAAGTGATCTAACCGCTGGTGTTTCAGCGGCAAAACAATATGAATTGCTGGTAACGGTCAGAGACGGTTGTGGGGTTTCTTCCTCCAAAAAACTTCCTTTCTCCGTTTCGGTAAAGGCTGCGCCTGCGATAGTGTGCGTTCAGACCTTGACTACTTCTCTAATGAAAACGGACGATAATCAGGCGATGCAACGTATTCGTGCCATTGATTTCTTCCAGGATATTACCAGAGATTGGTCTGCAGGGGCTTGTTCTCCAGTCGTCGCTGTGGGCATTTCCAGAGATATGAATGCTTCCTTCTCGTCTGACTCTTCCATAGTGGTAACTTGTAACGACATAGGCGTTATTCCTGTGAAGGTGTTCCTAAAGGATGCTTATGGTAACATTTCCTTCTGCTCTACTTTCATAAATGTGGAGGATAATGCCAAGCTTTGTCCAGCCTCAAATATCCTGAATTCTGACATTGCCGGAGTCATCCGGACGGTTAATAAACTACCTATCCCTAAAGTTTCTATGAAACTTTCAGGGTATAAGGATAAGGATTTACTAACCAACGATAAGGGCATTTATACTTTCGAGGCGCTACCCAATGGTTTTGATTATACAGTAAAACCGACCTTGGATAAAGATCACCTAAATGGCGTTTCGACGTTTGACCTAATCCTTATTACTAAACATATCTTAGGACTTAAACCATTAGAAACACCACACCAGCTTATTGCTGCTGATATTAACCGTTCTGGTTCCATTTCTACGCTCGATTTAATTCAGTTGAGAAAGTTAATTCTGAATGTTACAGATCATTTTCCTAATAATACCAGCTGGCGTTTTATTCGCGAAGGTTATATATTCCCAAATTTGGGTAACCTCTGGACTAATAACTTCCCTGAAATTTTCAATCTTAACAACCTAAAGAGCAATAGCTACGGTAACTTCGTGGGTATCAAAATAGGGGATGTTAGCGGAAATGTGAATCCTTCCAACGCAGTTAGCCCCGTTATTCGTTCCGATAAAAATGCTGTGCCGTTAAATGTGATGGTCAAATCCTTGGCAAATAGTCAGTTTCAATGTACTTTCTTTATTCCCTATCAGGAACAACCCGATGGTTTCCAGTTTACTTTAAAATGGGCAAATGGACTATCGTTAGTTAATGTATTACCAAAAATGCTGGATAATGAACATATCGGTTCGTTTATACCAGAAAATATGCTAACTTTTAGTTGGAATGGGGATAAAAAATCAGGAGAATTAATTTCGTTAACCTTCCAAACCCCCGATGGTAACTGGTCAAATGATTATTTGTCTCTAACGAACCGATTGACACCTATAGAGGCTTATCTTGGAGATGAAACGGTGGGTATGAAGTTGACCTTCCCGGCAGTGAATAATACGGATGAGGCAGCACTGTTGCAAAATTATCCTAATCCATTCCATCAGGTGACCAATCTTCCGTTTTACCTTCCGGAAGCGGGAGAGGTGGTGATAGAAATATCAAATCTGAGTGGGGGCTTAGTGAAAGTGATAAAGGCTGATTATACTAAAGGGATACATCAGGTTTCTATTGGTAAAAAAGATTTGCAAACAGCAGGTGTGTATTTGGCTACTATGAAATATAAAAGCCAGGTATTAATAAATAAATTGGTGATGGTAAATGATTAATTGGGATTATTTCAGAAATATTGATTTTTCTTATACAGGAATAAGTGCATTTTTGGGTACTATATTTGGTTTATTTCTGATATTTAAACCAAAAGATAAATTTTATCTGAATGTGTTGTTGGGATTTATATTCATTGCTTTTGCCCGATTTCTTGCATTCTCTCCTTTGTTTAAGAATAACTATCAATTTTATCTGGAGAATGCCATCATTACCCGACCATTTTATTTTCTTATTCCTCCCGTGTTATATTTTTATGTTTCTTTTCGTTTAAGTCAAAAATTAGCATGGGAAAAAAGGGATCTTTATCATTTAATCCCTTTTTTCCTCTTTGCTTTGGATACCAGCGTTTTTCTGTTTTCTCCCCAGGGAGTAAAAAATAATTTACTTATTAGCATTGGTATCGATTATAAAGTACTGTTTAATGGTCAAGTTGGTATTTTTTCAAGTAGTATCTTTTACCTAGGCATTCTATTACAATTTCATATTTATCAAGTTTATTTAATTCGTTATTTTTTCAAATATTTATATTTTTTAAGAGATTTATATTTTAACTGGTCACTTTTTCTTGTTTTTTCCGTTTCAGCTATCTTTTTAACCATTGAAGTTAGAACGTTCTACATTTATATAATGACAACTTTTTCACCTGGTATATTTCAAAATTTATTTTTTACAGTAAATAAGACGATTTGCCTTATTTTTTTTAACGGAATCTGGATATCCTATTTAATAAGATATATAATTCCTTTTTTTCAAAACCAGGAAGAAGCTGAATTAGCAGACTATTCAATACCGCAAAAGAAGGAAAAGCAACTTTTAACAGATGAACTGGAAGCGATTGAATTAAAATTAAATGAATTCTTTAATTCATCCACCTTGCTTTTTGATTCTTCCTTTAATATCAATAGGTTAGCCACTGAAATCGGTGTTCCCTCCAATGTATTGACAAAATACTTTAACCAGTTTCTTGGCATGAGATATAATCATGCTATTAATAAAATAAGAATTGAAAAATTATTGGAAATGGTAGAGAGCGATAACAACATACTTAAACACATTACCATGGAAGCTATTGGTAATAAGATTGGATTTTCATCAAAAAGTAGCTTTTATGCCGCTTTTTCCAGAGAAATGGGTTGTACTCCCGCTGAATATTTTTCCAGAAAACCTGAGTAAATTTTCTCTATTGTTCTATATCCGGATAATCATCGGGTTTATAGCCGGGGGGAGGTGTAATCATTTGACGGTTACCTTTCATGCCAAATCCCTCCCACTGATTGGTTAAATATTCGAAACTTCCCCGCTCTATCGATAAAAGACCATTTTGTTTCGCTAACCCTATTTTGTTTGCCCGTTCAATTGCCGAGGTCATTGCTGCATATCGCCCATCGGTATAAGTGGCTCTTATCTTTAGATAACTGTCTAATATTTGTGCTTCCTCCTTTGTTCCCCAGTGATCGGGGGAGGCGTAGTTTGCGTTTTCCGCCAGCGCAAGACCTATACAAGGATACACCCAGCCTGGCCTGTTGACGTGCATATCTAAAAGCAGTGCAACACCATAAGAGGAAGTGATTATCTGATAGAGAGGGTAGGGTAGTCCCTTCGGTTCAGGCTTAAAATAAAAATTTTTAAACCGATCGTGTGCATGCTCTATTTGTATAGCTTGAAATTCAGGTTGCATGAGCACTTTCCAAAAATGAAAAGCCCAAAAGGGGCGACGGAATGCCTCTTTCTGTTCTAAGGTGGCTATTCGTTCTCCTTGCAAGGTTATAAATCCAGTAGTTCCATCTGTTTCCTCTGCAATATCTATGCCCAGAGGGGTAAACCAGGTAGCATATTTTTCAGGATATTTAGTCTTTACCTTTTTTAATAATGCAGGTAATTCTCCCGCGTTAGTGGAAGTGCCAAGGGTCCATTGAAAAATACCCACACTGAGGAAGGCCTGATCGTAGGTATTTATGGCATCCAGTTTTCCTTCATTCCGGGCTACCTGATGGATAACCTGTAAGCAGATTTTTGATATTCCAGGGTTCACCTCACCCGGATAGCGCTGTAAAAATATCCCCACTTCTTCATTACCAATCCAATATACACCGGGATCTTTTTTGGTCAATACCAATTGTATCTGTCCATCGTTTATACTTATTTTATTATCAGGCGTTTCTATGATCGATAATGTCGGTGCTATTTCATTATCGGAAGGCTTATTTTCAGCGTTCTCAGCGGCATTGAAACGTTCACCCAGGTACTTGGAAATGTCTTCAGTGAGGTGTTGTCTTATGGTATTACCTAGTGAATCTGTTGGAAAAATGAGTCCGTGGTAAATGCAGAATCTCTCCATACGCTGGTTCAGGGTATCTTCTGTATAATCTAAAAAAGATAAAACCTTCAGTAAAGGGTCATTTAATAAATGCGTTTCCTTTCGCCAGCCAGAGGTATCGTCTGTATAGGATTCGATGATCTTTAAATAGGGAATGATTTCCTCGCATTGTAACATTCGCCACAAGCTATAGGCTTTTAATCTGGCGCCGTCACCGGAAATTTTATTTTTTTGATTAAATCTTTTGATTGCTTTTAACAGCGTATGGTCAAAAATTTGATTTGTTGACTCAATGGCCTGCTTCTCAGGTAAGGTAAAAAATCCTAAGGTGGCAAGGAGTTGCTGTAATGGGCGGACATATTTATTTTCCGCGTAGAGAAAGAGATTAATCTCTACGGAATTTGTCCTAAGTAAATCATGTAATAAGGATGTGTAGAACATAATCTAAAAAAAAGGGCATTTTCTTCAGAAAATGCCCTTTTGAACCTAATTTTATGTAATTAAGACAAAGATTTTACCACGGCGGCGAAAGTATCAGGATGGTTTAAAGCCAAATCGGCTAATACTTTTCTATTAAGTGAAATATCATTATTGCTAATTAAATGCATAAAACGGCTGTAAGACATTCCGAAAGTTCTTACTGCGGCGTTGATACGTGCAATCCAAAGGCGGCGATACGCTCTTTTCTTTGCACGACGGTCGCGATAAGCATATCCCATACCTTTCTCTAAGGTATTCTTAGCGGCTGTATATACATTTCTTCTGGCACCAAAGAAACCTTTGGCTGCGTCTAAAATTTTCTTGCGACGCTTTCTGGAAGCGACCGCGTTTACGGAACGAGGCATAATGTTTGTTTTAGTCCAATACAGAGCTCAAAAGAGACTTTTTTTCTGTATTCTCGTTAAAAAATAGGTTTATCTGATGCAAAGCATGCGCATTACGCGTTTCTGTTCAGAACCGTCAACGGTAGTGGAATCACGTAAATTCAATTTGGCACGTTTGCTCTTGTTGCGCATTCTGTGCGAAGTGTTCGCTTGAAAACGCTTGATTTTTCCTGACCCTGTTACTGAGAATCTCTTCTTAGCACTAGAGTGGGTTTTCATTTTTGGCATGATTGTTTTTTTTTCAGTTGGCAAATATAGACAAATTCATTTAATTCGCGATAAAACGATCATTTATTTTTTGCGCTTTGGAGATACCATGACAATCATTCTGCGTCCTTCCAGTTTTGGTAAAGCTTCCGGCGCACCATATTCTTCCAGTTCCTTTAAGAAACGCAATAAAAGAAGCTCCCCGCGGTCTTTGAATACAATGGTCCTTCCTCTGAAATTTACGTAAGCCTTTACTTTAGCATTCTCCTCGAGAAAGGTCTTTGCATGGCGTACCTTAAACTCAAAGTCATGGTCATCGGTATTAGGGCCGAAACGGATTTCCTTAATGACGGTTTTGGCAGCTTTTGACTTTATTTCCTTTTCCTTCCTCTTTTTTTCATAAAGGAATTTATTGAAGTCAACCACTCTGACAACGGGAGGAGCCGCATTAGGGGATATTTCCACCATGTCAAGTTGTAACTGGGTAGCCCACTCCCTGACTTGCCGGGTATTGTAAACTTCCCCACCTTTTACCTCCATCCCCGCAACTTCGGAGAGGACTTCCAGATTTTCGCCTACTAAGCGAACCTCTGGTACGCGTATTTGATCGTTTATTCTTAGCCCAGGTTTATCGTCTGTGCTTGAATTCGAAGGAACTATTCTCTTGGCCAAATGATTTTTTTTAGTTAAAAAAGTGATGGATTAAATTGATTATCTATTCTGAAACGTCAGACTTTATTTCGCTGGCGAAAGTTATAGCCGTTCCACTTAGGTCTTCATTCATTACGGCAATTAATTCACTGCCTTCTGATGGATTTTCATTTAAAATGAACTCCGCCAATGGGTCTTCCAAATATTTCTGAATGGCACGATGCAATGGCCTGGCACCAAACTGTGGGTCAAATCCTTTTTCAGCTACAAACTTTTTTGCTTCTGCTGATAAACTCAAGGTGAAAGTCAGCTGAGTTAATCGCTTATACAGGTCGGACAATGCAATATCTATGATACTGTATATTTCCTCCATGCCTAAGGCGTTAAAGATAACAACATCGTCGATACGATTCAGGAATTCCGGAGAAAAAGTCTTTTTTAATGCATTTTGTATGACTGCTTTGGTATTTTCCTCCGACGCCTCCTGTCTTGCCTTCGTATTAAACCCTAATCCTTGGCCGAACTCCTTTAATTGCCTTACGCCTATATTAGAGGTCATGATGATTAAAGTGTTCTTGAAATCTACCTTTCTTCCTAATCCATCGGTTAAAACGCCATCATCAAGTACTTGAAGCAATATATTATATACATCGGGATGCGCTTTTTCTATTTCATCAAGCAATATAACAGAGTAGGGCTTTCTTCTTACCTTTTCTGTTAATTGTCCACCTTCTTCGTAACCCACATAACCCGGAGGAGCCCCAATAAGTCGGCTAACAGAAAATTTCTCCATATATTCGGTCATGTCAATACGTATTAACGCATCGTCAGAGTCGAACATATATTTTGCCAGCGCTTTCGCCAATTCCGTTTTTCCAACCCCCGTAGGACCAAGGAAAATGAAAGTACCAATGGGTTTTTTAGGATCTTTCAGACCAACCCTGTTTCTTAGAATGGCTTTGGATACCTTTTTAATAGCATCTTCCTGACCTATGATGACCTTCTGCATGTCTTTTTCCATGCTTACCAGCCTCTTTCCTTCACTTTGTGCGACACGATTCACAGGAATTCCTGTCATCATGGATACTACTTCAGCGATTTCTTCATCGGTCACAGGGTAACGACGGGTTTTTGACTCCTCGTCCCACTGTACTTTGGCAAACTCCAATTGACGAACCAATTTCGATTCTCTATCTCTCAGATCTGCCGCTCTTTCATATTGCTGATTCTTAACGGCCTGATTTTTGGATTCTTTCAATTCCTCAATCTGCGTTTCCAGTTCAACGATATGTTGAGGAACGTGAATATTTTTCAGGTGAACCCTTGCGCCCACCTCATCCAGCACATCAATGGCTTTGTCGGGAAGGAATCGATCGGTAATATAACGGTCACTCAGACGCACACATGCAGTGATAGCTTCATCGCTATAGTTCACATTGTGGAAATCTTCGTATTTG
>JAJTER010000111.1 GCA_021299835.1 Saprospiraceae bacterium | reverse complement strand
CTACCTAATATGACTACCTCAGAATCAATAGCTAAAATCAAAACTTTTAAAATTGTCCCAGATGAAAATCAAATTACCGATATAATTCAAGGGTCCTAGAATCGCCTGATTTCGCTTTGTTAAATATTTTCATTTCATCTATTTATTTATAAAAACTTAAAATCTGCCTAGAAAAATAGTATTCAAAATATTTACTTTTATTGGGCATCATACTAAATTTTCCAGTGGAAGTATTTTTTTCAGCATAAAGTTTAAAATTCAAAATTAACCCAGTTCCTGCGCCAGAACCCTGCGTAAGGACGGCAATATGTTTTTATGATTTACCTATCCCAAAATGCTTCTCTCGAAGAGCAAAACAATTAGCGTCATTATTGATAAAAACTGTTACTGAAAAATGATCTTTGCTATGGGTTTACTAAGCATTTCCTGATAGGCGGGCAGCATTATTTGGGCAGAAACCATACTGCTTATTGCAAAGAAAAAACCTATGAATATGTATATCTTCATGTTTAATATAATTTAGTAGCCAAAACCCCCTTTAAGCGAATTAAAGTTTTGCAATACCTCCGAAGCTGTTAACACTCGGTTGTAAGCTTGAAAATTAGCGATTTCACCTACCCACTTATTGGTATTTGTTCCACCTCCTCCGATAGATAAAGTAGTGGTAGCTGTATTTGACCTATACGCTGCTGATGCTTTGAAAACCCCATCGATATATAATTTTGCATTGGAAGTTGCATCATTCACAACAGTATAGTTATGCCAATTTGAAATATTTGCTGCTGGCGAGAAGGTGAAAGGGCTAGCAGTATTATCATAAATATTCCAATAAATAGTATTTTGATAAAACAACAAATCAGGTCCGACACCATAAGCACCAGTATTAAAAAGCATCGTAGAGGCTGAGAAATTAGATGATTTTGCCCACGCAGAGAAAGTCATCGAATCAGATTTTGTGATGTCTGCACTGATACAATTGGTACCGCAAGTGAAGTAGGATACGCCAGATCCCGGGTAGCTTGAATTATTACTCGCATCTAAATTTAAAACTAAGCCGCTGGTAATAATACTGTTTACATTAGCTACGGGTTTACTAATCACTCCCTGATATGCGGGCAGCATCACTTGGGCGGTGGCAAAACTAAATGTCCAAAATAACAATCCTGCTAAAAAATATTTCATATTTATGTATTAAAAAATAATTTTCCAATCTGTTGTTAGATAATCTATTTCCAAGATTATTTATGTTATTTCACCAGAATCTATGAAAGTAGAACGATTTAATGCGATTAAATTAGCATATTAATTTGGTATGCTATTTCATAAAGTTTTAAAACTACAACCAATTTAGACTATCTCCTAATTTTAGAGATTTGCTATAAAATTTTTACCTTTTGGGAATAATTCTTTTCAGTTGGGAATATTTTTTTAGCACCGTGTGTTGCAAAGCACCAATTTACTGGACACTAAACGTATTTTTGAGTAAAAAGGTAGAAAAGTCTTAGATAAAGTAGAGGGTGTTTCCTAAACACTAGATATGGGTTAGATTCCCTTCGGGACCACTCAATTTAAAAACAATGATTTATATATACTATTCACTTATTATTTAATCTTATTTTCCTTACCCTGCAGCAATCCCTGCTGCACTTTTTTCAGGTTAGTTGTTAGAATGTGTTTCGTTGAATCTCTTCATGATTTTCATGATGGGGGTGGCTCGATGAATCAAATAGGCTTCATGTTCATTGAAATATCTCCTGTTTTCGAAAGATTCCTTAAAATCTTCATATTGTAAGGTAGGAAAAATGAATTGTTCCAGTAAGGAGGATAATTTCTTAAAAACAACTTAATCAATTCATTTTTAATTGTTTTTTTGATTTCATTTAGTTGGTAATTAAACGCTTGATCTTCCACCTTTATACTATCCAATAATTCGATAAAACCTTTATAATTAAGGGACATAAAATCAAAATGTTTTAATCTGAAAAACTGACTTAATGAGGTAACATCAAAAGGAATATCAAAGATTTTAATTCCATGGAATCTATATAAATTTATCTACATTCCGCGGATTAAAGCATTTTTATACATCTAACCAAACCTACATATTCAAAACAAAGAATACAGCGAGAGAGCTAGTTTTGAAAGTACCAACAACCAATTACCAAAATATAATTATCCTTTTCCTTGAAAATTTCATTTTGAAAAAGTTATATTTGAAATATAGTTAATTATCAGGATGAGAATGAAAAACACACGCAGAACCTTTATTAAAAATGCCATCTCTGGTGGTATTGTCTTAGGAATAGGTGGTTTGGTACCTGCCTTTTCGGCTAAAAGCTATCGCCAAATCGTGGGAGCCAATGAAAAAATTCGTGTGGCTGTTATGGGGGTGAATAGCAGAGGCCTGGCAGTTAGTAAAAATTTTGCCCTACAGAAGAACTGTGAAGTGATACATGTCTGTGATGTTGATTCTCGTGCTGCTGAAAACTGTATCAATGCATTGGGTAAAATTCAGTCTTTTATGCCCCAGGCAACTCCCGATTTCAGAGTTGCTCTGGAAGATAAAAATTTGGATGCACTCATTGTCACCGCTCCCGATCACTGGCATGCACCAGCCACTTTATTGGCTTGTTCTGCTGGAAAGCATGTCTATTTGGAGAAACCTTGTAGTCATAATCCATGGGAAGGTGAAATGCTGATTAAATCGGCTGAAAAGCATAAACGTGTGTTGCAAATGGGTAATCAGCGTCGTTCCTGGCCAAATGTTGCCGCTGCCATTGCAGAATTACATGCAGGGGTGATAGGTCGCCCTTATTTTGCCAAAACCTGGTACACAAATAATCGCGAATCTATAGGTGTTGGAAAGGAAACTGAGGTGCCTTCCTGGTTAAATTATGATTTGTGGCAAGGCCCTGCACCCAGGAAAAAGTTTAAGGATAATCTTATTCACTATAACTGGCATTGGTTTTGGCATTGGGGAACAGGTGAAGCACTAAATAATGGAACACACATGGTCGATTTGGCTCGCTGGGGTCTTAAGGTGGAATATCCTACAAAAGTGACTTCTTCAGGAGGAAGATATATGTATAAAGATGATTGGGAAACGCCCGATACCCAAATTATCAATCTGGAATTTGATAATAAGTCTATGATCTCCTGGGAAGGAAGAAGTTGCAATGGGAAAGCGGTAGAAGCAAATAGTGTGGGGGTTATTTTTTATGCGGAAAATGGAAGTATGGTCATCGAAAGTGGGAACTCCTATAAGATTTATGACTTAAAAAATAATCTTGTGAAGGAGGTTAAAAATAATTTTGCCGTTGATGCTCGAAATATTGCTGATCCATCCCAAAATCTGGACGCTTTGCATATTCTAAATTTTTTCGATGGTATCCGTTTAGGTGGAAAACTAAATTCAGATATTCTAAGTGGACATCAAAGTACGCTTTTGGTGCAATTAGGTAATATTTCTCAACGTGTAGGTAGAACCTTAGATATTAATCCTAAAAATGGTCATATTTTAAACGATAAACAAGCTATGTCCTATTGGACAAGAGAATATCAGCCAGGATGGGAGCCTAAATTATAAGGGATGCAAGGTTTAAGTAATGTTAACAAAACAAATGCGTCCTTTCTGAATAACCGATTGGTTTCACTCGATGTGTTGCGTGGTTTTGATATGTTCTGGATTATTGGTGCAGATGATATTGTCCACGGAATGGCCAAAATGACGAAAACTTCATTTTGGGAAAATTTCTCCTTCCAATTGAGTCATCCTCAGTGGAATGGTTTCACGATGTACGACTTAATATTTCCCCTTTTTATTTTTTTAGCGGGTGTTTCAACTCCATTTTCTATTGGAAAAGCATTGGAGGAGGGAAATTCAAAAGAAAAATTATTAATTCGTGTTTTTCAACGTGGCATCATATTAATAATATTGGGTATCATTTATAATAATGGATTAACCTTAAAACCTTTGGAGGAAATTCGTTTTTCCAGTGTTTTAGGAAGAATTGGAATTACTTATATTTTTGCAAATATCATCTATTTATATGTAAAACCTCGTTGGTTTTTATCCTGGTTTACTGGTCTTTTATTGAGCTATTATTTCTTATTAAAATTCTTTTCTGCACCCAATTTTGAAGCAGGGGATCTGACGATGGAAGGAAATTTCGCCTCTTATATAGACCGTTTATTATTACCGGGAAAGTTAAGTTTAAAGATTCATGACACCGTCGGTTTTTTCAACAACATTCCTGCCATTAGTAATTCCCTGGCAGGAATTATGGTGGGGATTTTCATAAAAAGAAATGAATTTTCAGGTATAAAAAAGACGCTTTATCTCGCTGGTTTGGGACTGTTATCTTTGCTTTTGGCTCAATTATGGAATGTAGATTTTCCCATTAATAAAAATTTGTGGTCAAGCTCCTTTGTATTACAAACAGTAGGACTCAGTCTTCTCCTTTTCTCTCTGTTTTATTATATCATAGACGTTTTAGGCTACCAAAAATGGTCTGTATTCTTTCGGGTTATTGGTGTGAATGCCATTTTAATTTATATGTCTGTGAAATTTATAGACTGGAATTTTACAGCGCGTAAGTTTTTTGAATGGACATATCAATGGGTCGGAGATTCCTGGTCTATGCTAATGATTCCAATCTCTATTTTAATCATCAAATGGTTATTTCTGCGAATTCTGTATCATTATAAAATATTTTTACGCATTTAATTCTTTCTATTTTGAATTTACATCTTTTTAATACGCCCAAAGACTTGGGACAGGCTGCTGGTAAAATGGGCGCCTCGCTCATTAAAAAAGCCATTCAAGAAAAAGGCTTTGCCAATATTATTCTGGCTACTGGTACCAGCCAGTTTGAAACGATTCAATATTTAATTTCTGACGAGGAAATTAAATGGGAGAATGTTCAAATGTTTCATTTAGATGAATACATAGGTCTGTCTGATCAACATAAAGCCAGTTTTCGGAATTATTTGAAAGGGCGTTTTATACAATGGGTGCCAAAATTAAAAAAGGCATATTTAATTGATGGTGAATTAGATGCTACCCTGGAATGTAAGCGTTTGGGTGGACTTATTCTTGAAAATCCGATTGATGTGGCTTTCGTTGGAATTGGCGAAAATGGACATCTCGCTTTTAATGATCCCCCTGCTGATTTCGATACAGAAAATCCATACATTGTGGTGGCTTTAGATCAGGCATGTCGCGCTCAACAATGGGGAGAAGGCTGGTTTGAAACCCTGGAAGAGGTTCCTCAATATGCCATTAGTATGTCCATCCGTCAGATAATGAAATCGAGTCATATTATTTGCTCTGTTCCAGATGAGCGCAAAGCAAAAGCTGTTCGGGATTGTTTGACTTTAAATGTTTCTAATCTTTTCCCAGCCAGTATTTTACAAAAGCATGCTGATTGCCAATTATATTTAGACACTCAGGCTGCTTCGCTGCTACCATCGGAATATAAATAACATGGTTGGACGACTTAAAATAGGAAATGGTCCGATTATCACGCAGGATAAAATATTATCTGGTTCATGTTTATTAGTTGAAAACGGGAAAATTTTAGCTATTGAACCAGCGGATACCGCCTTTCCAGACTCCCGACTAATTGACGCTCAAGGTCATTATATTTCTCCTGGATTTATGGATATCCATTTGCATGGAGGTGGCGGATTTGATTTTATGGATGGAACAAGGGAGGCATTTTTAAATATTGCTCAAATCCATGCAAAACATGGGACAACTTCTATGCTGCCTACCACGCTTACCTGTGAAAAGGAGGATTTAATTCAAACACTGGAAGCTTATTCTCAGGCTTGTTTGCAAAATACCCATGGAGCACATTTTGTTGGAATGCATTTGGAAGGACCTTATTTTGCGTTATCTCAAAGAGGAGCTCAGGATCCCAAATACATACGTGATCCTGATCCAAAGGAATATAAAGAAATAATTGAATCTTATCCCTTTATCAAACGCTGGAGTGCGGCACCTGAATTGAAAGGAGCCGTTGAATTTGGTAAATATATTAGTTCAAAAGGTGTTTTAGCAGCGATTGCCCATACCGATGCCATTTATGAAGAAGTGTTGGAAGCATTTCAACAAGGTGGGTACACTTTGGCAACCCATTTTTATTCAGCTATGTCGGGCGTTACCCGTCGAAATGCATTTCGCTATGCTGGTGTTATTGAGTCAGCTTATCTATTAGATGAAATGGACGTTGAAATTATCGCTGATGGCGTTCATTTACCTGCACCCTTATTAAAATTAGTTTATAAATTGAAGGGTCCTGGAAGGATTGCCTTAATAACCGATGCTATGCGGGCTGCCGATATGCCACCAGGTGATTCAGTATTGGGTTCGTTGAAAAATGGTTTGCCTGTCTTGGTTGAAGATGGGGTAGCTAAGTTACCTGATCGTACTGCCTTTGCGGGCAGTGTGGCTACGGCAGACCGATTGATCAGAACGATGCTGGAAATGGCAGAAGTCCCTTTAATTGAATGCATTAGAATGATTTCTGAAACACCTGCCCGTATTATGAATATCCAGGATAAAAAAGGCACTTTAGCTCCTGGGAAAGATGCAGATATTGTTATTTTTAATGCTCAAATTGAGGTTCAACAAACCTTTGTTATGGGAAAATCTATTTTCCAGAAAACTTAAACGTAAACAAGTACTAAGGGTTAGAAATCTTTACCATGGCTCCTTTCTTTTGCTTGCTTACATCGGCAGCCTCCATAAAAGCAATAATTTCCAGTGTTTCAGCTTTTTGAACGGGTGGAATACCTGTTTTAAAGAAATGGATAATTTGAAGTAACAGAGGGTCATATCCATTATATGGTCCTAAAGTAAGGATGCCCGTTTTTCCAAATGCAGTCCCACCATAATCTTGTTTTCCTGATTTAAGGCCTCGAAAAGTTCCAATTCTTCCGTCTTTCCAGATACCTGTGCATAATTCCTCCTGCTCCGAAATGGTTCTTTGTACTGAAACACAGCCTGTTCCCATCACCGTAAATAACATTTCGACCCCATGTATGCCATACCAAAATAAATCGGGATGGGTTTTTTCAAATTTCATTGGGCTGTAAGTTTCTGCTCCAAGAATCTGTCCTATCTTACCTTCCTTTACAGCAGACATGCCTGTAGCAAAACGCAGGGAAGAAGATGAAAAAATAGGAACCTGATATCTTTCTGCTTCACGGAAAATGGCTTTTGTGTCCGCTAATGAGGCAGCAATGGGTTTGTCAATAAAGGTCGTTTTGCCCGATTTAAAGACCTCAATGGCTTGTTCAAGATGCAAGCGACCATCATTTGTCTCTAAAAGGACATAATCTACCTTCTTTAAAAGTTCCTGGATGGATCCCACAATTTCTACACCTAACTTTTTGACATCTTCCGTATAACCAGGAATCCTCTCTGTACTGGAAAGGATATCTCTGCTTCCATACGGATACGCAGCGACCATTTTAAATCCGTCAAAGGAGGTATTTTGAGTATCCAGATTTAAAGATTTGGTAAATGCGACACTGTGAGAGGTATCAAGGCCAATTAATCCAATTCGTTTACCCATTTCAGACTGGATTTTTATATTTTTTGGAATAAGAGGCAGAATAACCCCTGAAAAGGCCATTGATTTTATAAAATCCCTTCTGGTAAATGGCTTAACATTCATTTTATATTTTTTTTGTCCAATAACGAATCTGATGTCCTTTAAAGGCATAAAAGATTAAATAAAGATAGCAAGGAACGAGAACAACGTAGGCTGTTCTCAGATCATAAAGGTCAGCAAAATACCCATAAAAAAGAGGAAGAATGGCATTTCCACATAAACCCATAATGAGGATGGATGCTCCTAATTTGGTGAATTTCCCTAAGCCATCTATGGCTAAAGGCCATATACCTGCCCAAATTAATGAATTTGCTAATCCCAATAATACAACAAACCAGATGCTCCAGTCTGCTTGTAGGCCAGCTAATTTTACAGGACCAGATGCAAATAAAATTCCCATAGTAAATATAAGACCTAATAAAGTACATATACGGAGTGCCGTTACCTGACTGATCCATTTTGGAATACTTATAATACCTAAAAGGTAACCTATAATAGTAGTCGCCAGAGTAAAGGATGGAAATATTTTGGCATCTAAAAGTTGAATATTCATGGAACCCGCATATCCAATAATCGTATCAATGGCAATGACCTGGGTACCAACATGTAGAAAAATTGCCAGTGTTCCTAAAATTAAATGGGGAAACTGGAAGATGCTGTTTTTTGAATGTTGGGAATTTTCGTCTGTGCTTTCTTCTCCATCTGTATCGATTTCAGGCAAGGGTGAAAATCGAATACCTAAACCAAGTAAAAATAAAATAGTACCTACAAATAAATAAGGGAAGATAACCCGGGAAATGAGTTCGTCTAAGGCTGCTTGCTTTTCAGTTCCGGACATAAAGGCAAGATTTTTAAATAATTCGCTATCTGTTGCTTTTAGAATAACGGCAGCAAAAACAAGTGGAGCCAATATACCTGCACCTTTATTACAAATACCCATGATGCTGATTCGCTGGGCAGCACGCTCTTTCGGGCCTAATAATGTAATATATGGATTTGCAGCAGTTTGTAAAATGGCCAGTCCTGTTCCAAGCGTAAATAAACCAAGTAAGAATATTTCATAGGTTCGCATCATTGCCGCCGGAATAAAGATAAAAGCACCCAGTGACATGATCCAAAATCCAAGCATCATTCCTTTTTTGAATCCAATGGAGGAAAGGATAAAGGATGCTGGAACAGACATAATAAAATAAGAGATATAAAAGGCAAAAGTAACTAAGTAGGCTTTGAAATTAGTCAACTCACAGGCAATCTTAAAGTAAGGAATTAATATGGCATTTGCCCAGGATACAAATCCAAAAATAAAGAACATCATACCGATAATCAAGATAGAAATATGCGTATCTCTTCGGCTTAAAGAATTTATGGACACAGGTTTGTTCATTTTGGAATTGGTTTTATTCAAAAATTCAACTATAATGTATTTTTAAGCAGATTAATTATGGATGGTTATTAGCCTAAAAATGGTATCAATATCATTTACATGCCATACAAAAATAATTAAATTTGCGCATAAATTTTCCGAAAACCAGCGACATTTAAAACGTTAAATTTCTAGTAATACCGAGAATAAAGTATTAAAAACTTGGAATATCTGTCGATTCAACGAAGGCCAAAACAAACCATATTTTAAAAATATAATGATGTTTTCAAAGGAGATTAATAAATTATTTGAATCTTAGGAATATTCAAATTCTTCATTTATAATTTATAACGTGCTAGACATGAATCGTTGTTTTAATTTTGTTTACTCAAATTTGGCAATATAAAGGCATCCAGTACGCTTTTCTCTTTCATCAGTTTTTCAATGTCTTGTATTTTTCTTGGCGTTTTTGCCGATAATAACTCATAGCCAGTTTTGGTTATTAGGATATCATCCTCAATCCGGACGCCAATACGCCACCATTTAGGGTCGCAAGGGCTATTGGCGGGAATGTAAATGCCCGGTTCAACCGTTATGACCATGTTTCCTGCCAGATTGGGACTTGCACTTCGATCATGTACATCCAATCCAATATGATGAGAAACGCCATGTGGAAAATAAGGGTGTTTCTCACCTTCTTTAATGATACCTAATTTTGCAAGCCCTTTGTCTATGATTTCCCGACTTACCCGAGTGGTTTCCCTGATGGCTGTTCCCGGCTTACATATTTTAAATGCCGCTTCCTGTGCTTGATAAACTAAATCATAAATGGCAGCCTGCTCCGTTGAAAAAGTTCCATCACCTGGAATGGTTCGGGTAATATCTGCAGTATAACCATGATATTCTGCACCTAAATCCATTAATACTAAATCTGTGCTAACGGTTTGCCTGTTATTTTCTATATAGTGCAAAACACAGGCATTATGTCCTGAACCAACAATAGAGGGATAACCCTCAAATTCAGATCCGTATTTTCGATAAACAAATTCATGAATTCCCTTTATCTCCATTTCAGACATCTTGGGATGCATGGCTTTCATGACCTCATTTTGTCCAATGCAAGATACATCAATCGCTTTTCGGAGTAATTTTATCTCTTCAGGCGTTTTAATCATCCGTAATTGACCCAAAAATTGATTGAGACTGGTAGCGTCCAAATTTTCAGGTAGTAACGGTATGCTTTTAACTACCTTAATTGCTTCCAATCCATTTCCAGCTTTGATAAAGGCCTGGAAAAAGGGGTCACTTCTAAGGCTAGGATTTCTCCCATATTTAGCAAATAAACCTTCTGCCAACAGAAGATAATTTTCTTCAGTAACTTCCCTGAGTTGCTTGTATAATGCTTCTTTGGCAGCATTATAATTGGACGGAATACCCGCCTTATTTTTAAATGTTTCTATTAAGTCAAATAGATCTGATGCATCATTAGTGTTGCGTACATCATTTTTAAAATCAACAAAGAAGACTTTTGTAAATTGATTGAATGGAATTACCTTATTTTTAAATTCCTTATGGTCAAAGGCTTGTTCAATGCCTACGGTAGTTTTTACCCCTTCAGCACCCA
>JAJTER010000110.1 GCA_021299835.1 Saprospiraceae bacterium | reverse complement strand
ATATTATAAATTAATAACCTATATAGAGGGGCTTTCCGACCGCCGGGCTGGTGAAATAAAGGGGAATCTCCTCCAAAAGAGATTAATGGTTTCCGGCTCAGCTGCTTTGCCGGTATCTGTAATGGAAAAATGGTATGAAATCAGTGGACATTGGTTACTTGAACGATATGGAATGACAGAAATAGGTATGGCCATTTCAAATCCATATCGAGGGAGTAAAAGAAAACCTGGTTTTGTTGGTTTGCCGCTGCCTAAGGTGGACATAAGACTGGTTGCGGAGGACGGTAAAGAAGCTAAGGGTGAACCGGGTGAAATTCAAGTCAAAGGTCCAGCCGTTTTTAAGGAATATTGGAGAAGGAAGGAAGCTACCGAAGAGAGTTTTACGGAGGATGGCTGGTTTAAAACGGGCGACACGGCCATTTTATTTGACGGTTATTATAAAATACTCGGAAGAACGTCCATTGATATCCTTAAATCTGGGGGATATAAAATTTCTGCCATTGAAATAGAAGAAGTCCTCAGACAATATGAAGGTGTGGACGATTGTAGCGTGGTGGGTATTCCCAATGAAGAATGGGGTGAGATTGTAGGAGCCGCTATTGTTTTAAAAAATAGTATTGATATGGTCGCCTTTCAAAAATGGTTAGCTGAAAGGTTACCTAAATATAAAATTCCCCGAAGTTTTCGCTTTCTCCGCGAATTACCCAGGAATGCCATGGGTAAGGTTACAAAAAAAGATCTTCTCCCTTTATTTTCTTAATCTTTTATAAAGTTAAAAATGGTTATTTATGGTGTAGGTTTATTAGCCTTCTGTTTTCTTGTGGGACAATTTATCGGGGAATCTTTAGGAAGATTCCTGGGTATTGAGGCCAATGTAGGGGGCGTAGGATTTTCCATGATTTTACTAATGATTTGCACCGATGGGCTTCAAAAAAGAGGATTATTACCCGTGCCGACAGAGCAGGGCATCTTATTTTGGAGTACTATGTATATCCCCATCATTATAGCCATGTCGGCCACACAAAATGTTTTTGCCGCTTTTTCTCAGGGTTTTATGGCGCTATTGGTTGGTATATTACCAACATTATTACTTTTCTTGTGCATTCCAGTTATCATCAAATTACTTTCAAAATAGATTTTATCATGGAAATTCTGCCAAAGTTACTGTCGGTAAATGCCCTTATTGTAGCTTTTCTTGTTGTGGCGTTAGTCACCTGGATAAGTTCAGTAATAAGTGTTAAGATACTTAAAGGTAGGGTGCCTGGTGCTGCCATTGCTATTATTGCCGGATTAATTCTGGCGTTTTTTGGCGGTAAATGGACGGGTGGAAATAAAGGAATTTCAGATGTTTCAGGGTTAGCAGGATTTGCCCTTCTTGGAAGTGGAATGTTGCGTGATTTTGCCGTTGTGGCTACGGCCATGGGGTCAAGTCTCCATGAAATGAAAAAAACGGGATGGTTAGGTGCCATTTCTCTTTTGATGGGCGTGTTTATCTCCTTTTTTCCCGCAGTTATCATTGCTTTTGCTTTCGGTTATCGGGATGCTGTCAGCTTGACTACTATAGGCGCCGGAGCATGCACTTTTATTGTTGGTCCAGTTACTGGTGCAGCGATAGGAGCTGATTCCTCAGTGATAGCGATATCTATTGCCGCAGGCGTTTTCAAATCGGTTTTTGTCACCATTTTTACTGCACCTCTGGCAAAGTTTATTGGATTAAATAATCCTCAGGCAGCCATGGCGTATGGTGGATTAATGGGAACGACGAGTGGGGTTACTGCTGGATTAGCTGCTACTGATCCAAAACTTGTTCCTTATGGTGCTATGACCTCCACTTTTGCCACCGGGGTAGGTTGCTTGTTATGTCCCAGTATTTGTTTTTTTATGGTTAAATTTATTTTTGGACAATAAACCTCAATGTGTAAGGTATTCTAGCCGGAGTTAATTTATTTATTGTACATTTAGTTTTTTATAATATTAAAATGTGCGGTATGAAAAATGGTTTTCTTTTATTGTTGGCTGGAATATTTGTTATACAATCTTCTTGTGGTAGTCAATCCAGTGCAGCGCTTAAAAAAGACAAGGAAACGGTTGTTCAGGTAGGACGCAGTGCTGATCCTTCTAATGAATTAAATGTAGGGAGCAATAATTCACTTCAACTCGTCGATTATCTAAGGAGAATTCCAGGTTTACAGATAGATCAACGTGGAACGGAGGTAAACATTATGGTTAGAGGTGCCAATTCTATTTCGGGAGATAATAGTCCTTTATATGTTGTTAACAATCAGGCTATTGGGAATAATTATAATGAGGCAGTAAGTGCTGTTGACGTAAATGATATAAAATATGTGAATGTGATAAAAGGGTCAGAGGGTCAACAGATATACGGGATGAGAGCCTATAACGGCGTCATTCAGATCATCACCAAGAAAAAGTAAAGTAGATTGTTTATAGGGGTAGTCTCAGATTCACCCTATTTTTATAGAAGTCATTGTTAAGGAACCCATTTATTTTTGCCAAGTTAAATCTATTAAAGTATCATTGAATCAGTTCATTTTTCTCAATACTGCTTTTTGAAGATTTAATACACTATATGATTTTACACCATTAGTCGTTTGCAGTTCCTTTCCCGAGGTAACTTCAAAAATGATTTGATTTCCCAACCATTCTTATGTGGAGGTTAAAAGAATTCCCTATTTTTCTGCACCTATACAACTCTTTTGTTCCATTATTCGTTAACTTTACTTCATGGAGAAAAAAAGAACTCTCATTTTCTATAAGGACTATTTTATTGATTTTTTTGACAAGCTTCCTGAAAAGGTGAAAGGCAAGATTGATGAAGTGCTTTATATATTGGTTGTTCTTGAGAGAATTCCAGTAAAGTTTTTCTCACATCTTACTGGTTATGAAGGACTCTATGAAGTAAGAATAGCTTATGGCAGCAATATTTACAGGATATTTTGCTGCTTTGATGAAGGTAATTTGATAGTGCTATTGAATGGATTCCAAAAAAAGTCTCAAAAGACTCCCCAAGAAGAAATTAACAAAGCATTGAAAATCAAAGCCGAATATTTTGAAGAAAAAAACAAACAAAATAAAAATGAAAAAAAGTAGCTCAATAACAACTTTCGACGAACACCTTGAAAAAAGGTACGGTAAAGCTGGAGAAGAAGGAAGAATGGCTTTTGAAGCGAAAGCCAAGGCTTTTGCTATCGGTGAACTTATCAAAGAAGAACGAAGACTTTCAAAAATGACTCAAGAACAACTTGCCATCAAAACAGGGACTAAAAAAAGTTTTATCTCCAGGATTGAAAATGGAAAAAGTGATATTCAGCTTTCTACCCTTTTCAGAATTTTAGAATTAGGATTAGATAAAAAAATCTCTCTGACGATAGAATAAAAGCGAAGCACAACAAAATCCTGAATACACGGGGCGGTTCAAGTATGGATATACCGGTCGCCATTGTGCCATTCGCTCAGGAATTCTGTAGTGTGAAGAATATACAACTTGTAAAAAAAAACGTCTTATTTACAGATTTACACGAGAGGTAATTTATTTATACATTTTCCTGAAAATACATTAGCAGCTTTTAAAATGGCTTTCCATAACGAAAGATATGTTGGATGAAATATCCATCGATTGGGTGTTAAAGTATCATTGAATCAGTTCATTTTTCTCAATATTGCTTTTTGAAGATTTAACACACTATATGATTTTACACCATTAGTGGTTTGCAGTTCCTTTCCCGAGGTAACTTCAAAAATGATTAGATTTCCCAACCATTCATAGGTGGAGGTTAGAAGAATACCCTGGGTTTCAAATACACTATATAACTTGTTTTCAAATAAATAATCGATGAGAAAAATACCATCGCCCTCGTCTGTTTTAAATACTCCTTTACCAGCATCTGAAATGACGAGTTTATAATCTTTCACCATTGGATTTTTCGTAGAAAGGTATTCCGTTTTCCAGATAAAGGTATCTGGGGCATTTGTTCTGGTTACATTTAATTTGATGGGGACACTGTCAACTAATGAACCTCTGCTATAAATGTGCATAGTGCCTGCCCAAATTCCAAGGCATTTTTCGGGAAATGAAGCCTGAGCAAAGATTGAAACGAAGGAAAATAGAAAGATTAGGGTATAAAAAAAATTCATAAGGAACGTGGGCTTTTTAAAGTGGTTATGAAATAATGGCACTTACAATTAAGGTGCCAATCAAACCCATAACAGAGACAACGGTTTCCATCAGGCTCCAAGATTTAATGGTATCCTTGATAGACAGATTAAAATATTCTTTAAATAGCCAGAATCCTGAATCATTGACATGGGAAAATAAAAGGCTACCGGAACCAACAGCAAGCACCATTAAATTGGGATCAACACCTAAAACGGGAATCATGGGCGCCATTATTCCCGCCGTCGTCAATCCGGCTACCGTTGCCGATCCCATGGCTATCCTTATAATTCCTGCAACAAACCAGCCTAAAATCAGGGGAGGTAAATTCATAGGTTGAACTATTTCAGCCAGGGATTGGCTTACTCCACTTTCAACTAGTACCTGCTTCAATGCGCCGGCACCACCCACAATGAGTAAAATGAATAATATGTCCTTAACGGAATCACCATAGACAGCCATGATATCTCCCATTTTCATTTTTCTAAAAACGCCAAGGGAAAAAGTGCCATAAAGTAACGAAATGAGGAGAAGCATACCTGGATCGGAGACAAAAACCAATCCTTTTTTTAGTCCTTCCGGCATATTTGAAATCATACCTAAAAGTGAGGATGCTGCTAATAAAATAACAGGCAAAAGGCAGGTAAATAAACTATTTCCAAATCCAGGTAGCTCATTTTCAGGGATTTCCCTGGGTTTAAAGGTCTGAATAGGATTAGAAGGTATTTTCTTTAAGAATTCAGCTAGGACAGGACCCGCCACAATAACCGTTGGAATGGCAATGATGAAGCCATACAAAAGGGTCATTCCCATATCTGCTTGAAATTGAACAACTAAAGCAGCAGGAGAAGGATGAGGCGGCAGGAGGCCATGATTGGTTGATAATGCGGCACACATGGGAATTCCCAAATATACCGCGGGCATATTTACCCGATACATGATGGTAAAAACAAGGGGCATCAATAAAACAAATCCAACATTATAATATAATGGAATGCCCAAGACAAAGCCGGTCAGCATTAAAGCCCATGAAATATACTTAGTACCTGAAATTCTTAATAAAACGGAGCTTATTTGTTGGGCAGCACCTGATTCAGCTATCAATTTACCCGACATAGCACCAAAAAGTAGCACCATGAGGATGGATCCCACCGTATCACCTATTCCTTTTTGAATGGCAGAAGGTATATTTTCAATAGGAATACCAAATAACATTCCTCCAAAAATGGAAACAATAATAAAGGCAATAAATGGGTGAAATTTTAATGCTGAGATTAAAAGAACAAGCAATATGATGCAGGCAATGAGCAGAACAAAAATCATGAGGAAGAAAATTAAAGAGGGTTAATCTAATTTTTTTTCAATAGACTCCAACGAAATTCCCTTTGTTTCAGGCATTACCTTCCATACCCAAATAAGCTGTAAAAACATTAGAAAAGCGAAGGAAGCGAAAATGAAACCACCGCCAAATTTCCCAGCAAAGAAGGGGAAAAAGGCCGATATCAGGGCGGCAAAAACCCAGTGGGTAGAACTTCCAAAAGCATTGCCATAAGAGCGCACTTCATTTGGAAAGATTTCAGATATAAAAACCCAGATGACGGCTCCCTGACCCACAGCATGGGACGCGATGAAGACAAATAGTAAAAATGGAACTAAAAGAGAACCACTTCCCGTTTGTGTAAAAAATACATAAGACACACAACTTAAAGAAATTATGTAGCCAAATGAACCCAGGTACATCAGTTTTTTTCTTCCCCAGGTATCAATTAATACCAATCCCAGTAAGGTGAAAATTAAATTGATAACACCGATTCCAACCGTTGATAACAAGGCTGATTCTGCGCCCATGCCCGTATCTTCAAAAATTCTCGGGGCATAATAAATAATAGCATTTATACCAGAAACCTGATTAAAAAAGGCTATCAGAAAGGCCAATAAAATAGGTTTTCGATATTTAGCTGTAAAAAAGGGCACTTTTTCTTTTTTCTCATCTTCTTTAGCGCTTTGTATGATTTCCTTAAGCGCATCTTCCGCTTTTTCCGGATTAATCATTTGCAAAACGGCTCTGGCTTCGTCAATCAACCCTTTTTTAACCACTAACCAACGAGGACTGCGTGGCACTTTGGTAATAAGATAGGTAAATAATGCGGCGGGAATAATTTCAACACCCAGCATAATACGCCAGCCTCCATTATCTCCGGCACCAATAATATAATTTGAAGCGAAAGCGATTAATATGCCAAAAACGATATTAAATTGAAACAAAGCAGCTAATTGACCCCTTTTTTCAGCGGGGGCAATCTCAGAAATGTACATTGGGGCTGCCACAGAAGAAGCACCAACGCCAATACCACCGATAAAGCGAAAGAACATAAGAGAATAAATATCCCAGGCAAAGGCGGAACCAATGGCCGAGGAAAGATAAAGCAGTGCCACCCAGAATAAAGTAGTTCTTCTGCCATATTTATCGGCGGGAATGCCTCCAAAAATAGCTCCCAGGATAGTACCATATAGCGCCATTCCCACCATTTGACCGAGCATGAAATCACTCAAATTCCATAATTCCTGGATGGCTTGTTCTCCTCCGGAAATAACGGCGGTATCAAAGCCAAATAAAAAACCTCCAAGTGCCACAGTGAGTGACCAAAAGTAAACCTTACGTTGATTCATACATCGGTAAATAATAGGGTTAAATAAACTAATCGTTTTTAAATGTAAGCAGAAAATATCGAATTCTCACCTACTTTATTTTGTTTTTTGTTATATTTAGAAAACTTAAAAACCCTAAATTCTTTAATGCTTGTAATTTATTTTCTTATGAAGTACGAATTAATTAAACTAAGCAGTATCGGTGCCGGTATCTTTTCAGCCCTTTTTATTTGTTCCTTATGGTTCACTGCGAACGATTTGAATGCGCAACAAGTGACGCTTTCTCCTGAGCAAATCTGGGCCATCACGCCTGAATGGAAAGGAGAGCGATCCGCTGATGGCAGACCTTATGTTGCCGATAAATGGATGGAAAGACTCAAAAATGTCTCCATCGAAGAGGCTTGGGGCTACCTAAGAAACAAAGGGTATCATAATCAATTCGAAGGTGATTGGATGATTATTCATCCAGAATCGGTGATGGTTGGCCGTGCCCTTACCGCTCAATATTTGCCGTTAAGGCCCGATTGGGATAAGGCTATCAAAATGGTGGGAGAAAAGGAAGGCCGCATAGGTTCCACCAATTCCTGGCCCATCGATATGCTGAAACCTGGTGATGTCTATGTGGCTGACGCTTTTGGTAAAGTGGTCGATGGCACCCTGATTGGTGATAATCTGGGAAATGCTATTTATGCGAAATCTAAAAATGGGGTGATTTTCTATGGTTCTGTCAGAGATATCGAAGGTCTGGAAAAAATAACCGGTTTTAATGGTTGGATTAAAGGTTATGATCCATCTTATATACAGCAAATGATGCTCGGTGGTGTGAATCAACCCATTCGCCTGGGAAGGACCGTGGTGATGCCCGGGGACGCCATTTTAGCAAAAAAAGGGGGCGTTGTAGTTATTCCTCCTGCCTTAGTGGAAGAATTGGTGTTAAATGCTGAATTTATAGCCATTAGGGATGCTTTTGGAATCCAACGATTGAAAGAGGGAAAATATACCCCGGGGCAAATTGACCGGCAATGGGATGATGCCATAAAAAAAGATTTCCTATCCTGGCTCAACCAAAATTCGGATAAACTGAAAATGACCCGTGCGGAATTAGATGCCTATATGAAAGACAGAACCTGGTGATTTTTTAAATTGATTAAAACTAATTTTATGCAAACTCCTTCAAATAAATATTTACAAAAATGGGGAATCTCTGAAAATATTTCTCCTGAGGTCGTGGAAGAGGCTAAGCCTCCTCAAAATGAAGATCGAAGAAATTTTTTGAAAAAAGCAGGATTGGGTGGCCTGGCCCTGGGTGCCTTTATCAAACAACCTTTTGCGCCAACCCTGGAGCATGCCATGCAAAAGGTGAATAAATCTTCTGCCCCAACTGATTTGAAAATCACCGATATGCGCTATGCAGTGGTGATGAATGGTCATGCCCGATGTCCAATTATTCGTATCGATACCAATCAGGGGATTTCAGGTTGGGGTGAGGTCAGAGATGGTGCCACCTGGAGATATGCCTTGTTTCTCAAAAGTCGCATAATGGGGATGAATCCCTGTAATGTGGAAATGATTTTCAAGAAAATAAAGCAATTTGGTTTTCATGGACGTCAGGGTGGGGGTGTTTGTGCCGTGGAAATGGCGCTTTGGGACCTGGCAGGAAAAGCCTATGGCGTTCCGGCTTACCAAATGTTAGGGGGTAAATACAGAGAGAAAATCAGGTTATATGCCGATACACCCAGGTTGAATGATCCGGAGGTCTTCGCCGCAAAAATGAAAGATCGTATTGTTAATAAAGGTTATACCTTCCTGAAAATGGATTTTGGCCTGGAATCTTTGCATAAAATCCCGGGAACGGTAGTGAATAGTAATTTTTGGGATATTAGCAAACAATGGGAAAATACCCAGATGACCTATGGGGGAACCGAACATCCGTTTACACAGATTCAAATTACAGATAAGGGTTTGGGAATTTTAGCAGATTACATTGCAAAAGTCAGGGACGTTATTGGCTATGAAATTCCTTTAGCTTCAGATCATTATGGCCATTTTGACCTGAATAATGCTATTCGACTCGGAAAGGCAGTCGATAAATACCGTCTTGCCTGGTTAGAGGATATGGTACCATGGAAATTTACCGAACAATGGCGGGACATTTCTGATGCGCTTGAAACGCCTACCATCACAGGGGAGGATATTTATCTGAAGGAAGATTTTATCAAGTTGTGTGATGCACGCGCTGTTGATTTGATTCATCCAGACCTAGCCACCGCAGGCGGTCTGCTCGAAACAAAACGAATTGCAGATTATGCCGAGGAGAAAGGAGTGGCCATGGCGATGCATTTTGCCGGAACACCTGTTTCTTTTGCTGCAAATCTGCATTGTGCCGCGGCTACCCAAAATTTTACCGCGCTGGAACATCATTCTGTCGATTTAGATTATTGGGATAACCTAATTAAAAAAACAGATAAGCCATTGATTGAAATGGGCTTTGCCCGTGTGCCCGAAGGTCCTGGACTGGGTGTAGAACTTAATGAGGAGGAGGCTAAAAAACATCTCGATCCTGAAGATAATTCTTTTTTCAGACCTACTACTGAATGGGATAATATGCGTTCCTGGGATAGATTATGGAGTTGAAAAACAGAGAAAGGTTTAAATATTAGGTAGTATATTAAATCTTAAAAAGGGTATCCACTATAATTATTGGTGGGTCCCCTTTTCATTTTAAGACCTAAATTCTTTAATAAAGTTGGTTTTATCCTAAAATTTTATCATCATTTAATAAAAAAAGTTTTATTTATTAACAAATAAGC
>JAJTER010000109.1 GCA_021299835.1 Saprospiraceae bacterium | reverse complement strand
TGGATATAGCTATCAGCTTTTAGAAAAATTACACTTCACAACGTACCTCATTATTTGCTCGACTTTGCTTTTTATCACCTTAATTCAATACCTACGAATTCGGAAATTGGATAGGTAGATTTTTTATTGAATTTTTTCTTTTTTGAATTGAATGACAGATCAATCCTATGATTGAGTTAGGTGAATTTTTTCTTCTGATGAGCAGTGAATTTTCACCATTCTTAGTTGTAATAATGGGTTAGAAAGGAAAAATTTTAAAACATTGAATCCTGATGGAAATAATTCTTTGTTAGAATAAATTAGGAAAAGAGTAAGTGTTCGAATAAAAATAATCTGAATTTTCTTCAGTTTATTTACAAATTTTGTATACTTGATAAACAAAACGCAGACTTTCCTGCAGAAAAAAAGGGCGGAACCGAAAAGCCAAAAGAGTAGGATAACCACACAACCGAAAAAAAAATGGACGCACAAAAAGTCGACATGTTTATTATGTCAAATGGAAAATTTTTTGAACCGCATCATATTGCTCAGATAAGAGAAAGGTTACTCCTGATGGATGACAACAAATGGGGTATGATTCAAGCTGCACCTATGAAAGACCCACAAACGGCACTCATTATTTCCATATTTCTTGGAGCTTATGGTATCGATAGATTTTATATTGGAGATACAGGATTGGGTGTTGGCAAACTTCTAACCTGTGGAGGTTTTGCAATTTGGACGATTATTGATTGGTTTGGAATTCAAAAAGCCACAAGAGAAAAGAATTTTGAGAAACTTCAACAATTCTTGTATTAATGCACCAAAAAAGGAACAAGCTGTATTTATTACTCTTTACAGCCTGTTTTGCAGGGTATGTTTGGCTTTTTTATAATGTAAGCACAAGCGGAACTGAAAAAAGTTCTATGGAGGTTTGCCTCATAAAAAATGCAACAAATATACCCTGCCCTTCCTGCGGGACGACGCGAGCGGTGGTTTCATTAGTAAATGGTGATTTTTTTGAAGCATTATTCCTCAATCCCTTTGGGTATATTGTAGCGCTGATTATGCTTCTTGCTCCGATTTGGATAGTCTTTGATTTAATTTCAAAAAAAAATTCTCTATTTATTTTCTACCAAAAAATTGAAAAATTTCTTGTTAGACCTAAGCTCGCAATTCTCTTGATTTTTCTTGTGCTTGCCAATTGGATTTGGAATATTTCAAAAGGACTATGACCAATTTTAAGGAATTTAGTTATAAACCAGAAGATCATGAAAGTGAGGGGGCTTCTAATAGCTATTTGATGTCATTGGTTGCAATTATTGTTGGATTGCCTTTACCCATAGTAAATCTTGTAGCCTCACTTATTTTTTATTTATCCAATAGAAAATCTACTTACTTTATTAGATGGCATTGTACTCAGGCATTTCTTGCTCAATTTTTTACATTTTTCATTAATAGTTTTGGATTTTGGTGGACCATATCGGTTGTTTTTACTGAAGAACCTGTTACCACAAACTTTATTGCCTACCTCATTGCAGTTGCGATTTTAAATTTGATTGAATTTATTTTTACCATTTACACAGCCATTCAAACGAGGAAGGGAATTCATGTAGAATGGTGGTTTTATGGCACATTGACTAATTTAATTTGTAAGCCGTAAGTATGAAAAAACTACTTTTTCAAGGTCTAACTATAGTACTTTTTTTTCTTGGTACTTGGTTTATTTTGGCACAGATTAATTGGGTCAAAGTGTTTATGGTTGAAGAGGTAACTAACAAAACTGAACAAGAATTAGGAAGCCTTTTTTTAAAAGTTTACGAGGAATCTGAAAATGAAAATCAAAATCCTGAAGTTGAAGCATTAATCGACAAGATGGTGTCAGAAATTTGCAAAGCAAACCAAATAGATAAAGAAAAAATAAAGGTTCATGTTTTTGATAAAGATGAAATTAATGCTTTTGCTTTACCAGATGGACATTTAATTATTTACAGTGACCTAATTTTAAATTCTGATAATCAGGAAGAATTAGCAGGAGTTATTTGTCATGAGATAGCTCACATCCAATTAAATCATGTCATGAAAAAATTAGTAAAGGAAATTGGGCTTTCTGTTTTAATTTCCATTTCGACGGGAGGTACTGGTGCAGAAATAACCCAACAGGCAGCAAAAACTCTTTCTTCCTCTGCATTTGATAGAAGTTTAGAAAAGGAAGCAGATCTTGCAGCCGTTGATTATTTAGTCAATGCGAAATTGAATCCTAAACCCTTCGCAGATTTCCTCTATAAATTATCTGATAATGAAGATGGTATTCCCTCTTACTTGACCTGGTTGGAAACGCATCCAGACTCTAAAGAAAGAGCCACTTATATTTTAGAATACAGCGAGGATAAATTGTCAGATTTCAAACCCATCTTGTCAATCCAAGACTGGGAAAAATTGAAAGAGTTATTAAGAGAGAATTAAGTAGAGTTTTTTTAAATCCAGATAGAAGAAAAAAAATATCCAAATTTTTTCCTCTGACTTTATTGCTCTTCATTTTATTAGAACTTGTTTGTTTTGATCATTAATTTTTAGAATAATTTTTTTTAAGGTGATAAATTGTAGAGGTGATTAAAAAAAAATACAATAAATGCTAGATTGAATATTATTATTTGATTTTTTAATGATAATTAATTTCATTTTTATAATCGCCTTTTATTTAAATTTAGATTTAAATAAAAATTAAATTTTTCATTTGGTTTTTTTTCAAGATTAAAATTTAAAATCCTTAGTGGGAGTAAAAAATCATGAAAAACACATAAAAAAATAGATTTTTAATTTTCTAAAACAATTTATTTTCATAAATTCATCTAATCAATAAACCAAATAACCTTTAAAAAAAAATGAAGAATCTATTTATTATCGGAACTACTTTAATTTCAATGTTTTTCCTTGCAAGTTGCGGTTCTATTCAAAGTGATGCGAAAAAGCTTGCTGAATATGAATGTAAATTAAAAGAGCTTATGCAAAAATCTATGACTGGTGATCAAGAAGCACAGGAAGAAATGGAGAAACTTGGAAAAGAGATTGCTGAATTTGGAGAAGAATTGGAAGAAAAATACCCAACCGACGCTGAAAAAGAAGAAGTAAGAAAGGCTGTTGCAGAGGAATCGGGAAAATGCGAATAGAATTTACTTAAATTTCCTTTTCAATTTTCTAGTTTAAAATAATTTAAATTCATTTAAATAAACTATTATGGATAATAAATTCTTTACCTTCTTTAAGCCCTACTTTGACTTTATTGATCAAGGGCATCTTTATCGTAAGCCTTTTAGTTGGCTTTATGCGTTTTTCGGCATTATCAATTTGTTAGTGCCAATTTGGATTTTGGCTGAAGCCATTGATAATGATATTTTTGATGCTAAAGCAAAGTTTGTTTTGATATTTTTGCTCATTTGGGCAGGGATAGGATTTGCTTCATGGGTTAGTTTTCAGTTATGGTGGGATAGAAGGTCCAAATTAGAAACTACTTCTCATGTTGATGATGATTTTGTGGCCACTCCAGTATTTTCACATTTAATTCAAACATTTGGAGAATGGATGGGTACCTGGATTGGAATAGTAGGGTTTTTTTCAGCATTGGTTACAACGCTCTTTTTAGGAGATGAGGCTAATTATCTTTTGAGCTCCATAGGCCTAGATTTCCTAAGTGCAGGATTTGTTTACATTGTTTCCATGCCCTTTATTGGATTTTTGATCATTGTTTTCTCTAGGTTTGTCGCTGAACAATTTAGAGCATTGGCCTCAATTGCAAACAATACAAAAAAATCCTAGAGTCTATTTCAAATAAAGCTCGGACTTTTGAGTTAAGGGATTTGTAAAATTTGATTTGAATTGCTAAAGTCAAATTTACAATTGGGTAAAAATAGGTTGCTTAAAACCGTTTTCCATAAAAATCCTAAACGCTCTAAAGTTGGGCTTTATTTGTTTATTCATTTCGTTAGCCAAGCTCTTCAAAAGGGAATGGATGGAATGCCCGAAAGATAAAACCTATAATTAAAAGCGAGGTGAATTCTAAAATTTCTGATGATTAAGTTCAAATTTAAATTTTAAAAAAAAAATGAAAAATTTAGCAATTAAAATAGCAGTAGTGTTATTCATATCAATGGTAACCATTGGATGTACACAAAAACCAGAAGACATAAAGCTTTCCGAATTGGAAACAACATGTGATTATGTGGATGCCATTGAGATATGTGTGGATGCAGCTATTGAAATGATGGGAGATAAAGAGTTTGAAGATTTAAGTGAAGAGGAAAAAGAGTATTTGGAAGTAATAGAAGATAAATTAGAAGATATCGAAAGAGCAGGGTCCAAGAAATTTACAGAAAGTGAAGTTAAGGAATGCCCTAACTTCGAAAGAGTAAAACAAAAGGTCGAAAAAAGTCCATTCTAATTTTGATTTAACAAGCTTACACCCATTTATTGAAAGCGGAAATCCTTACTTTAATTTCATTGAATATTTTACATCGTTTGTTAACTAATGACTTAGGTTATTTTTGAGACTTAAGAAAGGAGAATTTTTTTATTTCGAGGTTTTCTATTGCTTCAGTTAAATTTAGCACACATTATTTTTGTGTCTACTCAAAAACAGTAAACTATGAAATTGGTTAAAATTCTATCTACAATTAAAAATATTAAAATGCTGGCTTCAAAGAAATTAAGAAATAGGTTGACCCTGTTTTTAATGATTTTGTCATTTCCTGTTTTTGCTCAGCAAAATGAAGATGAATTGCCAATATCTTATTTTGGAAATTGGGTAGAAGACCTTTCTGAATGTGAAGGTATAGCCTCTTTGATTATCGCTGATTCAGAGGAAGGTTTATTGGTTTCTGGCCTTGACTGGTATTCGAGTGAAGTTAAGGTTGAAAATAATGGGAGCTTCTACACCTTATTTATTAAAGGATACTCTGAGGAAGGAGATTTTGAGACTGAAATATACATCAAGATGGACGGGGACGGATATTTATTTTTTAGTTTAGATCAAGGTGGTACAGGAACTAAATTGACCAATTGCAGCCCCATTTTTTATGAGGAGTATGTAGAATTGGAAGATGAAGAAATCACAGAGGGAGATGAAGGATTTGAAGTTGAGGAACTTGATATGTCCAATGCTACCGATATGGGTTCTCTAGAATCTGAATTGCCCTCATATTTTTTTGGTAATTGGGTAGAGGATCTTTCTCAATGTGAAGGAGTCCCCCCATTTAGTATTGATTATGCAGACGGAGGTATTCTTGTTTCTGGCCTCGACTGGTATTCGACTGAAGTGGAAGTAGAAAATAATGAGGATTTCTATACTTTATCTATTAAAGGATTATCAGAAGAGGGAGAATTTGAAGCTGAAATTATCATCCTTATGGACGAGGAGGAAAATTTGATAGTTAGCGTTGATGGAGGAGAAACGGGAAGTAAATTAGTAAGATGTGATCTTATTGCTGATGAAGAATTTGTAGAATTGCAAGATGAAGAATTTGAAATGGTAGACTCTTTAGTTGTTGAACCCGTAGCTATTGAATTACTTCAAGGCACTTGGCAATCCCTAGAGGATGAAGATAGCTACATGGTAATTGAAGGTGATCGTATGAAAAATTATTATGGAGGGATGGAGGAAGAATTGGATAATGAAATGATTATGATTTCAGATACCTGTATGAATGAATCTGATTCAGAAAATGGTTTGACTGAAGAAAAAAATAGATACCTATCTAATCCTAATTTGGACATGTGTTGGTACATAGAGTTTTTAGATGAAAACAATCTAACTCTAATCTACATGGCAAGAGGAAATACGCTCAACTTCAGAAGAATAGAATAATTTTTATTCTCTTAAAATTGGAGTGAAACGTTAACCTGATTTTTTATTTCTATTGCTTATTTATACCAATTTAATTTTTTCTTAGACCAAATTATTTCTTTTGATTACTAAATAAATTCTTTTGCTAAGATTCACTTGTAGGACGTGATTAATCTAGATAATCAAAAAATGAATAATTTAAGCTTTATACCTTTATTTTTAATATTCTTACTTACAAGCTCCTTTAATCCAATAGGTAAGTTTTACCTAAGTGAAAATGGAGTTACTTGCATGTGTCCCAACACCGTTCCTGGGGAGAAAGGTACCATCAATGGGGTAGAATTTGAATCTGTAGACAATGACTTATTAAGAAAAAGAAGAGATGAAGGGAAGGATTTAACCAAGGTTTGTACTTCACTGGTGACAGATATGTCAGGTCTCTTCAAAGGTGACTATCCTTATGATTCTGATTCGATTATTTATATCAATCCCTTCAATCAACCCATTGGCAATTGGGATGTTAGTCAGGTCACCGACATGAGTAATATGTTTTTTTCCTCTGCCTTCAATCAACCCATTGGGAACTGGGATGTGAGTAAGGTAACTGACATGAGTGGGATGTTTTGCTATTCTCGATTCAACCAACCTATCGGAAACTGGGATGTAAGTAAGGTGAAGGACATGTCAAACCTTTTTAAGGGAGACTGGATGTGGACGGAAAACATAAATCCTTTTAATCATTCCCTTGAAAACTGGAATGTAAGTAATGTTGAAGATATGAGTTACATGTTCAGTTCTTCACTTTTTAATCAACCTATTGGAAATTGGGATGTTAGTAAGGTTACGAGCATGACTTGGATGTTTTTTTCTTCTGAATTCAATCAACCCATTGGAAATTGGGATGTACGTAATGTGACCAACATGGAAGGGATGTTAGTTTATTCCATCTTCGATCAAGACATCTCCAGGTGGTGTGTGTTACATTTTAAGTCAGAACCAGAAGATTTTTTACTTGATGCGACCCTAGAAAGGTATCCTGAAAAAAAGCCTAAATGGGGAACCTGTACAGAATAAGTTTTCCTTACTATCGGATTGAATTTAATTTTTTTTTGCCGATTAATTGACTTTTGAAATACGTAATGATCCCCGGTTTTTTGTTCAAAGCAAAGAAATCCACATCCCAATTCTATCGTAAAAGTTTAGTCGGCCTATAATTCTGTTCTGAGTAATTTCTTATTTGGTTTTATTGGTCTAGATAAGCTCACCATTCAAATAACTAAAATCTTATCATTCTCATAATTTACTTCATATTAGTTGGCTAGTTCATGGTTCTAGTTTTTATTAGTGAAAAGTTTAAAGGATTATGAGAAAATTTCTTCTGATTATTACGACATTCCTTTTCTGGACTCCTCATTTATTGTCCGCACAAACAAATTCCCCTGATACTGTTTTAGTTGGTGCTTATGTTTCCTCTTTGCATGATTTTGATATCGCAAGTAACTCCATCAATGCGGACATTCACCTTTGGTGTCTTTACGATGAGGAGAATTATTCATTTGAGAATGAACTAGAATGCCTTTATTGCAATGAATTTAACCTTACAGGTACAAGCGTTGAGGTTTTGAATGGAAAGCAATGGTTTTATACCAAGGCAACGATTGATAGTAGACAAAAATATTTAACTTCTAGCTTTCCTTTTGACACCCAGAAAATTGTATTTGGCTTTGAATCTTCTGAATACACAACTGATGATTTCGTGTTTAAATCGGATGTGGCCGGTTCAAAGTTAGACTCTATCGTTCTTAGCCAGTTTGATGAATGGGAGATTGAAAATATTGAATTCCGAAGTTCTGCCACCAATTACAATACTTCTTTTGGGGACATGGAATCAAGCCTTACCACTGTTCCAAAATTTGAAATCATCATCTCCATAAAAAGATTAAGTTCTTGGTTAATCTTATTTAAATTAATTACTGGGATAATTGTGGCTTTTCTTATCTCTTCCTGTGTTTTTTGGATTAAACCGGTCAATACAGATCCGAGGTTTGGATTGTGTGTAGGGGGACTGTTTGCTGCAATAGGTAATAAGTACATTGTTGAAAGTATTGTCCCTTCAACCAATGAACTTACGCTCTTGGATTACTTGCACAACATTACTTTTATCATCATTTTTTTAATCATTATAACCTCTGTTTTTTCTCTCTTTTTGTATGAAAAAGGTGACGAAAAATCCCAGAAGATCTCGGGAATTATTGATAAACTTTCTTTCTTCCTATTTGTATTTGTTTACGTGTTTTCGTTCTCTTACCTCATCAATTCACATTACCAATTCTAGACAATGAGGAATAATTCAGTTGATTTTTTAAGAGGCGTCGCGATATTGATCATGGTTGCTGCAAATTCGTATCCTTACATTTTCCCGGCTCTTCCTTGCCCCATGATGCTAAGGGTGATATTTTCTACTGCAGCACCCATTTTTATTTTTTTAAGTGGTGTTTCCTTGAGGCTTAGCGAAGAGAATGGGAAATCTATATTAAATACAATCCAAAGAATTTTTCAAATCTTGTTTTTTGCAGTCTTGATTGATGTAGCGATTTGGAATATTATGCCATTTTATACCATGGATGTATTGTATTTGATTTCATTTTCTTTATTCACCATGCTGTTTTTAAGGAGGCTGCCAGATTTTTATGCCTTGCTAGTATTCGCTTTTAGTTTTTCATTGACTTTGTTTTTTGCGCAAAACTACAATTTCAAGTTGATCGAAATCCCTGCATTTGAAGCTGATCAAAACTATATCATTTTAGATGCCATTAAGCATATTTTTATAGATGGTTGGTTCCCTGTTTTCCCTTGGCTTGGCATTCCCATACTGGGTTATTATTCAGCTAAGTATCGCATATTACTTAGTAAGTATTTGAATTTCATCCTCATTTGCGGGATTCTGGGTTTGAGCAGCTTTCTTTTTTTTACCTTGGGAGGAACCTTTTCATTCAATTTACCTAGGATCAATTATATGGAGATTTTCTATCCAGTCACCTTACCTTTTTGGATTTATATGATAGGTATTTTTTTAGTGGTAATTTATTTTAAGGTAAAGAACTCTTTTAGTCACAATTACATCGGCTTACTTGGTACCTATTCTTTAGCAGTATACTTTTTTCATGCGCTTTTGCTTCAGTTTTATGTGCCAATTTTTGACTTTGAAAATCACCACTATAGTTTTTTTGGCTATTTTCTCATTATTGCCTCTCTTTTTCTCTTGGTTTTCAGTTACGTCTCCTTACTTTATATACTAGTTAAAAAAACAGGAAAAAAGTTTCCAGTGGTCAAATTTTTACTCGGAATTTAAATGTAGGAGTGGGGGATTATTTTTTCTGAGAGTAAAAATTAGGTTGCCTTTCCGTGTACCTATTATACATTTTATGGTATTCTAATTTTCAAGTCTTTTTCAATAGCTATCACCTACCTTAGATTTATTATGGAAATTAGTCGTGCAGAGATTTTAGTTTGGGATTCTAGTCTCCTTCGAACTTTTTTTTAATCTATTAGTTTCTTGCTTATGAAAACTTTGATTTTGATTGCAGGGACTGTACTTATTCTGGGCGGAGTGATTTCTTTTTTTTCCTTTCGATTTAAAGGTATCGAGACTCCGAACTATAAGGTAATCAAAACCTTGGGTGAGGTAGAAATTAGGGAGTATCCTCAAATGATTTTGGCTCAGACCAAATTGGGTGGGAAGCGCTACGATTCCAATGGAAACAATGGATTTGGTGTAGTGGCGTACTACATTTTTGGTGGAAATCAACAACAGCAGAAGATTGCCATGACTG
>JAJTER010000108.1 GCA_021299835.1 Saprospiraceae bacterium | reverse complement strand
AGGCATTAATTCCAATTTCAATCCTTTTTTAATAGAATCATTCAGATGAAAAGGGAGACTTAAAAAAGATCTGTTTAGATCACCCCTACCCAATAACTGCTCTCTTCGATAATAATCTTTCCATTCCGGCACATTTAAGATTACATTTTGAGCATGTAACGTAAAACTACTTACAAACCCTAAGGAAATAATGGTAAAGAAAATATAAGTATGATATTTTAAGTAACGGCGATTATTCATTTTTTAATTCTTTGATGGTTTACTTAGGAAATAAGCTACCTGTAATTCAGCTAATAAATTATACTTACCCTTTCCCTTAAAAGTATCTTTTCCGTTCTCATCTAACCTCGGGGTAAATTGGTGCCTGTAATTTAAACTTCTAACATTCCTAGCAGTAAAGTGAAGTAAAAACCGATTAAAATCCCAGTCAATGACTGGTGTCAAACTTAAGTCAACCCAACGAAATTGGGTATTACCAGGCCAGGCACCATCGCTGTAATCTGCTTCATGTACTCTTCTGTCCGCTACCAATCCTATTCTTTTCATTCCATTAACCCAACTTACTTCCAAAAGAGACTGACTTCCCCCGGAACCTACACCTGCCCCAATATATTGACCCTGAAGGGTATAACCATTCAAACTTCCATAAGAATAAATATCAACGGCGCTAAAAAGACCATTATTTCTATTAGCGGTCATCAATGGAGCTCTCAGATTAGAAATCTCTGCATTTAACTGAATAAATCCATTTTTTTCACCAACCAGTGGTACTAATTTCCGGAAACCCCACAAATAAACCCTTGAATGGGCATATTCCAGGATAATATCGCGAAGATCCCAATTATGGTCTTCCTTACCAAATTCGAAATAAAATTCAGCCTGAGATTTAGGCAGAACATATCGGGCGAAAACAGAAAGAAGTTGATTCCTATTTATTTTATCCTCAGCTGTTTCCCCAACTGACACCTTTGTAATACCACTTAAAACTGGAAGATACCCTCGTAAGGAAGAATATTTTTCAGGTTGTTGTAAAAAACTACGAGTCAGACCACCGGATAAACCTGGTAAAAACTTTGGTTGAAAAGAAATCATACCACTATTCAAATAAACTTTTTTGACCGATTTATTGGTGAATTCCGATGGACGCAAATAGCCCCCAATGACCTCAAATTCAAAATTACCTATGGGAGTAACTAAAGGTTTTCGTGTTAAAAAAGTAGCATGTAAAAAACCGGGGGCGTTATTGCTCATCATGATGGCATTGTTTCTGCCAGGTCCCCACCAAATATTTTCATTGGAAAGACCAAGAGCCAAGGGACCAACAGTTAATTTTACACTGGATTGACCATAACCTAATTTTTTATATGGATCATTCCCAAATTTAACTGGCACATCAATACTACTCATGAAGGCTCTATACAAATTATTATTATTTGGCCCATAATTGAATGATTCCTCCTCAAACGAAGCATTCTGCGCAAAAACATATTCAGGCATTGCCTGAATTTCTAACGGCCCAGCTTTTAAGAATACACCAGCGCTCCAATAGGTTTGAAAACCTTTGGCAGGAACCATAATACCATCGTTCATACCATCAGGATGGCGGGTGGTAAATCTTTGTTTTGAAACAATGGGTAAAGGAGTGAAGGAAAATAATTTATTCTTTACCGTATCCATGTTGACCCCTAAATCAAAACTAAACATACTTCTATAAGAAGCAGGCCAGAGATTTCCTGATCTTGTCGTTGGAATAATTCCAGCAAGCTGACCTCTTTGCACCATCTCTCTTCCCAAGGGGACATTCATTGGAAGGTTTTGTGCAACTAATATATGTAATAAACATAATTGAAAAATTGCAAATAAAATTAAATTAAGCTTCTTACCCATATTAATTACTTATTATACCTCACAAACTATAAGTCAAAATTAAACTTTTTTTAATTTTATCCTTTTAAATTGAGGCTTATTTATTCATTTTTATCTAATTCATGGAACAATGAAAGCAATTTACACCATTTTGGTGCTTCTACAGGCCATGGTAATGCAGGCTCAGGTAAAAGATATTGATGGAAATGTTTATAAGACAATAAAAATTGGCTCCCAAATATGGATGGCTGAAAATCTGGCCACCACTCGTTTTAAAAATGGTGATTACATTGTCCCTATCATTGAAAACAGCCAATGGAGTCAATGGCATCTGCCTGCCTGGACTTTTTACCCTTATGAAAAAGGCCCTAATCCAGCTGGTAAATTATATAACTACTATGTAATTGAAAGTCCCAAAGGCATTTGCCCAACGGGTTGGCATGTGCCATCTGATAAAGAATGGAACAAACTTGAAAATTACCTTGGTGGCAGATCTATAGCTGGTGGAAAGTTAAAAGAGGAAGGCTCCCTTTACTGGCAAGAGAAAAATGAAGTTTCTACCCTCATCAGTGGATGGAATGCTTTACCCGGTGGAAGTCGTTTTCACGATGGTACTTTTTTTGGCTTCGGTATGCTTGGCAGTTGGTGGACATCTACAGAATACGGTAATCAACAGGCATGGAGTCGATTCATTTATCATTTCGATAAGGACATAACAAGAAATGCCAGTCTTAAAACCCTCGGTTTTTCCATTCGTTGTGTAAAAAATGACGATCCTGTTATGTAAAACTTATTATTCCTTATTTTTCATTATCAGGTAATTAGACAAAGCAGCTAGGCCCAGAATAATGAACAAAAACAAATCTATCCCCAAGCCGCCTACTTTAAGGGGTAAAAATTTCGCTTGTGCCAATAGGAAGGTAATTATACCTAAACCAGTTATCCAAACCATAAATGAACCTTGAGGTTTATTGGTAATAAGACCCAATAAAATAAGTGGTCCTGTCATGGCCGTACCTGCAAAACTTACTCTTGCTAAAAGCACCAATTGATCTGAACTAAAAAGAGAAAAAAGGAGCGCTGAAGCTGCGAATCCTAAAACGGCCAGTCGAATGGTTATCAAGGATTTTCTTGCTTTTTCGCCTAATAATCCCCTCAGTTCATTCCCTAATGCAAATAACTGGGAATCAGCAGTTGACATCGCTGCGGCAAAGAGTCCAATGACAGCAAAGGCACCAATAACTGGTGATTGGTCTTTGATTAATGCCTTTCCGATAAATTCTGCGGCAGTAGCATCTGGATAATTAATGGCTCCATAAAACCCAATTAAAAGCGTCGGAAATATGACCAACATAGCAAAAAATCCAACGGCAACCGCCATTTTATTCATCGCTTTGATGTCCTTCATGATGACTAATCGGGTAGAAAGTTGAGGTTGGGTAACGGGAATCATCATGATGGCAATAAATGAACCAATCAAAAAAGGAGAGGTCAGTAAGCCTTTAGGACCGGGGGTGGAAAGTAATGCCTCATTTTTCAAAGCTAATTGATTAAACATTTCAGTCCATCCTCCCATATTTTGCAAACAAGCTACGCCAATGATCCAAACAATAATAAGCAATGAAGTACCTTGAACAAAATCGGCATAAACAATGGCTTTCAAGCCTCCAGCGGAAGAATATAATAAGACAAAACCTACAATTCCCAAGGACCATAGCCAGGCAGGAATATTCAGGTTCCCAAATCCTAATTCCAAAAAAGTAGCAACTCCCCTTATTTGAATGGCAACATAAGGTACGAGAAAAATAAAGATGGCAAAGAAATAAAGGTAACCTGCCCATTTGATGCCATATATCTGTTGAAGGAGAGAAGACATACCCCTAAATTCGATAGAAGCTACTTTTTTTCTAAGCAGGTAACCAAACCACAGAATTAAAAAAACCATCCCACCATCGGAGAAGGCTAAAAACATCCATGCCCCTACCCCATGAACTCTTGAAAAATCAGGCATGCCCATTAAGGTAAATGCACTAAATAAGGTAGCTGAAAAGGTCATAAAACCGAGAACTAACCCAAGTTTAGAACCTGCCATTATGAAATCTTCCTGAGATTTCACTTTTCTTTGAGAGTACCAGGACAGGAAAACCAATATTCCAAGATATATTAAACCTACAATGAGCAGCCATTTTTGCATATACAATGAATTTTACATTAAAATCAATCAATTATCTGATGAAAAATCACCTTTATCTCCTCTTAATCTTCCACCTATAAAAGTGAAGAAAACCAATATTATGGTAGCCAGGATATTGGTCCATAATGCGAATGGCATATTCAAAAAAGTTGGATTAACCTTATCCTTCACCAAAACAAGCGGTGAAAAGCTGATAATTACAACAAGCAGGGATAATAGGACGAGAACATTATAGTAAACCCGTCTTCGATTAGTATTTGTACCTGACATAATGAGAATTTATTTATAACCTTTGAATATGAAGACCTCCATCCACCTTGATTGCCTGTCCTGTAGCATAAGGCATATTTCCCAGTGCCAACATGGCAGCCACCCCAAACGGGTAGCCCACAATTTAGTAGCCATAGCAATCCCCGCCTTGGAAATACAGTATTCCCCTCTATTTACGGAAGCTACAAAGGCAGAAATTGAAGAAATATTAATGATACTCGCCTCAAAAAGTGGATTTTCCAACTTTTTATCCACAAAATAATTGGCAAAAAGCTGGGTTAAAAAATAAGGGCCTTTAAGATTTATTTCCATCACTTCATCCCAATTTTCTTCCTTGGCGTGTAAGATATCTGCCCGTTCACGGGGAGCAATACCTGCATTATTAACTAACACATTTACGGATCCAAAATGAGACAGGATTCTATCTAACATAGCCTGTCTATCTTCCCTAATGGAAACATTTCCCTGAAAATAAGCTACATTCACACCCAGATTGCGAAGTTCTTCCAACGCGTCAGTCACTTCACCTTCATTTCGCATACCATTTACAGCAAGGTCGAAACCAGCTTTACCCAACGCTAAAGCGACACCAAAACCAATACCTCTTGTTCCTCCTGTGATAAAAGCTATTTTGTTCATTTCAAGAATTTATAATTCAGGTAAATTTACCCAGGTTCTTTTTTTCCAACTTTCCAATCCCTTTTCAGCTAACTGAACGCCTCTGGCACCTGCTTTAAGGTCCCATGGAAATGGATCATTTCTTACAATATGCTTTAAAAACAGCTCCCATTGAGCCTTAAAAGCATTGTCGTAAAATTCCTGTTCAGGCATTTTATTCCAACCATCATAAAAAGCGATGGGATTAGGAATATCCGGATTCCAAACGGGTTTAGGCGTATTACCGTAAGGTTGTGTCCAACAATCTCTAAGTCCGGCAACAGCAGAACCTTTAGTTCCATCTACTTGAATCATTAACAAATCATCTCGTCTTACCCGGGTAACCCAGGAAGAATTAAACTGAGCAACAATACCGCCTGCTAAGGTCATGATTGCATAAGCAGCGTCATCAGCGGTACATTTATAGGTGTTCCCCTTTTCATCGACACGTTCAGTGATATGAGTAGCCCCTAAACAAAATACTCCTTCTACATTACCAAATAAATTATCCAATACATAACGCCAATGACAAAGCATATCGACAATAATACCTCCATCATCTTCTTTGCGATAATTCCAACTGGGCCGTTGTGCTGGAATGGTGTCACCTTCGAAAACCCAATAGCCAAAATCACCTTTTACGGACAAAATTTCACCAAAAAAGCCCTGTTCAATGAGTCGGTTTAATTTTCTTAAGCCAGGCAACCAAAGTTTATCCTGAACAACCCCATGTTTCACTCCTGCCTTTTCACAGGCTGCATAAAGTTTCAATGCCGTTTCAACATCGGTTGCCACTGGTTTTTCGCAATAAATATTTTTACCTTTAGCGATAGCCGCCAAAACATCAGCTGCTCTTCTGCCCGTGGTTTGTGCATCGAAATAAATGCTATAGCCGGGATTATCCAAGACGGAGGCCAAATCGGTTGTATATTTTTTTACACCAGAAACAGCAGAAAGCTTTGCTAATTTAGCAGTATCCCTACCCACTAAAATAGGGTCAGGCATAATGACCTCTCCATTTCCCAAATCGATGCCACCTTGTTTTATTATTTCAACAATGGATCGCATTAAATGCTGATTGGTGCCCATTCTACCTGTGACTCCATTCATAATAATCCCCAAACGATGTTCTTTCATATTAACTATATTTTAAATAGGCTAATTTTATTTTATCCAGATATTCATTTTGATTCATAGCCCAATATTTATCTGAAAAAATTTCTACTTCATTAAATCCTGAAAAACCGGCTTCTTCTACCCAGTTTCTAATTTTTTTTATGGGAATGCATCCATCACCCATTAGTCCTCTATCAGTTAAAAAATCAAGGGTTGGAACGTTCCAATCACATATATGGAAGGCAAAAAGGCTATTATTCTGTCCACAACGTCGAATTTCAACCTCCAGGTTTGGATCCCACCAAACATGATATACATCTATAGCTACTCCGACGTATGGCGAGTTTATGGCCTCCACCATATCATTAGCCTGAGCCAGGGTATTGACAGCTGATTTATCACCGGCATACATTGGATGCAAAGGTTCAATGGCCAGTTTGACACCATTTTCAATGGCCAAGGGTAATAATTTTTCAATCCCTTCCTGAATTTGCTCCCGGGAAGTTTCGAGAGACTGCCGGCCATCGGACCCGCAAACTAGTACGATTAAAGGAGCACCAAGCACCGCTGCTTCCTCTATTAACTTCATATTATCCTCTATCGCCAGGGCTCTTTCCGACGCATTTACCGAAGGAAAAAAACCACCTCTAACTAAAGAAACAATGGAAAGATCAGCTTCAGCCAGTTGCTTTTTAACGATTTTAAGGTCTTGACCCTCTAATACATTTCTCCATATTGAAATGCCTTTAATCCCGGCTTTTGAATAATTTTCAATACATTGGGAAAGGTTCCAAGGCTTATTTGTAAAAGTATGTAGGCAAAGTTTCGAAAAATCTTCCATGTTAAACAGATTTATCCAAACACCCAAAGAAAGTATAATATGCCTCTTTATTGATCCATTTTTGCAAATAAAGGATAACTTCCCTAAAATGATAATCACCCCATTGCGATGATTCTCCAGAGGAAACTGATTTACCTTCCGGAATATGATCCCAATTATTTGGATGATGATAAATACTGTGTAGAAGTAAACCCTGATGATTAGGTGATGTACTTAAATAAGGTTCTGACAGTAAAGTTTTCAGTATAGTTAACCCTGCCTGCCAATACTTGTTACCTAACTCTGATTCTCCATTATTTTTCAAGATTTGGCCCAATCTTAATAATCCTTGCGCTCCAATGGCAGCAGCTGAACTATCTACGGGTTCAATATTATTATAAGGATCGGCAGGGCGGGAAAGATAATCACCTAATTTATGAAGTTGAGGTGCGCCTGTATCCCAATAAGGAACACCGCAAATGGGGGTATTTTTAATATAAAAATCGCAGGTAGCTTTAGCTGCTTTAAACATGATAGAAAGCATCCCTGCCTTAGCATTTTTCTCAGAAAAATCACTTTCAGGCATAGCTTCCAACAATTCAATTTCCTCCGAAAAGCCAAGGATCGCCCAGGCTAATCCTCTTGTCCAGGTAGAAAAACCAGTATAACCTTGTTGCGAATTCGGGCATCTGAACTGACCATCTTTCACATTAAACACACTTTCATGAGCCGTTCTACCCCACTCGTCGTAGCGATCTCTTCCTTCCCCATAAAAAACGGAATATTTAGCTGTAGCTTTGATATGTTCTAATGATCTCTCTAACAAGGAGATACGCTCATCCCCCTCACTTTGCAATAAATGACCTAATTTATGAGAAACCATTAAAATACGGCATGATCTGATGGTATCAACAAACAAGGAATGAGCACCATTAAAAGAATGGATAAACCCACCCTGAGGAATCGAAGTCCATCGGGAAGCCTGAATGGCCCCTGAAATTTTTAATGCTAATTTGTAAAAATCCATTTCCCATTCATTATGGGGGATTTTACCTTCCTGCATTAATCTTAATAAATTGCCATAGGTACTTAGGTTATTGAAGCCATGGTCATGGACTCCAATGTGACTAATATGAGGCGCCATTCTATCACGTGTTTCCGATCTGCCGTAGTCAAGGAAAGGAGTTTCCCGGGTTGCATCGAATTGTAAAACAGCAGAGCCATATTGAAATCCCTGTGTCCACTCTGTCCATCCTCGCGTCGCATATTTTCCGTTAACGGTAAATACAGGAGTACCCAAAGAAGGGTCAAAAGATTCCTTAATCGACATGATTTTATCTCCGGATAATTGCCAAAATGTATGGAGTTGTTTTTCAAGGTCTTGCGCCTTCAAATCATAATTTACTATCATCTAAGAAAAGGTGTTTTTAGGTGTTTACGTTAAAAGGGTTCTCTTTTAGCCCTTAAAAATATCAAATAAATTGAGTAAAATGAATTTTTCTTTGTTAATTTAAGGGCTTCAAATAAAAATGTTTCGTATGATCAGAAGACAATTCATTAAAAATAGTGCGCTTACATTTCTGGGCGCAGCCTTGTTGAACGAAAAATCCCTGGCTCATTCTTTAAAGAAAAAGGAAAGGATTGGTATTCAACTTTACAGTATCAGAGCGGCAATGAAAGAGAATCCATTGGGGACTTTGCAAAAACTAGCCGCTATGGGTTATACCATTGTAGAACATGCCAACTATGTAAACAGGAAATTCTATGGCTATACTCCAGCTGAATTTAAAAAAATTCTGGCGGATTTAGGTATGAAAATGCCGAGCGGACATACTGTATTAAATAAAATTCACTGGAATGAAACCGCAAAAGATTTTACTGATGTTTGGAAATACACCATTGAGGATGCCGCTTTTATGGGGCAAAAATTTGTCATAAGTCCCTATCTCGATGCCGCTTTGCGCAAATCGTACGATAGTTTTATGGCTCAAATGGATATATTCAATAAGTCAGGAGAATTATGCAAGAAATCAGGAATGAAATTTGGCTACCATAATCATGACTTTGAATTTAGCGAAAAATTCAATGACCGCACCTTATATGACATCATGCTGAAAGGAACTGATGCCGATTTGGTTATGCAACAACTCGATACTGGTAACCTGTACAATGGTGGTGCAAAAGCCATAGATATTGTTAATGCCTATCCCGGTCGTTTTGAATCTATACATGTTAAGGATGAGATATTGATCAGTGATAATCCTAAAAAATATGAAAGTACGGTTATCGGAAAAGGTATCGCAGGCATTCAGGATATACTTAAGGTATTGGATACCATGAAAAATAAACCCGAATTGATTATCGAGCAGGAAGCATACCAGAATGTAGATCCTATGTCTTGTATGAAGGAAAATTACGATAAAATGAAGGCCTGGGGCTATTAAATTATATGGAATTACAACATAAAGTAGCCGTTATCACCGGTGGCGCAAAGGGAATAGGCAGGGAAACGGCCGATCTATTTCTGAAAAACGGCGCCACCGTTGTTATTTTAGATATTGACGACAAAAAGGCAAAAGAAGCCATTGATCAATGGACATCTCAAGGGTTTCCTTGCTATTATTTCAAGGTAAATACGGCTCATTATAATGAAGTCCTCAGCGTAGCCGAACAAATAATAAATCAACTTAAAAAAGTTGATATTATAATAAATAATGCAGGCATAACCAGAGACGCCAGTTTAAAAAATCTTACACCCGAGCATTGGCAAGAGGTTATTGATGTGAATCTAACCGGCGTTTTTAATTGTACAAAAGCATTTTCTCCTTACATGGTGAATCAACAATATGGACGCATTATCAACGCTTCGTCGGTAACGGCTCATTATGGTTCATTTGGACAATCTAACTACGTGGCGACCAAAGCGGCCCTTATTGGATTGACAAAAGTTTGGGCAAAGGAACTAGGTAGCAAGGGAATTACGGTAAATGCCGTTGCCCCAGGATTTATTGAAACCGACATGACCGCTATATTAGGAACTGATTTTATGGGGGAATTAATACAGAGGACGCCCGTTCGACGTGTTGGATTACCGCAAGATATTGCCAACGCCTACCTTTTTCTAGCTTCCGAAAAGGCGAGCTTTATTACAGGTACTTGTATTAATGTCGATGGCGGACTAACTTTATAGGCTGTCTTATTTTCTATAATCAATATCAAAATAGGCACCAATAAGAAAAAATGCGCGTCCAATTTCATCATTGATTTTATAATCAAATTGCCTCAAATAGCCAATTTGAGTTGAAAACAAAGGGGAAATCCTATAATTAGAAGAAAGAAAAAATCGGTTTCTTTCAAAATAAGGTTCATTGTCCGTAAAGAAAATTTCATTACTTACAGATAATTGAAATGGTTTAAATCCTTGAGTATTTTTCCCAAAAGGATAGTTTACACCTAATCTGTACCTAAACCTGTTTCTATAGCCATTGTTAGAAAACCTCATTTCTACCCTACCCCGCTGTTCAATGATAAATTTTCCAAGGGGCTGAACCAGAAATAATTGAGGCCAGATTCTGAACTCATCATTATTTTTAGGCAGTACAAAATCACCCCCTTCTTTATAGGTATCATATTTTCCTGTAGCCAGAGATACTCTAAAAAATTTATTTACCTCGAAAGTTAACCCACCTTTAAATTCATGATAATGAAAATCGTCATAATACTTTAAGGAACGTACCTGACCCTCTGCAAAAAAACTCCATTTATCAGATAAGGTGCCTTTCAGATTAATAATATTCCACGACCCCAATGTTTCATTTTGAGCGAAAATGATTATAGCCCTTATAGAAAATAAGAGAAAAAGAATACCTTTCTTCATTTTAAAATCAGTGAAATTTTATTTGCTGGTAAACAAATCTTTTAAGGTAGATTGCAAAGCTTCGCCTCTTAGGTTTTTTCCAATAATTTTACCTTCCTTATCAATCAGATAATTTTGTGGAATAGCTTGAATTCCATAAGCTTTTGCCACTTCATTATTCCAATATTTTAAATCTGATACATGCGTCCAGGTAAGATTATCATCATAAATGGCCTTCATCCATTTATCCTTTGCATTGGGTTGATCTAAAGAAATTCCGAGCACAGTAAAACCATTTTCGTTATATTTTTGGAAAGCATTTACCACATTAGGATTTTCCTGACGGCAAGGACCACACCAGCTCGCCCAAAAATCAATGAGCACATATTTTCCTTTAAACGAAGACAGACTCACGTCAATACCTGAAGTATCTTTTTGAGTAAAAGGGATAGCAAATTGACCTATATCCGTCATTTTAGCTTTATCAATTCTGTCTTTCATCATTGTTGCCGATGGCAAATTTTTGATATTCTCAGGTAATTGATTGAATAATGGCTCTGTTTTTGAAGCTTCAATGGCATAACCTGCATATTGATTCAAGGCATAAATAGTAACTGCCGATTTATTCATTGGTGAAGTCAGAAACGGCAGATAAATACTTTCCTTTACGATATTATCCAAAGAATCCATTGAAAGTTCCAACTTATCCATCGTCGGTGTATCTTTTGCCTTTCTGGCCACCATATAAGCTTCATTTAGCGCTTTGAAACTTGGGTCAAATGCAGAAACTTTAGCTCTTAAGGCCATGTATTCCCCGTGCGTCCCAGAACCAGTAACAGTGCTATTTCCAATAGAATCAATAGCAGTAACCGATATTTTCCCTTCCTCCAGATATACGCTGAATATATCCCGGGCATAATTAATCATTTGTACCTTTGCCGTATCTGAACTTTTTGCATAAACCACACGCAATTGGGAAAGAACAGGCTCATCCAATTTCATTTCAAATTGAGCAACTTTTCCCTCTGAAACCAAAGCACTATCTGTAAATCGCTGGCTTGACGCATAATTATAATAAGTAACAAACACCTTTTCTACTGGTTTTTGTATGGTCTTGACATCTACTTTCAAGGTTAGATTAGGGATAGGTTTAACCGTTTCCTGACCAATGGCCAAATAGGAATAAAAGGTTAGAAAAAGTAAGCAGATGGTTCTCATTTTCATTAATTTTTAGGATATGTATCAAATATACTTATTAAAATCTATTTTTGTTAGATAAATATAATCAACCAATTCTATTATGGAAAATACGAATTCAAATATTAACGGACTTTTAGGTCTTGCCGTCTTCATCCTATTTATAGGTATCTTTTATGCAGGAGCTGCAAAAAAGGTGGTCATTTATTACGATACAAAAGATTTATTTATCTCTGTTGGAGCATTGATAACACCACTTATTATTTATGTTTTATTACAGGAAGAAAAAATCGAATCAGAAACTGTAAAGGCTATTATTTATTATGTTATAGCACCAACATTAGGACTATTATCACTATATCTACTATACCTTAATTTCAACAACGGCGTTTTTCATAACAAAAATCTTGCTTTGGGATTGATCATTGGACTTTTCAAACTCGTCTATGTTATTTTAGCCTTTGCTGTTATTATGGCACAATTTTCTGACACTAAAGATAGAAGAAGATCTTTTGGGGATATTATAGTTGCCACCTTAATTATAGGCCTGGCTATTTGGGTTACGAGTGTACTTGTCAATGGCAAAGAAGTTTATAAGCAAAAAGGTTGGACATTACCTGCAACCAGTTAAATACTTGAAAGGGCAAAATCTACCTCCTTTTTAAAGGCAGCCACTTTGATATTCGGATCACCTTTACCCAATGTTTCAATGGGAATGAACCCTTTATAGGTTGAATTTTTTATGAGGTTAAATAATTTGGCCAGATCTACCTTTTTTTCTATCCCATTTTCAAAAATATTCTCTTTTATTTGCCAATTTACAGCCAAAGGAATGGTTGATTTAATTTGCTCATAAGGATCGCCTGTTCTATAACTTCCGATATCAAGTATTAATCCAAACCATTCATGTTGAACCATACCAAATATTTTGTGAACTTCCTCTGCCGTTTTAATAAAATCATTATGATTTTGCATGCCAATAATAATTCCATATTTTCGACCAAAGTCGGCACATTCTTTAAAATCTTCAGCCATCCAGGTAGCGATATCCATCCAGGAATAATCTTTAGGAATAATTACCCCGGAAAAAACACGTAATACAGAAGCACCCATTTTTGCGGCAACGACAATCCAGTTTTTCACCCTTTCAACCTCTAATCGTCTAAGATCTCTATTGGGCTGCGTAAAATCATTTCTTATGCCCATTCCGCTTATGGACAAACCTAATAAATGAGCTTTTCTTTTAATCTGATATATAAATTCATCAGAAGGTACCGATGGATAACCCGGAAAATAATAACCTGTTAAATCAATGCCATCAAAATGATGCAGCGAGGCAAAGACCAGTAGATCCTCTAAACTCATGGATTTATTCATGAGCGGTTCATTAAAAGAATAAGCATTCAAACTGGTTTTCAATAATTGACCCCCCGTGGATTCGCCTTTAACTAAAGAAAAAGAGGGAGCTATTAACCCCGCGAAGGGAAGAACACCGCACATTTTCAACCATTGTCTTCTTTGTTCTCTTAATTGCATTTGAATAGATTGACGTAATAAAATCAATATTTAAATATAACTCATCTTATTCAATAAATGATTATATTGGTACACATTAACTCCACACCGAAAAAACACAACATGCATCGCTTTATTTTAATCCTGTTATTTTGCCCTTTTTTGATTTTAGCTCAAGACGGTCCCACTGATTTATTACCTCCAACTTTTCATAAATCAAGAAGGGAGGCTTTACGGAAATTAATGCCGCCAAAAAGTGTTGCTGTATTTTTTGCTTCACCCATAAGAAATAGAGCTAATGATGTGGATTATATATATCATCAGGATCCAGATTTTTATTACCTGACGGGTTATACAGAGCCTAATGCTGTATTTGTTTTATTCTCTGAAAATCAAAAAGACTCGCTTGGCAATGATTTTAATGAACTGTTTTATGCTCAAAGCAGGGACCCTCAGAGAGAGCAATGGGATGGAAAAAGATTGGGTGCTGAAGGGGTAAAAACTGCCTTAGGCATTGAACAAGCCTTTGATCATAAGGATTTTAAAAACAAGGAAATTCCATTCAATCAATTTTCAAAAGTCTTCTTTTTTGATTTTAAAAATGATGTACGCAACACTAATGATGCATCTGATCTATTTGACTTAATAGAAACATTTAAAAATAAGGCGGGCATTCCTTCCAATTACAATGCCGCTAAAGAAGCATTATACAAGCAACTTAGGGAAGTTACTGAAGAAAA
>JAJTER010000001.1 GCA_021299835.1 Saprospiraceae bacterium | reverse complement strand
GGCCGATGGTTTCAGTGCGTTGAAAAAGGATTCCCCAAAAAAATGTTTATTTTCAGGCAGCTCACTGACATGAATGGAGACAAAATCGACCTGCATTAGCAGACTATCCAGCTGGCTGCATTTTTTGCTATTTCCCAGGGGGGATTTGTCGGCAATATCAAAAAACAGGACCTCCATGCCCAGGTTTTCGGCTAAAACACCCAGTTGCGAACCTATTTTACCGTAACCAACGATACCCAGCTTTTTTCCTCTAATCTCATGACCCATTTTGCCTGCACCCCCTCTGCTTAAGGCCAGCATATTACCCAAGGTAAACTCGCCCACAGAACGCACATGACTGAAAGGAGCGTTAAATACGGCCACGCCATGACTGGAGCAAGCATCCATATCAATTTTTGAGGCATCGGAACTAAAAACACCGAGACTAATCAGTCTTTTTGTATTTTTCAAGAGATCCTTTGTTATTTTTTGACTGGAGGTAAGACCGAGGATATTCACCGTTTTTAATTTTCCAGCCAATTCCTGATCGTCCAAAGGTCTGTCAATAATTTCCACCTGATAAGCCTCCTTTTCAAAAGCAAGGGCAGCTTCCTTGTTAACGCCCTCCAATAAAAGAACCTTAATTCTTGTTTTTGGATAAGAAAGGCTTCTGGCCAGATTCAACTCGTACAAAATTTCATCGACGGTAGAGGCAAAATGGTCTGCCTCTTTCTTTACCTTTTCGCGCTCAACATTTTCAGTGAAGAGATAAAACTTATTAGCATAACCAGCCTTCCATATTTCGAGATCATTGGCACCATCCCCGATGACATAAACGTCACCGTTCAGGTGTAAATCTTTAATGACCAGTGATTTTCCCCCATTTCGCGAGAGCGGATTTTCTGTATCGAACCCAATAATATTCCCCTCCTCGTCATAAACGAAGGTATTGGCATATACGTTGTCGGGTAAAAGGCCGTAGGCTTCAATTACGGGGACAATAAACTCCTTGAAACCATTAGACACCACATAAACGGTATCTTTAAGGGCTGACAGATGTTTTTGGTTCCGTTCAAAAGAAGGAGAGATTTGAGCTTTCAATCTTTCCGCCAGATGATGAATATCATCTTTATTGGCCTTCAGGAGGTCCAGTCTAAGGGTCAGGGATTCTCGGAAGTCGAGTTCGCCATTCATACCCCGGTTGGTAATTTCGTGAATAGCCTGAACGACGGCATCCTTTTTCGAGGAATGCGCCAGGACAATTTCAGCCAGGACATCTAAGGCTTCCACGCGGGTGAAAGTACTATCGAAATCAATGATAAAGTAAGGATTCTTCTGCATGATGCAAAAATACAATCTTTTTTGAGGTGTAAAAAGAAAAAAGGCATTGCAGCTCATTTTAAGAACTACAATGCCTTTCAAATCATTTTACCAAAAATCGGTTAATTAATAACCAGGATTTTGCGGCTTAAGATTTGGGTTATTCTGCATTTCCGGAACTGGAAGAGGCAGAAGAAGATGTTTTTGCTGTAACTTTTGGTTAGAACTCAAGTTAGTATGACCTACGAACTCATCGAAACCTTTGGTATTTTCATTGAACGCTTTACGTAAGCGAACCATATCAAACCAGGTAATTTGCTCATAGCAAAGCTCATACCAGCGCTCTTTCCAAACCAATTCTCTGAAAGAATTAGCACTTAGAGAAGCTAAGGCAGGCGTAGTCAATTTAGCACGGTCACGAATACGCTTCAATGCATCATAAGCAGCCTGTGTTGGACCACCTACCTCGTTTTGCGCTTCGGCGTAAGTAAGAAGTACTTCTGCATAACGGATTTGAGGAACATTTAAGTTATCATTTCTTGTTCCAGCGACTCCGGCAGAACCGTTTGATGTCTGGTTGAAATGTTTAAACACATAAGGAGCACCTAGTTCGAAAGGCGCACCATTTCCGTTAGTAAAATAGCTGGTATAGAAATAACCGTCCTGATTTTTAGCTCTTAAGTCACCTTCTTCGTAAGACTTATAAAAAGCAGAAGTAGGCACAGAACTACCTGTTCCACCAGGACCGTTGAAAGTAACTGGTTTAAAGTTAGGGAAGAAGTTACCCATAGGGTTACTTGCCACCGAATTATTATACTGTAACATAAATAAGTGCTCTAACTTATTTTCAGTACTTTCTCTGTGAACATCATAATAGCTCGTAAACAGATTAATCACATTTGGATTACTATTTGCGTAAGTAATCACCTCAAACGCTTTATCAGCGGCTAATTTAAAGTGAGAAGCCCCTTTTTTCAAAGGAAATCCAGCCATCGTAAGATAAACTTTAGCTAATTGTGCTTTTATTGCTGCCGTATTCACTCTACCTGAAACGTCCATCCATGGTAATCCAGCAGCTTCAGCAGCCACTAAATCATCTACAATTACTTTATACACACTTTCCACAGAAGCACGGGAAGGGTTGAAATCTTCAGAAGAAGCCGTTTGAGGCTTAGTAATCAAAGGAATATCTCCCCACAATTGCACTGCCATAAAATAAGCAGAGGCACGAAGGAATTGAGCCTCACCTAAAATACGTTTTTTCTGAGCCGCATCCATTGGTGTAATAGCAGGCACTTTATCGATTACCTGGTTTGCCTGAGCGATCACTCTGTATAAACCAATGAAGTAGTTACGGATGTGGATAGTATTTCCGTCGTGAACTAGACCATAAAGGTTGTTCAAATCTGAATTTTGAGCCGTTTCCGTGGTAGAAGTACCTGTCATCGCCTCCAATAACTGCCAGTTGGCAGAGAAGATACCTGCACCATTACCCATAAATCGAAGATCTGCATAAACAGAAGCAATGGCCGCTTCGGCGTGATCGGGGATCGTGTAGAAACTTTCCGGCGTAAGGGCTGAAGGAGCTACTTCGGTTAAAAAATCGTTACAACTCATTTGTACAACGACAAACAAGAGTAACCAAAACCGTTTAGCTGCACTTGATATATTTTTTATTTTCATGACTTTCAAAAATTTTAAGATATCTAATTTAGAATGCAACCTGAGCACCAATTAATAATACAGTTGGTTTCGGATAATTGTGCCAGATCATACCTTGAGAAAAGGCACTGTTTCCACCACCTTGATTGGTAGGCGTAACCTCAGGATCGCCGATAATCTTGTCTGAAACAATCAGGAAGAAGTTTTGTGCTGAAGCATATACACGTAATTTGCTCAAACGCAATTTACTTAGTGTTTCAGCCGGGAAGTTATAACCAAGTAACAAGTTTCTACCTCTGAGGAAAGAACCGTCCTTAATCCACCAGCTATCTACGTTAGTAACATATCCAGCTCTAGTATCGCGAACTTCTGCAATCATCGTATTTTGGTTAGTAGGCGTCCATGCATTTAAGACAGAACTGTAGCTATTTGCCAATGCCTGACGGTCCTCACTTGGGTGAAGGTTCATCAACATTACATCATTTCCGTAACTATATTGCAAATCGAGTGTTAAGTCCAGATTTCCAAAACGGAAGGTATTAGAAAGCGTACCCCAAAAATCAGGGCTACCATTTCCAATGATACTGCGATCTGCGTCGGTAATGGCGAAATCACCATTAAAATCTTTATACTTAATATCACCTGGCAAGATAGTCAAACCATTACGATAGGAAGTGAATTTTGCCGCTTCTGCTCTTTCAGCTTCGCTCCAGATACCTAAACGGGTGAGTCCCCAGAAAGAACCTACTGGTTCGCCAATACGAATAATATTCGTTGGATTCGTAAAGTTAGGTCCACCTACGTTGAATATATCAGATGGCGTAGCCAAAGACAACACTTTATTTCTATTGGCTGATATATTAAAGAAAGAAGTCCACTGGAATTTACCTCTGTCAGCAATTGTTGCATTTAATGAGAATTCCAATCCCTGATTCTCCATAGACCCTACGTTACGACGAATGGTTGTATAACCACTGGTAGAAGGCACGGGAGCGTCAAGAAGCATATCGGTAGTTAAACGATAGTAGTAGTCAAGTTCAATGTTTAATCGATTATTGAACAAACCAAGTTCAACACCTATGTCTGTTTGAGCTGTTTTCTCCCATTGTAAGTTAGGGTTAGCCAAACGGGAAATACCTGTTCCTGAAACACGAGCATCACCAATGATGGTTGCATAGTTGGAAGACAACAAAGAAAGAGAAGAGTAAGCAGGAATTTCAGAGTTACCTGTCAGACCGTAGCTGGTTCTTAACTTCAAGTTAGATATAACAGAATTTCCTTTTAAGAAATCTTCTTCAGAAACTCTCCAGGCTAAGGCACCTGAAGGGAAGAAGGCAAACTTTTCATTCTCACCAAATTTAGACGATCCGTCACTTCTGCCCGTAACCGTAACTAAATATTTGTTTTTCAAGCTATAGTTAACCCTTCCAAAATAAGAATTGAACGAAAACTGAGCCCCATCAGAGCCTACGCCGCCAATAACACCCGCTGCACCCAAATTGTTAAATCCGAAGTAATCTGTAGCAAAAGTTCTTGAGTTACCAGAGATACCAAAGATATCTGTCTGCTGCCAGGAAACTCCTAATAGTGCATTGATGTTGTGAATCTTATTGATTGACTTATTGTAAGTCAAATAATTTTCCAACGACCAGAAAGTTTCCTTTCTATTAGAAACAGAAGCTTCTCCTCTGTTTGCAATAGCCAATGTCCTCGTTTGAGAAGAATTGTTTTCCTGCGTTTGAATATTAACACCTGCAACGGATCTAAATTCAAGGCCTTCAGCCAATTTGATATTAGCATAGAAACTACCTAAAGTAGTTTGGGTGTTAAGTATAAACTGACGACCCATTAAACGGTGAACAGAGCTAAAAGTACCTTCAGCAAAAGGGAAATCTCTGTTGTTTGCATAAGTACCGTCCTCATATTTTACAGGAAGGAAAGGGAAATCTTCTACAATCTGACGAGAAACCGCGTCATTTACATCTGAAAGTCTTTCAGCCTGATTGTTATAAGATAAAGTTCCACCCACTTTCAACCAAGGTTTAATCTGATCATCGATCGTAAAACGACCAGAATAACGCTTCATAAAAGTAGTCTTGATTAAGCCCTGATCATCGCGATATCCCATAGAGAAGGCATATTGCGTACGCTCATTACCACCATTAAAACCTAAATTGTGATTTTGAGATAAACTTTCCTGCGTTGATTCTTCAAACCAATCGGTATCGAATTTAGGACTGCCATCAGCATTCCAAACACGAGGATCAATACGGCGAAGTTTTGGATTAAGATAAGCCCATTTACCTGCTTTCCAACCTGCCGGGTCATATTTCTCCATATTTCTCCAAGCTAAATCTTCTACTGCAATATACTCAGCTGAATTCAAAACATCTGGTTTGTTAGGTCCTGTCGTGTTGACACTCATGTCCACATTATAAGTAACCATACCTTCTCCTGCCTTACCTTTTTTGGTGGTAATGAGGATTACACCATTAGCACCTCTGGCACCATAAATAGCTGTAGAAGAAGCATCTTTCAGTACTTCAACAGATACTATATCATTTGGATTGATATAGTCAATCGCGTTTGAAAACTGATTTTGCGTTCCCTGTGGCAACATAACTCCGTCAACCACATATAATGGGTTGTTAGAAGAGTTGATAGAACTAAAACCACGAACACGTACAGTTGTACGACCACCTGGACGACCAGAGTTGTTGTTTACCTGCACACCTGCCATTCTACCGGCAAGCGCCTGGTTTAAAGAAGGGCTTGGACGCTCAAGCAGGTCATTTTCCTTAACCGAACTTACCGAACCCGTTAAATCCGATTTTCTCTGCGTACCGTAACCGATAACGACTACTTCAGAGAGTACTTTTGAATCGGGAGATAAGGTCACGTTAATAACCGTTTGGTTGTTAACTACCACATCTTTCGGTTCGTAACCAAGATAGGTAAACGTCAAAACACTGTTTGGTCCTGACACCTCAATGCTGTACATACCGTCCAGATCAGTGGTAGTACCCTTTGACGTTTCCTTTACAATAATGTTAACACCGATAAGGGCTTCTCCCCTCTCGTCTGTAACCTTTCCCTTCACGGTTTGACCTATTGCTGTCGTCATCCAACCCAGGGACAACAAACAGGCAACTAGTATTGCCGCCATTTTAGGGTGACTTTTTGCTTGCATAAATACAATTGTTTTTAGGTATTTATAAAATAATTTCAGAAACAAGATAATGGTTTTTAATTGTTAATTGTGAATTATCATTATTATTTATTCATTAAACATAGGTAAACAAAATAAGTGCCTGAAAATAGCTTTACTTTCAGGCACTTAAAAAAATTATATCTTGTTTTTTAGCCCGGGTATTTCCATGGAGCTCTATACTCTCTTTTTAACAACCCGTTAGCCTCTTTATCGTTCACGATGAGATCTTTTTCATGATTCCATTCAATGGATCGACCGAGTTTTGCTGAAAGATTTCCCAACAGAGCCATATTTGTGGCATGTCTTCCATGAGCTACATCGGCATGCGGTCTTTTTCCTGTGGGAATGCATTCCAGGAAATCCTTCCAGACTAAACTTATATTTTGCTGATCGGGATCATTCAATTGCGCCGCTTCCCTCAGTATTTCCTTTTTAGTATCATTGGGATAAAAAGTCCAGCCTTTTAACCAACCCAAATGCAAGACGCCTTCTGATCCATAAAAATACACCCCTACGTTTTCACCCTGCCTTTCCGGGTGATTACTTAACAGCGTATGTTCCCAGGAAAGGATAAAGGATTCGAATTCATAGACAACCGTTTGTTCTTCAGGAGCATTAGCTAAGGAAAGTCTGATGTCAGATTTTTCAGCGGAGTAAATCTTTTTGGGCATAATCTCGTCCGTCCACCAAAGAATCTGGTCAAACCAATGCGGGCCCCAATCGCCTAAATTACCATTGGCAAACTGCATATAGTGTCTAAATCCTCTGGGATGAATACCGGGATTATAGTTAACCATAGGCGCCGGACCGCACCAGAAATTCCAGTCCAACCCCTTTGGTGGCGGCATTTCCTCTTCCTTTTTACCCAGGCCCTGATTATAATGAACAAAAGCTTTGACCTTATAAATCTTGCCTGCTTTACCTGACTTTAAAAATTCCTGAGCGCTTACATTATGTGGGGAATAGCGCCTGTGAAAATCGACGATACAGACCCTTTGGTTATCCCTGGCTGCTTTTTCAATGGCCGTGCCCTCTTTTACGGTATGTGAAATAGGTTTTTCAAGAAAGACGTGCGCCCCATTTTTCATTGCCTCGATCGCTATTAAAGCATGCCAATGATCGGGAGTTGCATTGATAACAATATCTGGTTTCTCTTTTTGAATACATTCCCTAAAGTCGTTATAGGTTTTAGGCCGGTCATTTGTCAGTTTATCAACCTCTGCTTTACATTTAGTCAATTGATTATCGTCCACATCACAGAGAGCGGCCACTTCAATTTGACCTGTCCTGATACCCTCCCTGAGAATATTCAGCCCCCACCAACCACTGCCAATGAGCACAGTTTTGTACTTAGACGGTTTAAAGGGAATGAGATAAGGCTGTGCGAAAACAGCGGCACTGGCCAAGCTGACTTGTTGTAAAAATACGCGTCTTTTCATACGGGTAAGAGGTTTTTAGATAAACGGACATACAATACAAAGGTTAATCTAATCATTTTGAAATACATTTCAAAATATCAGGCTTAAAAAGTCCATTTTAAATAGGGATGGGAAAAAAACACAAACTTATGTTCCGATTATGTGTAAAAAAACACATAATTGGAACTATTTATTGGAAATGCATTAAAAAGCGGTAACTGTGATGCTAAAGTTTAGGTAAGCTGTTTTATTTTTTCGTGAATAATTATCTAAAAATATTGTTTAATAGATTCAATAAATTTTTATTTCTTCGCCTTGCCATCATTACATTTAGTTAAAGAATATGTGGTAAAAAATAGGACTTATCTTGAATCGAAATGTAAAGATAAAATAAAAAAAGGCCTCTGATTTTAACCAGAGACCTTTTAAATTGGCGGTCCGGACGGGACTCGAACCCGCGACCCCATGCGTGACAGGCATGTATTCTAACCAACTGAACTACCGAACCATTTAGGTTTTTCAAAGCAAAACCCCAGCTTTATATATTGGAAGCCGACTTAAAGAAACCTCAGTTTCCAGCGACTCAACGTTACCGCCTCATAATGAAGCAGTAGCGGTCCGGACGGGACTCGAACCCGCGACCCCATGCGTGACAGGCATGTATTCTAACCAACTGAACTACCAAACCAATATCAAAATGCCTTTGCATTAAGAGATTGCAAAAATAGTATCATTTATCGAAATTATCAATACTTATGAGAAAAAAAGAAAAAAAAATTCTTAAAACGAAAGTAGTTAACATGATTTACTAATTTTGTCCCGCCTTAGTGCGCTAAAATTCTTGTTCATTACTAAATCCATCTCCTATGATTTTCTTAGAATTTGAAAAACCTTTAGCCTCTCTCTACGAGCAATTGGAAAAACTAAAAGAAATTGGAGAAGCGGGTGACATTGACGTTAGTTCTCAGATCAGTGTATTCGAGGAAAAGATTTCCGAAAAGAGGAAGGAGATATATAGTAACTTAAGTGGTTGGGAGAGGGTACAACTTTCCAGACATCCAGAGCGACCTTACACTTTATTTTATACTAATAAAATGTGCGACCGGTTTATTGAACTGCATGGTGACCGGCATTTTCAGGACGACAAAGCGATTGTGGGTGGTTTGGCTACCTTTAATGGGCAAACTGTAGTTATAATTGGTCATCAAAAAGGTATCAATACCAAAATGCGTCAATACCGTAACTTCGGGATGGCTAATCCAGAGGGTTACAGGAAAGCATTAAGATTAATGAAACTGGCAGAGCGATTTAATTTCCCCGTTATCACTTTGATTGATACGCCGGGTGCTTTTCCAGGCATTGAAGCTGAAGAAAGAGGTCAGGCGGAGGCCATTGCAAGGAATCTTTTTGAAATGGCACAACTTCGCGTACCTATTATATGCGTCATCATTGGCGAAGGTGCTTCCGGTGGAGCCATAGGCATAGGTCTGGGTGACCGTGTCTTTATGTTGGAAAATACATGGTATTCTGTTATTTCGCCTGAATCATGCTCCTCTATTCTTTGGAGAAGCTGGGATTATAAGGAACAGGCAGCAGATGCTCTTAAGTTAACAGCAGACAATATGTTTTCCGCGGGTTTGATAGATGGGATTATCAAGGAACCCATAGGTGGCGCGCATTCTAATCCCGATGAAATGGCAGAACTTCTAAAAGCCAAAATAATTGAAACATTAGCAGAAATTCAACCTAAAGATCCTGAGGTAAGAATTTTAGAAAGAATTGAAAAATATAGCAAAATGGGGGTTTATGAGGAAGTTTTTGACATTCCCGAGCCTATTGAAACAGCTGCTTCAAACAAATCGGCTAAGAAAAAGTAAATTATCCCTATGAAGATTTGGCAAAATTTCAAAAATTTCCACTTTAATAAAAGTCTGAATAAAGGGCTGATTTCCCGTTTAAAACAGGTCAGCTCCAAATCTTTGTCCTTTGCGACGGCCAAATCTATTGCTTTTCTCTTCAATGCAGCAGACCCTGAAGTTATTTCAGGTATTGAAAAATATGCCGAATCCTTGCAAAAAAAAGGCAAAACAACCTTCCTTCTAGGTTTAAACGCCGCATCTAAAGATATTGTAGATACCTCCTTCCCCTGTCTGAACAAAAAAAATATAGATTGGGTCGGAAGGCCCATCGGAACGCTCGTCGATGAATGGTTAAACCAACCCGTCGATGTAGTAATACACGTTTCTGCTCAACGAAACGAACTGCTTGAATACATAACTGCCCTGACACCTGCCGGTCTTCGAATAGGTCCAGCAACGGATAATACACATTGCTATGACCTTATGCTCGATGTTCCAGCTGATACCACACCCCAAACATTTTTTAAACAAATGGAAAATTTATTAGGTAAAATACAAGTCAGGAATGAATCAACCCTCCTTTAATGGCACTGGCGTTGCCTTAATCACGCCATTTAAAAATCAGGCCATCGACTTTGATGCCCTGGAAAGTATTATTGAACATACCCTAAAGGGTGGTGTAAATTATCTGGTTTCCCTTGGCACCACCGGCGAGGCTATTACCCTTTCCAGCCAGGAATGTCGGGAAGTGCTTACTTTCACCAAAGACATTGTAAAGGGCAGAGTACCTCTTGTTGCCGGACTTTTTGGAAGTAACTGGACGGCCCTCCTAAAACAAAGAGTTCAAAGCTACTCCCTGGAAGGGTATGACGCCATTATGTCCAGTAGTCCCGCGTATAACAAACCTCCGCAAGAAGGTATTTATCAGCATTATATGGCGGTTCAGGAAGTTTGCCCGCTCCCCATCATTTTATATAATGTTCCAGGAAGAACTGGCTCCAATATGTCGGCTGATACCATTTTGCGACTGGCCAAAGATTCTGAAAAATTTATTGCCGTAAAAGAAGCGTCAGGAAATATGGCCCAGGTGATGCAAATACTTAAACACAAGCCCGATCATTTTAATGTTATCTCTGGTGACGATGCCCTAACCGTGCCCTTAATGGCTTGCGGTGCCGTCGGTGCTATTAGTGTCATTGCCAATGCCTTACCCGATACATTTTCACAAATGGTAGATTTTGCCAATAACCGCTTATTCCATGAAGCCAACGCATTAAGCAATAAAATGCTCGATATTCACGACTGGCTTTACGTCGAAGGAAATCCAGTGGGGGTAAAAGGTGCCATGGAATTACTTGGCCTTTGTTCCAGAGATGTTCGATTACCCCTGGTGCCTCTTTCAAAAAATGCCTTGGAAAACCTGGCATTGGAATTAAAAAAATCGGATTTTTTGTGATGATTTCCATAAAAGCAAATGCGCTGTCTCATCTTACAGATGCCAGATATTTTGCCTCCATGGAGGTCGCCTGGATGGGTTTCAATCTTGACCCATTGTCAGAAAATGCGTCCAGTCCACTATTTGTAAAAGCTATCCGGGAATGGATAAGCGGTCCTGCCTTCGTTGGAGAATTTAATTATGCCTCTGCAACAGAGATTTTAGCCATTACAGAAAATGCAGGACTTGATGCGATACAACTCGGCCCCCTTTTTGACTATAACGAGCTGTCTATTATACCAGATTCCTACACGCTATTCGCAGAAATGAGGATTGACAGTAATCTACCGGATCCTGACTTGTTTACATTCCTACAACAACACGCTGGAAAGATTAATTATTATATATTAAATTTTTCACATATAACTGAACCCTTATCTGTCCTTTGGAAAGATGCCTTAGTTACCTTGTGCCAGTCGTATCCAATTTTCATTTATTGCAATGGCGATGCCCATCAGGTGGCAGAATATATCCAACATTTTAAACCCTTTGGATATTGCTTATCGGGCGGGTCGGAAGAAAAAACTGGCTTGAAATCTTTTGAAGAATTAGATGAGATTTTTGACAAATTGTCTGATTTAGCTTCTAAATGATTCTACCATGGCCAATCATCATTTGCTTTACACCAACGAACATGAGGCAGGGTGTGACGAAGCTGGAAGAGGTTGTTTAGCTGGTCCTGTTTTTGCGGCAGCCGTCATTCTATCTTCTGATACTATTATTCCCCATCTTGATGATTCAAAAAAATTGTCGCAAAAACAAAGAGAAAAGTGCCGTTCTTTTATTGAGCGGGAGGCTATTTCCTGGGCAATTGGCATAGTGTCGGCCGACGAAATTGATCAGATTAATATATTAAACGCCTCATTTTTAGCAATGCACCGTGCCATTGATCAATTGAAGTATTTACCCACTCACCTTCATATTGATGGTAACAGATTCAAAAATTACCCTAATATCCCACACTCCTGTCATGTAGGAGGCGATGGAAAATATGCGGCCATTGCAGCAGCATCTATTCTGGCAAAAACCTATAGAGATGAGTATATGACGGCACTTCATGCCTCATTTCCATTATATGACTGGAAAAAAAACATGGGTTATCCTACCTTACATCACAGAAAGGCTATCCACGAGAATGGTTTGACGGAACATCATAGAAAAACATTCAAATGGTCGTTTGGAGAACCAGAAGCCACCTTATTTAGCTGAGCTACTTTTAAGTCAACCCTGTTAATAAAACATTTCGTAAATTTGCAAAAAACTGGACATGAAATTAAGATATATATTTTTGTTCGTCCTTCTTTATTCGACCCTGGGCAGTTTTAGTTTACAAGGTCAGGTAATCATAGAGAGCGAAGAGGTTTCTGCCCTGATAAAAAGTTATGCCCTTTCAAATAAGCAATCTGACTATATAAATGGGTGGAGAATTCAGATTATAGCGACCACCGATCGGCTTGCTTTAGAAAATACGAAGAATAAATTCCAACAAAGCTATCCGGACATTCCTCTTCAAGTTATACATAACAGGCCCTATTACCATTTAAGAGTAGGTGCCTTTTTTGATAAAAAAGAAGCTATTTTGACGAAATATTTCTTCAGGAAAACATATCCGGGTGCCATGGAAATAATAGACAATAAGCTTACCCTGGATATGGTACTAGCGACAAAGTTTTAATCACCCAACGTCATTGCAAACATGTCAAGAAACCGTGGAGATCAGCGAAGTTTCGATTTAGTCATATTTTCGCTTTATATATCCCTTATTGCGCTGGGCGTTCTCATGGTTTTTTCTGTCAGTCAGCGGGAGATTGAAAGAGTGGGTTTATTAAATAGCAGTGCTGGTAAACAAATGATATGGGTGGCCATAGCCATGATTTTATTTTTGGTTATATTTCTCATTGATTGGAAATCTTGGCAAACTTTTGCCTATTTCATTTACGCTTTTACCCTGTTACTTCTCGTTGGAGTGCTAATATTTGGCACAGAAATTAAGGGAGCAACCTCGTGGTATTCGTTTGGAGGCTTTTCGATACAACCCTCAGAATTGGCCAAATTTGGCACGGCGCTGGCTGTTTCCTCCTTTTTGGGAACCTTTAACCTGAATTTAAAAGACGTAAAAACCCAAATCACTGCCTTCGCCATCTTTTTTGTGCCTATTTTATTGGTTTTAATGCAGCCCGACGCAGGTTCAGCGTTAGTTTTTCTCTCCTTTACTTTTGTCCTATATCGTGAAGGATTATCAGTAAATTATTATTTAACAGGAATATATCTGATTACCTTAGTCATATTGGGCTTAGTAGTTCCGCCGGTAATTATCACTATAGGATTATTGGTTTGTGCTATTTATTTTTTAAGTGGAGGTATTGAAAATGCTTTAAACTGGAGGGTAGGCGTTATATTCTGGGCTATTGGTTCTTATATTCTGGTGCGCGAAGAATTTTATACCATCACATTAATTGCTAACGGAGCAGCTGCTGTTGCTTTGTCGATAGCTTATGGACTAAAAAATAACTTTAAAACCATATCCTTTGTAGTTATTGTTTTAGCTATTGGCGTTAGTATAGCCTTTACAGCCAATTATGGCTTTAACAATATACTTCGTCCGCACCAACAAGAAAGAATAAACGTTTGGTTACAACCATCAAAATGTGACCCACGGGGAGCTTTATACAACGTTTTGCAATCTAAATTAGCCATTAGTTCCGGAGGAATTGAGGGAAAAGGATTTTTAAATGGGGAGATAACGCGATTAAATTACGTTCCAGAACAGGCGACAGATTTCATTTTTTGTACCATTGGGGAGGAGCACGGATTTATAGGTAGCGTCGCCACCATCTTGATTTTCATGCTTCTCATGTATCGGATTGTCATCCTCGCTGAACGTCAACGCTCAAATTTTTCAAGAATTTATGCCTACAGTGTGGTAGGGATTATTTTTGTCCATTTTTTTGTAAATATTGGTATGACCATGGGCATCATGCCAATCATAGGCATTCCGCTTCCATTATTGAGTAAGGGAGGCTCATCCTTAATAGGATTCACTCTTTTAATTGGCGTTTTATTAAAATTTGATAGCCACAGATATCAAATATAACCAGATAATTATACGACCCTTGTTTGAATTTACTATTTTAAAAAAAGATGACCAAACATCTGCCAGAACGGGCCAGATTTCGACGGCACACGGAAATATTCCTACGCCTATTTTTATGCCCGTAGGAACATTGGGCAGTGTGAAAGCCATTCATCAGCATGAATTAATAGATCCCATTGCAGCAAAAATTATACTTGGAAATACCTATCATTTATATTTAAGACCAGGAACAGATATATTATCTGCGGCAGGTGGATTGCATAAATTCATGCATTGGGACGCCCCATTGTTGACTGATAGTGGTGGATATCAGGTATATTCTTTAGCATCTCAACGAAAAATAAAGGAAGAAGGCGTCATTTTCCAATCCCATATAGATGGCAGTACCCACGTATTTACGCCTGAAAAAGTGATGGACATACAGCGAATCATTGGGGCAGATATTATTATGGCATTTGACGAATGTCCACCTTATCCGTGTGATTATGATTATGCTAAAAAATCGATGGATTTAACCCATAGATGGCTAAAAAGGTGTTGCACCCGCTTTGACGAAACAGAGGGTTTATATGGCTATCAACAAACGTTATTTCCTATTGTACAAGGATCCACTTATGCCGACTTAAGAAAAGAGTCTGCGGAAACCATAAGAGATCTGGACCGGGAGGGAAATGCCATAGGCGGTCTTTCTGTAGGCGAACCGGCAGAAAAAATGTATGAAACTACCGCCAGCGTCTGTGAAATCTTACCCCTTGAAAAACCAAGATATTTAATGGGTGTGGGCACGCCAGTAAATCTGCTGGAAGGTATTTCTTTAGGCATAGATATGTTTGACTGTGTTTTACCCAGTAGGAATGCCCGACATGGTTTACTTTACACCTGGAACGGGGTAATAAATATAAATAATGCTAAATGGAAAGATAATTTTGACCCCATAGATCCGACCAGCAACGCAAAAACAAGTCAGATTTATACCAAGGCCTATTTGCGGCATTTATTTAAAGCCAATGAAATAACCGCCATGCAAATTGCTACCCTTCACAATTTAAGTTTTTACTTATCTTTAATGGCCGAAGCAAGAGTACAGATTGAAAAAGGAACATTCTCTACCTGGAAAAACAGCCTTATTCCATCCTTAGATTTTCGACTTTAGTAAAGTAATGTTATATGTCATTCAACCTGCTAGATCGATATATTTTTAAGAAATTTTTATCCACTTTTCTTTTTACCCTCCTCATCATTTTGATGATCTCGGTAATCATAGATTTTAGTGAAAAAATTCAGATATTTTTAGAAGAGCCAATCACCAGACGGGAAATACTCTTAGAATATTTCCCTAGTTTCATGCTCTTTATAAGTGGCATGTTATGGCCGCTTTTCACGCTCATTGCCGTTATATTCTTCACCTCCAGGTTGGCCGGAAATTCGGAAATAATGGCCATGTTAAGCGCGGGCATTCCCTTTAACCGTTTACTCAGACCTTATCTGTACGCCGCGGGAATACTCACCCTCGTACATTGGTTAGGCGGTCATTTTATACTTCCCTGGGGGCAGCAACATTTGATGAGAATCACCTATAAGTACATTGATAAAAACGAAGATAAAGGTAAGACAAGAGACGTTCATTTATTTATTGCCCCACAAACAAAAGTGTATATCGGATATTACAGAAAACCGGACAGTACCGCGCGCGATTTCAGAATTGAACAATACGAAGGACAACAATTAGTGAAGCTACTTAAGGCAAATAATGCTGCTTACCAGGTCAAAACGGGAAAATGGAGGCTTACAGAATATCAAATACGCCATTTTGATGGCCTGAAGGAATCCTTTCAGTTTTCAAATACCGAGTTTATTGATACCACTTTAAATCTTTCTCCTGATGATTTTGTAGATTTTTCAGGACAGCAAAATATGATGACTTCCCCGGAATTACTTCGCTTTATTGCTCTTCAACGAGAACGGGGTGCGGGGAATATTAGAAAATACACCTTAGAATGGAACCGAAGGAATGCAGAACCATTCACCATTTTAATACTAACACTTATTGGGGTAAGCCTTGCCGCCAGAAAAGTACGCGGTGGTATTGGGCTTCACCTGGCTATGGGTATTGGCATTGGCGCAGTTTATATCCTTTTTTCAAAATTCGTTAAGGTATTTGCTATGGGCAATAATTTACCTGCCCTTCTGGCCGCCTGGATTCCCAATCTTATTTTCCTTGCTCTGGCTCTTATCGCTGTGCACAAAGCGCAGAAATAACCTATATTTTCCTTCTTTTGTATGAAAAGAGAAATATTTTTAATCAACTTTCAATTTTTTTTGAATGAATAATAAAATAAATTTTGTTATTATATTACTAATAATCAACGATTTATAAACTTATCTCCCCTATAATTTTGAATAATTCAAAAATTTATTGTCCTATTTGTTGTATTTTGTTTAACTAATCCGTAGATTTGGTTCAACAAAAAAGTTATTTTGTTTAATCTCATTCAAAAACAATTTTATGTCTCAGCTAGAATTTTATAATCGTTTCCATCAAATGAGTTCAGTGTTAAATGCATTTGCTTATAACCTGACTAAAAACACGGAGGAATCAAAAGATTTATTTCAGGAGACTGCGTTCCGTGCCATGACTAACATAGATAAATTCCGTCCGGATACTAATCTAAAGGCATGGTTATTTACAATAATGAAAAATATTTTTATAAATAATTACCGTAAGAAAAGCAAGGCGAACACCATCATTGACGATACAGAGAATCTGTATTACATAAACACAGGGGGAGCGGCTATAAATAACGAAGCTGAATCAAACATGATTTTAGATGAACTTTCCGGGCTAATCGAATCCCTGGACGATAGTATTAAAGTTCCCTTCATGATGCATTATCAGGGCTTCAAATATCAGGAGATAGCTGATCAACTCGATTTACCCCTTGGTACAGTTAAAAGTAGAATTTTCTTTGCCAGAAAAGAACTAAAAGATAAATTAGGCAACAGATACAGCGATATTCATTTCTCTGCAGAAGCCTAAGTGTTACCTAAATTATTTCAGGATTTACTCAAGGAATGGCATCTTCAACTTAAAAGACCCTTTCCTTGGGTAAACGAGAAAGACCCATATAAAATATGGATATCTGAAATAATTCTTCAGCAAACCAGAGTTTTACAAGGTTTGCCATACTACACCAGATTTTTAGAAACCTTCCCCGATGTTTTTGTTTTGGCTGAGGCCTCAGAAGCTGAGGTACTCAAATGTTGGGAAGGACTTGGTTATTACAGCCGTGCAAGAAATCTGCATTGGAGCGCCAAGTACATCGTTAATGAACTTAACGGCGTTTTCCCTGAACGGTACGAAGAAATTATAAAACTTAAAGGAGTCGGTCCTTATGCTGCGGCTGCCATAGCCTCCTTCGCATTTTCGCTTCCCTGTGCTGTGTTAGACGGAAATGTGCACAGAGTAATTTCCCGTATTTTTTCTGTCATAGCAGACATCACAACATCAAAGGGTAGAAAAATAATACAAGATATTGCGGATAAACTGCTGGACAAGGAAAATCCAGCTGGTTTTAATCAGGCCATCATGGATTTTGGTGCAACGGTTTGTTTACCGGCCTCACCATTGTGTGACCAATGTGTTTTTGCCGATCATTGTACCTCCTATTTAACAGATAATCAGCGAGATTTCCCCTTTAAAAAAGTCAAAAAACCCTTAAGAAACAGATATTTCCATTTGTTTCTTGTTAAGGCAGGGAAATATATATTTTTATCCCACAGAAAAGAAAAAGATATCTGGAGAGGATTATACACCTTACCATTCATTGAAACAAGGGACGAGCGTTGGGAATTTCCATTGGAGGGAATTCAGATTGGGGGAGTTTCCATTGTGGAGAATCAAATACAAATACTGAATTATACAGATCAGCAATTATTAACACACCAAAGAATTCATTTATTTTTCCATCAAGTAACTTTAGCGGGGATGGAAGAAAAATTAGCAGGAGATAATCTTGAAATGATACCTTTAACAAATATAAACGATTTTGCCTTTCCAAAATTTCTACGTCAGTTTATAGTTAATAATACAGCATTATTTGAATATAAATAATTGTATATCAATATTTTAAATTTATTTAAACGGATAAAATACATTTTAAACAGGTCGAAAAAATATATTTAATGTCCGATGCAAATTAAAAAAAGAGACCTACATTGTGTCTATTAACCATCACAATCAAATGTTATGAACAGAGTAATGCTTATTGGAAATTTAGGAAAAGATCCTGAACAACGAACGTTAGACAATGGAAGCAACCGGGTAAATTTCTCTATTGCCACCAGTGAAAAGTACCAGGACAAGGAAGGAAACTGGCAGGAAACCACAGAATGGCATGACATTGTTTTATGGCGCAACCAGGCGGATAATGCGGTGAAGTATTTGAAGAAAGGAAGCACTATATTCCTGGAAGGAAAGCTTACACACAGGACCTGGCAAGATGCAGAAAACAAAACCCGAAAAACGACAGAAGTAGTGGGTACTATGTTTAAGGTTTTGGAGAGAAGAAGTCCAGGTAGCGACATTCAGGCACCTGCAAATTCAGCCGCAGCGGTCACTCAAAAGTCGTCAGAAAATGTGACTGAGGAAGGGGAAAATTTACCTTTTTAAAATTAACATTGACTTACAGTCTTTTTTTTGAGCATAATAGCGAAGAAACTAAGGAAAATTTAATTAATTTTACGAGTTAATAATATTTCCGAATAAATACCATTCATTTTGGATACCGAGCCTCCTTCTGGGGATAGTCCCTATTGTAAACATTGGCCGCTAAGCGGCTTGATTGCGCAAAACAACCTTCACAAAAAGGTATTTTTCCCTGTTTTTTTAGTTATTGATGCTCCTTCCATTTTCATTGGCATTGTATTCATTTTTGTTATCATTGTGCTTGCACTAATGTTCATCAGGCAGTTTCTGGGTTTAAAAGTTGAATTAAAACAGATTAAACAGGCCTCTACCGTCAGTAATAATCCAGAAAATGAAGGTCGTTCATCTCACCATTTAAAGATAAGAAAGGAAATGGTGGCTAAAATTGATAAACTTGGAGAAGTTCAGGTTCGTCAAATTATGCAAGCCAGAGTGAGTATAATTTCTGTCAGCACATCGACTGATTACCATCATTTATTGGAAATAATTCGCGAATCAGGTTATTCCAGGATTCCTGTATATGAAAACGATCTGGACAGCGTCACTGGTTTATTACATGTTAAGGATTTGATAGGATTAGAACATGAAAAAAACGAAGACTACGCCTGGCAAAAACTTATCAGAACCCCTGTCCTATATGTACCCGAGGCAAAAAAAATAGATCAGGTTCTTGGTGCTTTCCAAACGAAGAGACAACATCTGGCTATTGTAGTGGATGAATATGGTGGCACAGCTGGCTTAATAACGATGGAAGATGTCCTGGAAGAAATTTTTGGTGAAATTCAAGATGAATTTGATGATGAACCAGACATTGTGTACCAAATAATGGAAGATGGAAGTTATATGTTTGAAGGAAAAACGCTCATTCAGGATTTCTGTAGTATAATGAAAATTGAATCTAATCATTTTGATGATTTAAACAGCGAAGCGGACTCTATTGCGGGACTTATTTTGTCACAATATGGAGAATTGCCAGCGAAGAATATTCATTTGGAAATCATGGGATTTAATTTTGAAATCACGGCTGCATCGAGCAGACGAATTGAACAGATGCGTGTCCGGAAGTTAATTTGAGCTAAATAAAACCATTTTCATTACTTCGCCATGTATAAAAAACCATGTTTATTGTCTTTTTTATTGCTAAGTTTTCTTTTCAGTTGCGAGCGTTCTGATATCCTCTCACCTAAACAGAGAGGATACCCACGCGTTGAATTTCCATCAGGTAAATTAGTGGATTATAAACAGGCGAATATTCCCATACACTTTCAATATCCTGATTATTATATAGTAACCAGGGATTCGTCCTTAACAGGAGAATCAGCAAAAAAGGATAATTGGTTTAACCTACAATTACCCTCATTTAATGGAAGTGTACACTTTAGTTATTATCCTGTTACGAGAGAGAATCAATTGGATAAATTGGTAAACGACGCGTTTAAAATGGCTCATTTTCACAACAAAAAGGCAAATTATATAGACGAGGTTCAGCTAAATATATCGCCCGATGTAACTGGTATAGAATTTCACATTAAAGGGCCTGCGGCTACGCCTTATCAATTTTATCTTACGGACAATAAAAAACATTTTGTTAGGGGTGTTTTTTATGTAAAATCAAAGATTGATATTGATTCACTGGCGCCAATTCATGATTTTATGATTAAAGATATTCAAAAAATAATCGACCAATTTTCGTGGACGGAATAAAATCGTTGATTATTTTACGTTACATTTTTAATTAATCATTTTTTAATCTTCAAATTAACTATCACATGTGGAAATTAGTTTTTTCTTTAAGTCTGTTGTTTTTTACTTCTGCACTATTAGCACAAAAATCAAGTCCATTAGGCATTTGGAAAACCATAGATGATGAGACAAAAGAGGCAAAATCTTATATGGAGCTTTATGAAAAAAATGGAAAGGTTTATGGTAAAGTAACAAAATTGTTATTAAAACCAGCGGATACCGTTTGTGAAAAGTGTAAAGGTGATAAAGCCAATAAGCCGTTGATTGGCATGATCCTTATTGATGGATTAGTAAAATCGGGCGAAGAATGGAAAGGAGCTAATATTTTAGATCCTGTAACAGGGAACTATTATGACTGCACCATTTGGCTATCCGAGACCACTGAAAATGAATTAAAAGTAAAGGGTAAACATTGGACAGGGCTTTCTCGCACGCAAACATGGTACCGCGTAAAAAGTTAATATAAATAGCTGTACAGGACCATTGGTATTAAAGGCAATATTAATTCACCTGAAACCGTTTTTGTATTGATATTACCTTTAATACCAAGTTATATGCAAAGAAGCATTACCAAAAACCAACTTCTTCAGTTTATCTACAGCGAATCGAGTGAAACCGATAATATCCGAATAACGGAAGCGCTTCACGTAGATAGTTATTTGAATGACACCTACAAAGAACTGAAGACAGCTATTCAACGCTTGCCCAGGCTCAGAAAAAACCCAGCTAACAAAACGCTACAAAGTATACTTTCCTATAGCCGCAAAGAAAAAATTAGAGATACTGCGCTCTGATTTTTTCAATATACTGTCTTTAACCTACAGATTCAAACATTTTTTTTAAAAAGTAGTCCGATTTAACTGCTTTTACAAACAATTTATTTACTTTTGTCATAAGGGTTTGTTCTTCTTGACATATAACACTTTAATAAATGGCACAACAGGAAAAAGAGGCAAAATTAAAAGCGCTCCAGCTTACGGTCGATAAATTGGAGAAAACCTATGGTAAGGGTACTATCATGCGGCTTGGCGACAAACAAATTGTTCAGGTTGATGTAATTCAAACAGGTTCACTAGGTTTAGATATAGCCTTAGGTATCAATGGATTTCCTAAGGGAAGGATTATTGAAATTTACGGGCCTGAATCTTCCGGAAAAACCACACTGGCTATTCACGCTATTGCCGAGTCACAGAAACAAGGTGGTATTGCTGCTTTTATTGATGCTGAACACGCGTTTGACAGAGGTTATGCACAAAACCTGGGCGTTGATACTGAAAATTTATTAATTTCTCAACCTGACAACGGGGAGCAAGCGCTTGAGATTGCTGAAAATTTAATTCGTTCAGGTGCTATTGATATTATTGTTATAGATTCCGTAGCGGCCCTGGTTCCAAGGAGTGAGATTGAAGGCGAAATGGGGGATTCCAAAATGGGTCTTCAAGCAAGGCTGATGTCACAGGCCATGCGTAAGCTAACTGCCGCTATAGGTAAAACCCAATGCTGCTGTATTTTTATAAATCAGCTAAGGGAAAAAATTGGCGTCATGTTCGGTAACCCGGAAACAACAACAGGTGGAAATGCGCTTAAATTTTATGCCTCCATACGTTTGGATATTCGTAAATCAGGTGCAGCCATAAAAGATAAAGATGGAAATCTGGTTGGAAATCAGGTTAAAGTCAAAATTGTTAAAAATAAAATGGCGCCTCCTTTCCGGGTGGCTTCATTTGATATTACTTTTGGGGAAGGTATCTCTAAAAATGGAGAAATTGTTGACCTTGGTGCAGAACACGATATTATTCAGAAAAGTGGTAGCTGGTACAGTTATAATGGTGCTAAAATAGCGCAGGGAAGAGAAGGCGCAAAGCAATTTTTAGATGATAATCCAGAAGTTGCTCATGAGCTGGAGTTGAAAATTAAAGAAAAATTTAAAAGCATGGAAGTCAGTAAATCAAAAACGGCCGCAGTCATTGATGATGAGGATGTTTTTGACGGTGCTGATGTATGATAAAATCATAATCAAGCTTTTATTTTTAAGATTATCATATATTTTTAAGGGGATTCGACCTTCGAGTCCCCTTAACTTTGTTAACTAATTATTTTATGTCTCAAAAAAAATCTTCCGAGTCCATTCTAGAAGTTCATTTTCATGGCATTGCCGATAAAGGACAATGTGTTGGAAAATCCTTAACAGGTGAAACCGTTTTTGCCGTTGGTCCCGTTCCAGGTGATAAAGCGCTGATTAAAGTTTTTAGAAAAAGAAAGGGGTTTTATAAAGGACAGGTTATGTCTTATTTAAGCCTTAGCGCCAGCAGAGTTGAACCCGTTTGTTCCCATTTTGCACAGTGCGGTGGGTGTAAATGGCAGCATCTCAACTACGACACCCAGTTAGAACAAAAAGAAAAGGTTGTTAAAGACGCTATTTCCAGAATCGGTAAACTTAGTGTTGATCTTTGGCATCCCATTTTTAAAGCAGACCCCATTTATTTTTATAGAAATAAAATGGAATTCACCTTCAGCAACAGACGATGGCTTACCGATGCAGAAATGGCTATGGGAGAAGATAAATTTTCTCCCGTTCTTGGATTTCACCCTCCTGGTGCATTCGATAAAGTCATTGACATACAACACTGTAGCTTACAGCAAGAACCTGCAAACCATATTCGCAATACCATTCGTACGATTGCTTATTCACAGGACTTATCTTTTTATGACCCAAGAAATCACGAAGGCTTTTTGAGAACGCTGTTATTAAGAGTGACAACTTTGGGAGAAATAATGGTGGTCATAGCCTTTGGTGAAGACGATGCTAAAAAAATATCCTTGTTTTTACATGAGGTTAAAACAGCTTTGCCAGAAATTACTTCTTTGTTTTATTGCGTAAATACTAAAATGAACGACAGTCTCTACGATTTGGAAATGCATCATTTAGCAGGAAAAACATCCATTCACGAGAAACTTGGGCATGTGACTTACAAAATCGGTCCAAAATCATTTTTTCAAACCAATACAAGACAGGCAGTCAATCTTTACAATATAGTTAAAGATTTCGCTAATCTTACGGGTACAGAAATTGTGTATGATCTTTATACCGGACTGGGTAGCATTGCACTTTATCTGGCAGCCAATGCAAAACATATTATTGGGATCGAAGAAATCGCCGCTGCTATTGAAGATGCTAAAGTAAATGCCAAAGATAATAATATCGAAAATGTTGATTTTATCGCCGGTGATGTTCGCTTTCTTTTTCATTCAGAACTTATTCAGCAGTTTGGAAAACCCGATCTGATTATTACAGACCCTCCCCGGGCAGGTATGCATCCCGACGTAGTGGCCGTTTTGTTAGCTGTAGCAGCGCCAAAAATAGTGTATGTTAGTTGCGATCCGGCCACCCATGCAAGAGATTTAAATATTCTTTCAGAAAAATACCATATTTTGCAAATGCAAGCCGTAGATATGTTCCCTCACACGCATCATATCGAAAATGTTGCCCTTTTATCGCTGAAATAATCCTTAATTAACCCATGGAGCTGGAAGAAAAATACCAACAATTAAAAAATGATTTAATCCCTTTTTCATCGGTGATGAATAAGGCCTCCGAAACTTTACTGGATGAGGGAATTTCAAAATATCCCATTTTTATTGTTTCCCAATTAGATATTGAACTTGGGATTCCTCTGGTGCAAAGAAACCCGTCAAATAATAAATGGTCCCTTAATTTATCTACCCTCGAAGAATTAGCAACAAAGAAAATAATTCAAATGGAGAGAGTGGATCATTTTAGAAGTGTTTTTAAAGATCCTGATTTCTTTTTTTGTCTGTTCACTCTGAGTGATCTCGGCGCTCAATTTATTTTTTTACCCAGGGATTAATTCTAACCTAGTTTTATTATGAAAAAAATAGTTATTTTGGAAAGCGAAGAAATCCTTTTATCCGCTATTGAATTCAGGCTTAAAAAACAAGGTTACCAGGTTTTATATTGCCCTAAGTTATCTGATATTTTACATTTTATTTCTGTCGAAAAGCCAAATATGCTTATTGTTGATTTGGATATGAAAAAGAAAACAGGTTTGGCCATTATTGAAAAATTAAGAAAAGAATATACCTCTCCTTTAGGCATACTGTTAGTAGCAGATCCTGAGGAGGAGGAAAGTATTATGGCAGCTTTTGACCTGAATGTTGATGATTTCCTTCCGAAACCCTTTAAACCAGCGGAACTTATTTTAAGAGCCAGAAGAATTATGAATAATAACTTAATTAATTTAACATGAAAGGAATCATATTAGCAGGTGGATTAGGTACTCGTCTATATCCCTTAACCCTTGCCGTAAGTAAACAATTAATGCCAGTTTACGACAAACCCATGATTTATTATCCGCTGTCAACTTTAATGTCAGCTGGAATAAAAGATATTTTAATCATTTCAACCCCTGAGGACCTTCCCAATTTTGAAAAATTATTAGGAGACGGATCACAGATTGGTTGTCATTTTTCGTACGTCCCGCAGTTTGAACCTAACGGATTAGCACAGGCGTTTGTTCTGGGGGAATCTTTTATAAATGGTGATTCTGCCGCGTTAATTCTTGGAGATAATATTTTTTACGGAAATGGCTTGAACGAAATTATGCAAGCTGCAAATAATCCTACAGGGGGAAAAGTATTTGCCTATGCCGTAGCTGATCCGGAAAGGTATGGGGTAGTTTCATTTGACGAGCATTTCCGGGCTATTTCTATTGAGGAAAAACCTGAAAATCCAAAATCAAATTTTGCCGTTCCCGGCTTATATTTTTACGATAATCAAATTGTAGATATTGCAAAAAATCTACAACCTAGTCCAAGAGGAGAATATGAAATTACCGATGTTAATCGACATTATTTAGCTATGGGACAATTGTCTGTTGGCGTATTGGGAAGAGGAATTGCCTGGTTAGACACGGGTACCCACCAGTCTTTAATGCAAGCTGGACAGTTTATTCAGGTGATTGAGGAAAGACAGGGCTTAAAAATTGGCTGTATAGAAGAGGTGGCCTGGCAAATGGGATTCATAGATGACGAACAATTAGAAAAACTTGGAAACATTTACATAAAAAGTGGCTACGGACTATACCTTTTATCTCTGTTGAAAAAGAAGGTTTGGAACAACTAAGTGACAAAGAAGGCGGGCCTATGGCCCTGTGAGAATATACCGTAGATTTCAGCGTCCAATAAACAGTAGGTTTAAAACGAAGACGTTCACTGTAATCCTCAAAATCCTGTAAATCCTGATTCAGAACCGAGCGTTAGGGGTGAATTTCGCTTGTAAAACCTATCGTAAAATACCTATTATCCATCGGGAATAATCTTAAAAACGAATCCATTTTTTATCCTTTCCCATCACATTGGCTTATTTAGCTTTAGTTATTTTTTTGAGGGAGAGTCAATCTTAAATCTTAGACCAGTATAGGCCATTCCACCAAAAACAGGACCCCACACCATGGAGCCATCGAACCATTCGCTGAAAGGGTCGTCGGCACTAATGATAGGATAATCTTGTTTATAATTAAGTAAATTTTCAACCCCAAGATACAGTTCTAATTTTTTCCCAATTGATTTACTTACCTGAGCATTTACAATAAAGAAATCTGGAGATTCATCTATGGCGAAAACTGCTGCCGGATTACCACTTAAGTCCGGAATTCTTTTCTGACCTTGCCATTGAATCGTTGCATCCAATTTCCACCCACTCGAAGCAGTTTCAACGGCAAAATTGGCAAATGCCTTGTGTTTAGACACAAAAGGACGCTGAAGTAAGTCTAATTGGTAGGTTGTTTTGACATCATTAAATCGATAGGCTAATCGAACGTCTAGCCAGGGAAAAAAGGTTATGTCCACTTGCGATTGAAAGCTGGTAGCATAAGATTTTCCATTCAGATTATAGAATAAGACTTTTTGAGGATTGGCATCGTAATCTACCACTATCTGATTAACAAATCGGGTATGAAAAAGCTCTATATTTAAGATGGTAGGTTTATTAAAAAGTTGCCATTCCTGAGAAAAACTTATACCAGAATTCCAGGCTACCTCCGCGTTCAGACCATAAGGAATATTTGGCTGAGGATTTACAATCTGATAACTGCGGGAAGAAGCCATGGCACCAATATTTTCAGCAAAAACAGAGGGCGTTCTTTGACCTCTGCCTGAAACCAGTCTAAAAGCTGTTTTCTCATTGGGAGAAAAACGAAAATGTAAGCGCGGGGTAACAAAGAACCCGTATTGATTATGGTTATCTGCTCTTAATCCAGCAACCAGGGAAACCTTATTTAAATAATTATAGGTGTATTCAGAAAAAACGCCGGGAACAGATTCATTTCTGAGGAAATTTGATTCGCCCATAGTTTCATCAAAGCGATCATATTGATAGCTCAAACCACTTTTAAAAACATGGTCAGTACTTCCAATAATAGATTGGTAGAGTAAATTCGCATAAAAAGATTGTTGAAAAGCGTCATATTTTCTTTTACCGAAAAACCCCGTTTGATCATGATTTAAAGCTGAAAGTTGTAAACCGACACTTGTTTTTGGCTTATCGGGAAATAAATAGCCCATTTTATACCAACCTTCCACCCTACGGGTATCCATACTGGCTAACCATGGATTGTACACACCTGTTCCCGGATGGACGTGATTTGCACCCGATAACTGCCCGCTATTATTTTGAATAAAAGTGCCTTTAAGGCCCCATTGACCTTGTATTCCATTGGAGGTATTAAATTTCCAACGATTAGCCAATATAAATTGGTCTCCGATAGGGCCGTCCATAAAATGATCCTCATTTCTGTCCATTTGATCCCTCTGCCTTTTTGCATGTAAGAGTAACCCTGTGTGTAGGTTTTCATTCAGGGAATGAGCGAGGTTCAAATTAGCCTCAAAACGATTCATTTCATTGGCATAAAAGTTAAAATATAGTTTTTCACTATTTTCAGGTTTTTTTAATTCCACGTTTATTTGACCTGAAATACTTTCAAAACCGTTAGCTACAGAACCAATGCCAGGGCTTAACTGAATACCCTCCACCCAGGTTCCTGGCAAGAAAGTCAGGCCATAAATGGCGGAAAGGCCACGGATATCGGGAATATTTTCTCTGGTAATCAACATATTAGCTCCAGAAAGACCTAACATTTCAATTTGTCTTGTTCCAGTTACGGCATCTGTGAAAGAAACATCTATGGAAGGCGTAGTTTCAAAACTTTCCGATAAGTTGCAACAAGCTGCTTTTGCCAATTCCCCTTCCCCCAGGAGTTGAACTTTTCCTGGGGTTAAAAAAGAATAAGACGTCGCCTTTTTCTTATAACTAATTTCAATGGCCTGCAATTCATACCCCCCACCGAGCGTAATATTTATCTCCCTTTGACCTCTCATATCTACAGAATCTGAGGATTCGCCTACGTAGGAAAAAACCAAAAGAGAAGTTGTACCGGCACGAGGAATGGTAAATTCACCATTTTCATTAGTAAATTCACCTAGATTGGTGCCTTCCCAATAAACGGAAGCACCCACGGCTGGTATTTTATTACCCTCTCCTTTCAGGTAAACGGTACCTGAAACCGATGCTGAGGCATCTAGTTTTTCAAGATGATCTGCTCTTAACTGAGGATCCCGATAATGGCAACATTCGTGTAAACTTTCATATATCAACGAATCTGCCTTGTATTTTTCTGTATCATGCCCAATGCCGGCAATGGCCATTTGCAATGTATTATTATTGAAAGAGGCAGATGAAGGCACAACCGATAAAATATTATTATACACATTATAATTGACCGCACCGACGCCTTCTACCTTTATTGCTTCCTTTTCTATTCTATTTTTGCACATGCCACATAGGCCATCCACCCAAATAAAAACCGTGTCCTTTTGAGCGATAGCCGCTACATTAGACAAAAAGAGAATAAGTATAAAATAGGAGTATCGCATTTGAATAAAATTTAAGGTATTATTAAAACCGACAATGTTTGTATAAAGGTCTATGGAAAATGAAAATAAATGTTAAAGAGGTGTTAATCATAGCTTATGGGCAGGTCCAGTTCCACTCCGAGATAGTGGCACCACTACCACTAAAAGAGAAATGCCACCATTCTGTCCTGATAGGCTTAAATCCATATTTCATCAGTGTATTATGCAATATTTTCCTATTTTTAGAGGCTACTGCCGATAGCCCCTGGTAATCCATGTAAGCCTCTTTACCAAAAAAATCATAAGGTGTTCCCATGTCCAGCTCCTTTTTTGATTTAATTTCCTGAAGGGAAATATCTATTGCAGCGCCTCTATTATGCATTGAACCCTTAGTTGGCGGGGTAACATACCTGGCATCGGGAACTTTTGCCCATAACTTTCGTTGTATGGAAAGTGGCCGGTAGCAATCAAATAGAATGATTTTATATCCTTGTTTTTTAAAATCTTCCGCGGCACGTTGCAAAGCTTTGGCTACAGTTGGGTGAAGGAAACAACGCCCACAATCGTAAAGTCGGGTACCTGTAAAATTATCCGATGTTGCGTAGCGGATGTCCAGTACCATCTCATTTTTATCTTCCGTCAATTCAACGAATGGCAAAACTTGACCTAATATCAGATTTTGAAAAAAAAAGGCTGAAAAAAGAAATAAAATGCGCATATTTATCAGAATTGCAACGACTAAGGTACAAAATTAACCATTAAATGAACCCAACAAGATTTGGAATAGCCTCGCTTCCTAATAAAATAGACCTGTATTACGAAACTTTTGGAAACGAAGCGAATCCCCCCATTTTATTAATTATGGGATTAGATGCACAATGTCTTGCATTCACTGGAGAATTCATTCAACCGTTATTGGATAATGACTTTTACTGCATTCGGTTTGACAACCGTGACATAGGAAAATCTACCTGGTTGAATGATACATGGCATAGAAAAAGCCCTTATACCTTAGAAGATATGGCACAAGATTCCATTTTTCTAATTGATTATTTAAATCTTCCAAAAGTTCATCTTATTGGCGTTTCCATGGGAGGAATGATTGCGCAGCGACTGGCCATATCATTTTCCGAGAGAATTTTATCGATATGTTCTATCATGTCATCGGCGTTTATGTATGATGTAAGTTTAACAGAAAAATGGCAGGAAAAATTATATTTTCCTCTTTTACCTTTTCTATTCAAACATTTCCATATAAATCACCCTGTACTTCATCCCCAAATTACCGTCAAATTTTACATGAAAATGTTCCGTTATTTAAATGGAACTAAATTTCGATACGATGAGGAAGAACTTAGAAAAATAGTGACCGAGAGCATTGACATAAGAAAAGGACAGAATCCAAAAGCAAGGTATCAACAATTTTGTGCTATCATTGCCTCAGGTTCAAGAATTCAAGGTATTCCCAAAATTAATATACCCTTTTTGATTATACATGGCAGTGCTGATCCAATTGTTCCTGTAAACCATGCGTCTAAGTTAGCTTCTTTGAATAAAGCCGCAGAATTAATCATTGTGGAAGGGATGGGCCATACCATGCCCAAAGAAGCATTTGCTCACTTTTACCCCCAATTATTGGATCATTTAAGCATAAACTAACTCCGCAGTAGCCACCTCCTGGCTTTTATCCCAAGCCAGATTTCTGCATAAGACAATGATTTGGTGCATAGGCATTTGATATAGAAACAAACCATTTTCTAAAATGCGCTTCAAAAAAATAGATTTTTCATCTAATTGAGCTATTGCCTCTGCCAGTTTTCCCTTTATGATATGATTTATGGCGAGGTAATCATTTTTAAAAGTTACACCAAAATCTAATGCTCTAACGCACAGGGAAAGATCCTGATTAATATGTGCGTGAACGCCTAATAAAAGATAAACAAAACGAGGCAAGTGATTTTTTTCACATTGATTAAACATAAATTGCCAGGCAGCAGAAACTGATTCTCCTTTGAAATATTGATTTAGGGCATCAAAATAGAACTTAGCAAAGGACAGAACAAAAGAGGTCATATTTTCATCATTTTCAAAAAAACCTGTGCCTAATTTACTAAATACTGATTTTGTAATAAGGAAATAAGTATCATGAAAGGGAATTAAATTCAGTTGCTTATTATCCATCAATTGAACCTTAACCCTGTCAAAGTGTAAAATCAATGATTGAATATCGCGCAATTTTTCTGATGAGAATGAAAAAGTATCCATTGTTTGTCTTTTTCATATATATGTAACGAACGGCTTCATTCGTTCCAACGACAAAGAATTATCCCTTTTTTGTTAATAAAAACGTTAATTTTTTCTTAAAAAATTTGTTTTACCGCAAAAAAACAAATTTAATTTTTCTGAAATTAATAATTTTTATAATCTGTAAGGTCAATGAAATAGGGAGCTACAGACTGTTTAACCTTCAAAAGCATTAATTTTAAAGGGTTTTTGAATTGTTAACGTTATCGTCAATCTTTAAAAACACTGGAATTGTTCGTGTAAAGGGCTTAAATTTGCAACATATTCCATGAACACACAAAAGGAGTTTAGGCTCCAAGTGGCGAGACAGCAGATAAAATTTTTATTTATCGTTGTTTTGTCCGATTTAGTCCTATGAAAAACAAAACAAAAAATGCAATAACCAGCATTATGATGCTAATCGTTATTGCATTAACCAACCCACTCAAATCCGCGGAAATTTCCGAGCCGTGGTCGTCAACTACCCATAAAATGGTTAGTGACAGATTAGCCTCATTAAAATTGCCTATGCAATTTGAGGTGAACGATGATTTACTAAGTAGAATTCAGAATTACACTATCCTGGGAAGAAATGAGACGGAGGCTATGCTTGGCAGATCAGCAATGTACCATGCTATTTTTGATGCACAATTACAAAAAGAAGGTTTACCTGAAATATTACGTTACCTTCCTGTTATAGAATCAGGCATGAATGCAGGTGTTTCATCTGGCGCTGGTGCAGCTGGTTTATGGCAATTAATGCCTCACACTGCACGCAATTATGGGCTTACTGTAAATCCTTTATTGGATGAGCGCATGGATGTATATAAATCTACTCACGCTGCTGTAAAAATGTTATCAGCGTTATATGATCAATTTGGAGATTGGGGATTAGTACTAATTGCTTATAACAGTGGACCGTCAAAAGTACTTTCTGCTGTTAAATTAGCGGGATCTAAGGAGTACAGTAAACTAAGTAAATATTTACCGAGAGAAACTCAGGTGTATGTACCTGCCTTTGTTGCAGCAGCTTATGTTTCTAAATTTTACGCTCAGCACAATCTTATTCCAAAATCTCCTGTGATGGCTAAGGAGGGATTCCGCTCAGTGAGAGTTCACAAGCAGATGTCATTTGAACAGATAGCGAAAGCCACACAATTATCTGTTGGAGCGATTTCAAAATTGAACCCTTCCTTTAAGCAACACCAAATACCTCGTTCTGAACTTGGTCATTTGATTATTTTGCCAGCGGAGGGAATAGGTCAACTACGTAAAATAATGGCAGAGGAAATTGAAAATCAAAAGGATCTATTTCAAACCACTTATGTGATTAGCAAAGATGAGACTTTAGAAAGCATTGCCAATTTATTTAAAGTGAAAGTAGAAGATTTAAAGAAATGGAATACCCTTCAGAACAATGAATTGGTAATCAACCAGGAATTACAACTATTCCTTTCTAAGAAATCTCTTATAAATAAAGTGTAATACTTAAGATAATTACCAATGAATCAGTTCACTGTTTGGTAATAATTCTTTCAGAAGATAGTTAAAACTTAGCGTAGAACCGGTAGCCCAAACAGTGTGTTTTGGGCTACTTTCTTTTAGAGAGGTATCGACACACAACAAATTACGTTCGGTTAATTGCCTGTAAACCTGTTTAGCGATAGCTGGCGCCGGATTTACGAGTTGCACGGAATCGCCCATAATATTGGCAATGAGGGGAATAACAATAGGATAATGGGTGCAGCCCAAAACAATGTGATCCACCTGAGCATCCACCATAGGTTTAAGGATGGTTTCCAGCAACAAAATAGTTTCCGGATCATTCCATTTTCCTGCTTCAATATTATCAACCAGTCCGAGGCAAGGATTCTCCAATATTTGAATACCTTGTCCAAATTTATCTTTAAGATGACTGTACCTATCACTTTTCAAAGTGCCCAGCGTAGCTAATACCCCAATAGTACCGGTTTTAGAATGCTCTATGGCAGGCTTTACGGCGGGTTCCATAGCGATAACTGGAATGTCAGAATAAGTATTTCTCACTGCTTCTAAAGCATAAGCCGAAGCTGTATTACAAGCAATTACGATAGCTTTACAATCTTTATCCAGCAGGAATTTAGTCATTTCCAAACTGAATTTTTCAATATCATCCTTTGATTTATTTCCATAAGGAATACGAGCGGTATCACCAATATAGAAAATGGTTTCGTCAGGTAACAACAAAGAAATGGCGTTGGCGACTGTCAAGCCCCCAACGCCAGAATCAAAAATACCTATAGGACGGCACGAAGCCATAAAAAGTATTAAAATTTATTAATTAGCTGCTGTTAATTTAGCTTTTACGAGCGCACTGACATCACCTGCAGGATCAGAAAATAAAAGTATAGACTGATCAAAAATATAAGCGTAACCATTTTCCTGAGCTACGACCTTTAAAGCTGCCGTCAGCTTGTCATAAATAGGTTTAAGGAGTGTATTTCTTTTTTCCTGCAGGGTATTCATCATCTCCTGTTGAAATTTATTTAACTCTTCCTCGCGAACCTGTAATTTTTTTCCTTCTTCCTCTTGCATTTTAGGAGACAATTCGCCGCTATCCACTTTCTTTTGCATAACCTGATAATCAGCTTGTAGTGTTTCCAACATGGTTTGACCCTTTTTCTGCAACTGTTTTTGCAAAGCTTCAAGTTCAGCTTCAGACTGTTTAACTTCGGGTAACTCTGCAAGAATTGCCTGAGAATTTAAATATCCAAATTTTTGAGCACTTAAAGTATTTCCGCCCATAACACCCATAAGGACTACTGCGGTTAATAAAATGATGTTTCTCATAAAGTATTTAATTTAATGCGCTTTTTAAAATGTTGTGGCGCGAATGTAAGAAAAAAGTGACTATTTTCTGCAAAAAAACGGTTATTTCCCCAAAATACGTTTAATATCCTCTGTTTTATCAAAAGCTGGCGTTGAAAAGATAATTCCGGACGCGCTCGCTTTATCAAAAATAAAATCGAATCCTCTCTCTGTTGCATAAGTTTCAATGACGGCATAGACCCTGTCCTGAATTGGACGGACGAGTTCTTGCCTTCGTTTAAACAGTTGACCATCAGGACCAAACCTTGAATTTTGTAAATCTCTCACTTCTTTTTCTCTCGTCATGATTTCGTCTTCTCTCGATTTTCTTTGATCATCACTTAATAAAACTTGTTCCGACTGATACCTGTTATAAATTGCCTTAATTTTGTCGTATTCCTGGGCAATTTCTTGTTTCCAGCGCGCGCTCATTTCATCTAATTCAAGTTGTGCGGCTTTATAGTCACCTAAATTTTCCAGTATTTTACTCATATCAACACAAGCTACACGTTGTGCGTGAGTAAAAACGGCAAAGAAAAGAAAGAACAAAGTGGCTATCATCCCTTTTTGGACGAAACCATTAGCTAGCCGAAGGGTCGTTCTCATGTTATACATTTAGTTGTTCAATTAATTCAATTATAACGCTAATATAAGGTACATTTATTCTAAAGATGTAATGAATTTAGTATAAGGTTGTATTTATTCCACTACAAACCTTATATTTAGCTAAAAAAAAGATGCTTCGTACTTCCGCAAGCTTTATATCGTGGATAACCCATCCTTTATTGGCCATCACTTATATTTATATATTGTTGCTTCTTATTAATCCTTTTGACTTTGGATTCACCAAATGGTCAGATCCCGGAGCAATTATTCTATTTATAAGAATATTTTTAACTACTTTTTTTATCCCCGCTTTTGCTGTTTTAATGCTAACCTTTATAGGTCTTGCAAAATCAATTGAGCTACCTGAAAAAGAAGACAGAATTGCACCATATATAATATCCGGCATTTTCTACCTTTGGATGTTTAGAAATTTATTAGACAATCCAGACATACCCCCTTCCTTTAGCAGAGCTATTTTAGGCGCATCCATTGGTTTATTCCTTGCATTTTTCATCAATATCTTTGATAAAATCAGTGCGCATACCGTGGGCATTGGCGGTATTTTAGGATTTATTCTGGTTTTTCTTTTTCAACACAAAGAGGCCGAACTATTATTTCAAGGACGGAATGACGCCATTTATTTGATACCCCTTCCGCTGATTTTTTTATTTTTTATCCTCTTGGCAGGCTTAGTTGGCAGCAGTCGGTTATATTTAAAAGCGCACCAACCCATGCAGGTGTATGGCGGTTTTATTATTGGTATCATCGCTCAGTTTATTGCCTTACGCTTTGTTCCTTAATTACATTTTTTATCTGATGTTTATTGGTTTCAGAATATTGCTCGTAATCATGTTGACCGGATGGATAAATCCGCCTGTTTCGCCGATAAAAGGTAATCCCACGAAAGCTTTTCAAGACTATTTTACTGGAGTAAGTCATTTCAAAGAAGGTAACATTCCCCTGGCAAATCAGTATTTTCATTCAGCTCACGCTAATATTCCTACTAATTTTTCATTCTGTTTATCGTATTCACTGACGCAGGGGAAATTAAACAAATTAAAAGAAGCGGAAGAGCTATTGCGAAAATCCAATGAATTAATCAAAGGAAATGAATCTGACGTACAAGAGAAAAAAGCATTAATCAGTTTTTTCAAAGGAATGATTCAGATTTACAATACCCGCTTTGATGAAGCGCAGATATCTCTTAAAACTGCGCAAAAAAACTTTGAATTAATGGGAGAGAAAACGATGGTGAGTATAATACACAATGCCATCGGTTTTTCGATTTTTGCCAATCAGGGGATGAATCTTGATAAATCCAATGAAAAGAAATTACATGGGCATATCTTCCCTGTCAGTTTGTTTAGGTCAGCCTCTTATTTTCAAAAATCATTATTTGCTGATCCGTCTAATATATATGCGCAACACAACTTTAGCCTGTTAAATGACACCTTATGTTTAGATTTTTCGGCCCCAATCGTTAAAAAACCAGCATTAAATGTAGATCAAATTTCAGCTGATTGGGAAGCCGCGCTGCTAAATAAATTAGCTATTCAGCCGAACGACGAAGTAGTTTTTTTATTAGATATTTCCGGGTCAATGATAACTGAAAAAGTGACTTGCAGCGGTTTAGACCGATTTCGAACGGCACAATGGCTCACCAACCGGATTTTAGGTATTTTAAATACGGATAAGCAGGTTGGTATTGGTAGTATTGGAGGCGACTGCCATACACCACAAACAGTCTGGAAAAAGGTGGGAACAACCTCAATAAAAGATATTCAAAACACCATTTCCAGTATTTTACCAGAAGGGAGTACGCCATTAGCTAAAATGCTGGCTCTTTCACCCGATTTATTTTCTACACATTCAAATTCACGTAAGTCATTGATTGTTATTAGTGACGGAGCTAATACCTGTCCATATCCTCCGCAAGATATATGCACGTCGGCGAAAATTCTGTCTGATAAAAACATCAACGTTCACGTGCTTTCTTTTTTACAAAATACAGTAAGCCATGCGGCTGCATTTGCAGATTATGAATGCCTGACTGAAACAACATCAGGAAAATTATTGTATTTAGAAGACAATCAATGTCAGATGAAATCTCTTTCTTATGATTTAGTACAGGCATGTGGCTTAAAGTTACCCTCATTTGAGAAAAGCAACTGCCTGGGCCCATCCATTCCAAATTTATGGATGTATTACAAGTCAGATTTATTTATCGATAAAAACAAAAACTAAAGGAATGAACACCTCAGATAATAAAGAAACAACGAGAACGGAGATACATACTATTGGGGAATTTGGTCTCATTGACAAAGTAGTTAAACCATTTTCTGTTGTAAATAAATCTACCCTTAAAGGTATCGGCGATGATGCGGCCGTCATTGACAATGAAGGATTTAAAACAGTGGTAAGCACTGATATGCTTATCGAAGGCATACATTTCGATTTAATGTATCATCCTCTTAAACATCTTGGTTATAAGGCAGTTGTTGTGAATTTATCTGATATTTATGCAATGAATGCAATACCAAAACAGATTTTCGTCAGCATTGGTATTTCCAATCGCTTCTCCGTAGAAGCCGTTGAAGAGTTATACTGGGGAATTAAAAAAGCATGTGAAAGGTATGGTGTGGATCTGGCTGGAGGCGACACCACTTCTTCACCCAGAGGATTAGTACTAAGTATTACTGCGGTAGGCCAAGGACTTCAGGAAAAACTGGTTTACAGAAATGGGGCGAAAGTTGGTGATCTGATCTGTGTTTCCGGAGACTTAGGTGCGGCCTATTTAGGTTTACAATTGCTTGAAAGGGAAAAAAGATTATTCTTGGATAACCCAGAAATTCAGCCAGATTTTGGTGAAAATAATTATCTCATTGGCAGACAGTTAAAACCAGAAGCAAGAGTTGATATTATTGATTTATTTGACAAAAACAATATTATTCCTACATCTATGATGGATATTTCTGATGGTCTTGCCTCAGAGGTTTTTCATTTATGCAAACAATCAAACGTAGGTGCATTTATTGAAGAAGAAGGGGTTCCCTTGTTAATTGATACTGAATTGCAAGCCATTCAATTTGGACTTGACCCCATTACCTGCGCTTTGAGTGGGGGGGAAGATTATGAGCTATTATTTACCGTGAAGCCTGAAGATATTGATAAAATAAAGTTTTTAACTGATATTTTTATTATCGGGGAAATAGTCCCGGCGGAAGACGGCGTAACGTTGCATACGAAAGGTGGAAACAGACATGCCATTACGGCTCAGGGTTGGACACATTTCTCGTCTTAATTAGAAAATTTTTTATTCATTTTTAATTCATTCTTATGAATATTAGAATTCTTTTCATCCTTGGGTTGTTCTTTTTTTCGGCCCTTCAAAGTTGTCAGTCTGATGCCAAAAATAAGGTAGAGGAAAAGGAAGTTACTATTAAAGTGCCTAGATTTGAGAGAGATTCCGCCTTTAAATATGTTGCCCAACAGGTAGCTTTTGGACCCAGGATTCCCAATTCCCCGGCACATATTGCTTGCCAGAACTATCTTTCCTCTTCCCTTAAATCCTTCGGGGCTGATGTCATTGAGCAAAAATTTACTGCTAAATCATTTGATGGTAAAATATTGAACGGTAATAATATCATCGGTAAAATTAACCCTTCAGCTCAAAGAAGAATATTATTATGTGCACATTGGGATTCAAGACCATTTACCGATTCACCCCTTACCATTGGGGATAAAAAAAGGCCCGTTTTAGGCGCTGATGACGGGGCCAGCGGGGTTGGTGTACTATTGGAGATTGCCAGACAATTACAACTTAATCCGGTAGATTTTGGCGTTGATCTGGTGTTTTTCGACTTAGAAGATTATGGAGATAGCAATGGTGGAGCATCAGAATACTGGTGTCTGGGCAGTCAATATTTTTCAAGAAATTTAATTTATCCGGCCAATGCCAAACCTGATTATGGTATCCTCCTGGATATGGTGGGTGCCTCGGGAGCAAGATTTGCAAAAGAGGAAATATCAGTGCAATTTGCAGGAAATGTAGTCGAAAAAGTATGGACACTGGGCCAGGCTATGGGCTATGGAAACTATTTTGTCAATGACCAGGTTGGAGCTATCACCGATGATCATTATTTTTTAAATACGCTGGCTCAGATTCCAACGATTGACATTATAAACAGGCCTATCGACACTCAAACAGGTTTCGTAGCCCACTGGCACACACCTGAAGATACCCTGGATAAAATAGATCGTAATACTTTGCGTGCGGTGGGTCAATTGTTATTGGCTGTTATTTATAGAGAACATGCGGGAACCCTATGATATGAGATTGAGACCTATTATCAAACCATTTTTCATGTTAAAAAAGATCTTTTTCTTACTTTGTTTTCTTCTACCTAATTTAAATATAGGTCAAAAACCTCCTACGCTGAAGGAAATCATGAGCTTTATACCTTCTGATTTGGAAAAAGCCAGGCGTTTGGCTGATATATTATTGGAAGATGCCCTGAAAAATAATGTGGATAGTTCCATAGCAAAATCAAGTTATGCCCTTGGACTCATCTTTTATTATCAAGATCGAAACATAGTTTCTGCAAAATACTTCCAAAACGCCTTAAAACAAGCCTATGCAAAGGAAAACATAGCTTTTTCAGAGAAATGCCTTAATAATCTGGGTGTTAATTACGAGATAGTCGGTAAATTCGATGACGCCCAAATAGCCTACCACAAGTCTTTGAAAATAGCAGAGGGTAGAAAAGACTCCTTTGGCATAGCACAAACATGGATAAATATTGCCATGTTAAAGTCAAAAGTAGGAGATTACAAAAATGCCCTGCGACTAAATAAAACGGCCCAAAACTATTTTTTTAACATTAAGGATACATCTAACTTAGGCCTGACTTTCTTAAATGCTTCTGTTTTCTACAATCTGTTTGACAAAGAAAAAGCAATTGAAGAATTATTAAAAGGTAAAGTTTTATTTGAAACTATAAGGGATACTTCTAACATTATTAAAATATATTCCAATTTAACCGATAATTACACTGCCCTGGAAAGATATGCTGAAGCTGAATATTATTTTATCCAAGCTAAAAATTTAAGTAGCAGATTTGAAACCTACGGGTTCAATGCTTATGTTTTAAATAACGGCATTGAATTGTATATTAAGAAAAAGGACCTGGCAACTGCCAAAGGGCTTTTAAAAGAGACGGAAAACAATCTGCTCAAATATCCAAATCCAGAGAAATACACCCATTTCCTAGCCTTAAAAGTAAAGTTAAATGCTTATGAAGGGAATCTCCCCGAGTTTGAAAAATCTTTAAAAAAATATGATGAAGAGAATGTAAAAGTAATGACGGATAACTTTACATCCGATTACGAACAATGGTCTATCATATACGAAAAAGATGAATTAACCAAATCTCTAAAAAAACTGGCAAAAGCAAATAAGAATAAAAACCGGACCATTATTCTATTTACCATACTAACTATAATATTTATAATCCTATTAGTCCTAGGGATCGTTTTTTATTTAAAACTACGTGCAAGCTACAGAAAAATATTTCAGCTTAATCACACCCCGCAAGACAAACCAATTCATGACAAAATAGTCTCAGATATTGATGGTAATGACCAAAAACTTTATTTGTTGTTTACTGAGATTCAACAACTCATGGAAAGTGAAAAATTTTATCTTAAGCCAAGCATAACTATTTCAGATGTAAGTACCGCATTGGGTACAAATGACAAATACATTTCCTTGTCTGTAAATAAATATGCAAGAATGAACTTCAATCACTATATCAATACATTGAGAGTTCAAGAGGCAAAAAAATTATTACTAGAACCAAACAGGAATAGTAGTATTCAAGACATTGCTATGGTCTGTGGATTTGGAAACGCATCCTCATTCATCAGGGTTTTCAAACAAACAACTGGATTAACGCCTGCGTATTACGTCAGCCTTAGTAAAGAAATGTCTTAAATTCCTGATTTGATTATCATGTTTTCTTATTTTGACTATTTACTCTGCCGATTTACCAATAATTTTGTTTTTATTTGTAACATTATAATTACTCCAAGTTAGAGGATGTCATCTTTAAGGTGACATCCTTTTTTATTGTACCTTTTATCAAAAAGAATTCGTTAATTTGTGGATTATGAATAACAAACATATTCCAAACCGGATTCTATTTGGTCTTAAAGTTAAGCAACTTCGACAGGCGCTGGGATATTCTTTTTTAGAATTATCGAATCAAACTGGCCTTTCAGTTTCTTATTTGAATGAAATTGAGAAAGGCAAAAAATTTCCCAAAGCTGACAAATTACAGTCTCTGGCCTCTGCTTTGGGTCAATCACCTGAAAGATTGGTAACTTTCAATACAGAAGACGGTCTGGATACTATTATCGAATTATTGGATTCCAATTTTTTAAATGAATTGCCCTTAGATTTATTTGGTATTGACCTGTCAAAAGTAGTGGAAATCATTGCTCAGGCACCTACTCGGGTTGGCGCACTAATATCTACGCTGTTAGAACTTTCCAGGAACTATGCGGTAAGGCAGGAAAACTTTTATTTTGCCGCTTTGAGATCATTTCTCGAAATGCATCAAAATTATTTTGAGGAGATAGAATCTGCGGCAGAACAATTCATTACAGCATTTGACGTGCCAAATAAGAGACCCATTTCCGATAAACTACTGGCAGATATATTATCAGAATCGTTTGATTATAATATTGACTATAAGGGTTTGGACAAATATGAAAATTTAAACCATTTATACTATTTGTTTTTACCAAAATCAAAACAGCTTCTTCTCAAAGGGAGTTTAAATGGCATGCAACGATCCTTCTCATTTGGTAAAGAACTGGCGTTTAATTTCTTACATTTAAAAGAGAGAGCCTACACTTCATCCATTTCCCAGGGAAAAGTATTTGAAGAGGTGCTAAATCATTCTAAAGCCATTTACTTTTCTGTAGCCCTACATTTACCAAAAGATCCATTTATTAGTGAAATCCAGCGCATTTTCAATCAAAAAGCTTGGAATCCTCACCATTTTTCTCAATTAATGGATAAATCAATGGTTACCCCGGAAATGTTCTTTCATCGGATGACCAATATACTACCTCAATTTTTCGGCTTGAAGGATATTTTTTTTATGCGCTTTGTCTATCACCCTGGAGAGGAATCGCTGAAGGTTGACAGGGAATTGCATTTGAATAAAAAACATCAACCTCACGGAAACAATCTTGCTGAACATTACTGTAGAAGGTGGATTGCAGTCTCTTCCATTTTAAATGATGAAAACAAGGAAGAATCTATGATGCATGCAGAAATTTCACGTTTTCAGGAAAACAGAGAATCTTATCTTTGTTTAACTCATTCCAGATTAAACTATCCGAGACCTGGGGCAAAAGTTAGCTTAACTTTGGGTATTTTATTAGATGATAAACTAAACGAAAAAATAGCTTTTTTAAACAGTGATAAAATAGTCCAAAAACAAGTTCATACTACCTGTGAAAGGTGTCCTATTAGTGATTGTAAAGAAAGAGCGGCACCACCCGTTCAAAGAGAGAAAAAGAAAAAGGCGCAAGAAATAGACTTACTTTTAGAATCATTGTTGAAGCAATGATTTAATTGCCTTTTGAAAAACTACAATTATTCAAAAAGTGTTACATTGAAGTACCTTTTATTGTTTAATAACTATATCCAACCTTCTATGCGTTTATTTGTATTTCTCCTGTGGATATTCTATTTTATGCCAATAATAGCCCAAACGACTATGAACGCACCTGGAAACGAACTTAATCTGGAGAATATTTGGAAGGAAAACAAATTTGCTGCAAAAACAGTACCCGGATTTTTTTTCTTAGCCAATGGAGAGCATTTTACAAAGAACCAAAAGGGCAAGATTACTTCCTACCATCTGCTCACAGGCGATGAGATTGAAACTATTTTTGACGCAGAAAATGATGCCTATAAATCTATACTAAATGGGCCCGTTAGTAACTATTCATTTAGCGCTGACGAACAAAAACTATTAATACTAGTCCATCAGGAAGCTATATACAGAAGATCAAGTAAAGCCAACGTCTTTTTTTTTGACAGAAAAACTAAACTCCTTAAAAGCATAGAAAATGGAAAAAAAATAAGCTATCCTACCTTCTCACCCGATGGAAACAAGGTTGCTTATGTACTTGAAAATAATCTTTTTATATGGGATATATTCACCCATACAAGTATTTCAGTGACTTCAGATGGGTCTAAAAATAATATTATTAATGGAGCGGGCGATTGGGTTTATGAGGAAGAATTTGGATTATCGAAAGCTTTTGAATGGTCGCCGGACAGTAAATTTTTAGCATTCCTTAAATTTGACGAATCAAAAGTACCTCAATTTACTATGACCAACTTTAATGGAGCAGCTCATCCTGAGTATGTTACATATAAATACCCAAAAGTTGGTGAAGAAAATGCCAAAGTTAGCGTAGGTATTTATAACCTCTCAACAAAAAAAACATCTTTCGCCGTTACTGATCCATCTATTGAATATATTCCACGCATTGAATGGACAAATACGAGCGACCAATTAAGTTTTTTAACCTTAAACAGACATCAGAATCACCTTACATGGTTTCTAATGGAAAGTGTGTCGGGTAAGTTATCTACTCTATTGGAAGAAAAGGAAGATACTTATGTGGATATCAATGATAATCTCACCTTCTTAATTGAAAAAGACCAATTTATCCGAACCAGTGAATCCTCCGGTTGGAATCATCTTTATCTATATAGTAAAGATGGCAAAATGATAAAATCTATCACCAAAGGTCAATGGGAGGTCACTGATTTTTATGGGATGGAGGAGAAAACAGGATGGCTTTATTTTCAAGCGGCGTTGAATAATCCAAAGGAAAGACAAATTTGTCGCATTAAGCTTGATGGTTCAAAATTAGAAGAAATTGCCGAGGAGCCAGGGTGGAATAGTGCTCAGTTTAATACTACAAAATCCCTTTTTATTTTAACCCATTCCAGTATTTCACGCCCACCCGTTTACTCCATAAATGCTGCCGATGGTACTGAAATAAAGCGCTTGGAAGAGAATGATGCCTTAAGATCTACTCAAGCTTCTCTTACAGTTCAGCCTGTTGATTTCTTCGATTTTCAAACGTCTGAAAAAGTAAAATTAAATGGATGGATGATTAAACCTGCTAATTTTAATCCACAGGGGAAATATCCCGTATTGATGTTTGTGTATGGAGGACCTGGTAGTCAGCAAGTTACAGATCAATGGAAAGGCCAAAACTATTGGTGGTTTCAATTACTTGCTCAAAAAGGGTTTGTTGTTGCCTGTGTTGATAATCGGGGAACCGGTGGCAGGGGGTCAGCATTTAAAAAAATGACCTATTTACAACTGGGAAAATATGAAACGGAAGACCAAATCGAGGCGGCAAAATATTTAGGAAATCTTTCTTTTGTTGACGCTTCTCGAATAGGAATCTTTGGGTGGAGTTACGGAGGATTTATGTCCTCCCTTTGTTTACTAAAGGGAAATGATGTATTTTCAGCAGCCGTTGCCGTTGCCCCTGTTACTCATTGGAAGTGGTACGACAATATTTATACAGAGAGATATATGCGCACTGTGTCAGAAAACCCCAAAGGGTATCATGATAATGCTCCTGTTCATTTTGTCCATCAATTAAAAGGTAAATATTTGCTCATTCACGGTATGGCAGACGATAATGTTCACTTTCAACATACCACAGAAATGGCTAATGTGCTGATTAATGAAGATAAACAGTTTGATACCTATTTTTATCCGAATAAAAATCACAGCATTAGTGGGGGAAGTAGTCGATTGCATTTGTATAGGAAAATAACTGATTTCCTGATATTAAATCTCAGGGGTGGTGAAGTTAAAACACGAATTCCAATGAATGGAAGAATTGAGATGATGCGAACCATTCAAGATTCGAAAGGAAAACAAAATATTCCAGTTAAAGAATAATTTAAAATGGCCGATAAAAAGAAAAAAAATACCCCCGATTTTATTAACAAAAGGGCTCGATTTGAATACCAGTTCCTCGATTCACTGGAAGCTGGCATTATGTTGACTGGAACAGAGGTAAAATCGGTTCGTGGTGGAAAAGTTAATCTTTCCGATGCTTATTGTCTCTTTGAAAGAGGAGAATTATTTATTAGAAACTTATATATAACAGAATATGAGAATGGTACCTATTATAATCACGATGCACGTCGCATTAGAAAATTATTACTCCAAAAAAAGGAGCTAAAAAAATGGGAAAAAAGAGTAACCGAGAAGGGATTAACGGTCGTTCCCTACAAGATGTATTTCACCGATAAAGGCTTTGTTAAAATTGAAATTGTTTTAGCCCAGGGTAAAAAAGAGTTTGATAAAAGAGAGGCGATTAAAGAAAAAGACAATCGCAGAGAAATGGAACGCACTCGGTTGACTGTTTCAAAATATAATGCAGACAAGTAAATAGCTATATCATTTTACTTTTTCCCATGCCCAGGCCGTACGCATAATGTCACCAATGCTACGTTTTGGCTGCCAGCCCAATGTATTCGCAGCCTTAGTAAAATCAGCGTAAATTTCTATGACATCCCCTGGGCGTCTTTCTCCCAAAGTGAAGGGAGCGCGCACGTTAGTTTCCCTTTCAAAGGCCGATAGGGCTTCTAAAACACTAACCCCCTTGCCAATACCCAAATTGAAGACCGTACATTTTTCTTCATTTTTATTGCTCAATAAATGTTGAAGAGCCAGGGTATGTGCATTGGCCAAATCCATGACATGAATATAATCGCGTATGCAGGAGCCATCTCGTGTAGGATAATCTGTGCCAAAAATGGTAAGTGGAGGTCTTTTGTTAGCGGCAGCTTCGGTTATAACCGGAATCAGATTTGATGCAATATTCGCAGGTGACTCTCCAATAAAAGCACTTTCATGCGCCCCAGCGGGATTAAAATAGCGCAATAAAATGGTGTTCATTGTACTATTTGTTTTAGACAAATCCCATAATATGTCCTCCCCCATTTGTTTTGTTCTGCCATAAGGGGATTCCGCCTCTTGTTTTGGCGTCATTTCTGTAACGGGTAATTCCGTTGTATTTCCATAAACAGAACAGGAAGAGGAGAATATTAAATTAGGAATATTATACCTGGTCATATTATCCAGTAAATTTAATAACCCAATGAGATTATTACGATAATACAACAACGGCTTTTCTACAGATTCTCCCACTGCTTTTAAGGCTGCAAAGTGAACCACTCCTACGATATCGGTATTCTCTGCAAAAATATTTTCCAGTGCTTTATCATCAGTGAGATCCACCTGATAATTTTTCACCCTTTTTCCAGTAATTTTATAAATTCCGTCCAACGATTTTTCCGACGCATTGATTAAATTATCCACGCTGATAACGTCAAAACCATGGTCTATTAAATCGACTATCGTATGACTTCCAATATATCCACAACCACCCGTTACTAAAATTTTATTCATTTTGTAAGATTAAAAGCGTGAAACAAAGTACAAAACAACAGAACTTTTTCCATAAATTACCAAAAAATAGAACATGAATCTGAATGACGTGGTACATGAAGTAGTTATTATTGCTAAAGAAGCTGGCGCAGCTATACTTCAAATATATAATCAACCTGAATTTCACATTGAAAACAAGGCCGATAGCTCTCCATTAACGGAAGCGGACCGTCAGGCAAACGAAATTATTTGCCGCTCATTACTTGAAAAATATCCAGACATACCTATTATTTCAGAAGAGAACAAAATGGAACCTTATAATATCAGGAAGGACTACCAAATGTGCTGGATGGTAGATCCACTGGATGGAACCAAGGAATTTATTCATCGAAATGGAGATTTCACTGTAAATATTGCGTTAATCAGGGAAGGCGAACCAATATTGGGTGTAGTGTATCAACCTGTGAATGGTGATTTATACTATGCGGATAAAGAAACAGGCGCATTTTCCACAAAAAATGGAATAACCAGTGCATTAAAAACCACCCCCTTTTCTATTCATGAAAAAGGGTTGAAAGTAGTGGCATCACGAAGTCATTTAAATGAAGAAACGGCACAATTTATTCAGAAGTTATCTGAACCAGCGTTAGTTACCAGAGGCAGTTCATTGAAATTTTTATTACTTGCTTCTGGGGAAGCAGATATTTATCCGCGATTAGCGCCAACCAGCGAATGGGATACTGCGGCTGCGCAGTGCATATTGACGGTGGCAGGTGGCATTGTAATTAATGCAGCGGAGGGTAATCCAATGGTTTACAATAAACCATCGCTATTAAATCCCTCATTTATTGCTTACCGTCACCCATTAAATGAAAGTCCTATTTAAGACGCCAAATTTCCCGTGCTGCCTTTTCCAATGACTCTCTAACCGAGGGATGAGCGATATTTATAAGTGCCCTGGCCCTTTCTTGAATACTTTTCCCAAAAAGATCGGCAATACCGTATTCTGTCACAATAAATTGAACGTGGGCGCGCGTAGTAACCACACCTGCACCAGGTTTTAGCATGGGGGTGATCCTACTTACCCCTTTACTGGTTAAAGAAGGCAGGGCAATAATAGGTTTACCGCCTTCAGAAAGCGCTGCCCCTCTTATAAAATCCATTTGACCGCCCACGCCGGAATAAATACGGGTACCAATGGAATCGGCACAAACCTGACCTGTCAAATCTACTTCTATGGCACTATTTATAGCTGTTACCTTTGGCAATTGTCTTATAACGGCCGTATCATTAACATACATAATGTCTAAAACTCTGATAAGCGGATTATCATTTACATAGTCATATAGATAGGAAGAGCCCATCATAAAACCAGTAACCACATAACCTTTATGCTTTGTTTTATGCTGATTGGTAACTACGCCACTTTCAATAAGGGGAATAATACCATCGGAAAACATTTCCGTATGAATACCCAATTCCTTATGATTTTTCATAGCGGACAAAGCTGCATTTGGAATAGCGCCAATACCCATTTGAAGGGTTGCCCCATTTTCTACCAATCCCGCTACATTCTCTCCAATTTTAATTTCCACCTCATTGGGAACTGAAACAATGTGCGTAGGAAGTGGATAATTAACCTCCGTAACACGGTGAAACTTACTGATATGAATATTTCCGTCTCCATGAGTCCTGGGCATATTGGGATTAATTTCAGCTATTCTAAGGGTAGCGCATTCGGCAGCAGCCAGGGAAGTATCAACGGAAACACCTAATGAACAAAATCCAGCTTTATCAGGAGGAGAAACCTGAAGCAACGCGACATCCAATGGGACTTTTTTACGTCTGAAAAGATAGGGAATATCACTTAGAAAAATGGGAACAAATTCTGCTCTTCCCGCTTCCACAGCTTCCCTCATATTGGCTCCGGTAAATAAACTTTTTATCAAAAAGGCATCCTTACAAATTTCATCAGCATAATGAGCATGACCTTCTGTATGAATTTGGTAAATGGTGACATTTCTTAAGGAATGATGCCTTTCAGCTAAAGCTTTACCCAGTACCTGGGGTGAGGCTGCTGCACTATGGATAAAGATATTATCATTAGATTTGATGAAGGATACTGCTTCTTCGGGAGTAACAGGGGTATATTGTTTCATTCGATGGCTTTAAAGTGAACGCAAAAATAATAGGTGACATTAGTCATTTTAGTGAAGAAATAATGGAGAGACAGTGATTTTTGGCATTGAAAAAAAGAATGTTACCTTTGACAAAATAAACCCAGACAGAATGGAATTATTCCGCGTGCTCCAATCTTTGGAGTCGCACACCATCTATTATTGGATAGTCATAGCGATCATTGGTTTTGCTATCACTCTATCTTTACTAGTTGGCATCAGATTTTATTTTAAGAAGGAGAATGAGCCTCGATCTTACCTATTTTTTGCTCTACTTCTTCTTGCTTTTGGGTTTACACAACTTCACTTTGTCTTAAGAATTCTTGGATTTTTTGAATTGTACCCAAGAATAAGATTTCTGCCTATTTACTTTACCCTGGCATTACCTGTTCTTTTTTTCTATTACATTAAAATCGCCTTATTTCCAACATATCAATTCCGATGGACTGATGCCAAGCACTTTTTACTACCGATAGGTCAGGTAATGTACTTTTTTATCACCTTTTTGGGGTATCACAGCGGACTTTTACCGAAGATATCCCCGGAAACTAATCCGTTTTTTGGAAGTTTAGAAACGGCGGCCTATTTAGGCCAATTTTTTGCCTACTTATTTTTTAGTCTGAGGTACATCAAAGTAAAGAAAAAAAGTTCGGGAAGTATTCAAAAGAGACGACAAACTGTTTATTTAGAAATACTTGTTCAATTATTTTCTTTCCTATTTATCATTCACACGCTGTTTATTTTTTCCGATTTCTATAGTTACCGGATTGCTTATATAAACATGCAAACGACCAAGGTCTATGTTGGATTAGGGATTTTGACCTTTACCTCTTTGCTTTTCTGCCTAAGTATGTATGGAATGCAGCTTTTATTATGGGGAAAGAAGCGAATTTATCCAAATTAGTCATCTTTCTTTTTAAAATCTCCCTTTTTCCAGGCATCAAAGAATTTTTTCCAGGCAATTGGATTAAAAATATTCATAGGAGGTCTCTGCCCGTAATGATAAAAATTTGATGCTTGCTGCCTCATGAAATAATCTGCATTTTCGTTCCCGTCGTAGGCAACTGCGGATTCCGCTTTCTTTAAAACCTCTTTAGCCATATTGGTAGCGGCAATTTTTTGAAGTTCCGGAGTTACGTCCATTGCGAGAAATTCAAGTCTGAAATGGTCTCTGCTTGGCCACGGAAAGACAACGGTTTCAGGAAGATTATATGGATCTTGGGACATGAGCTGAACAATAGAATACTTGTCATCTTTCAAATCTTTATCGACTTGAAATTCGATGGTTTTATAGCCCACAGCGGAGAAAATAATTACGTCTCCTTTTTCAACAACGATAGAGAAGAAACCCTTTAAATCGGCATAAGTACCTCTATTTTTCCCCTTAATAAGAATATTCGTATAAGGGACAGGAAAGAGCTCGGCCTGATCACTTCCATCGAGAATTAACCCTGAAAATTGCACCAATTGCTGTTGATCATTGTTGTTTTTCTGACTAAACGCTAGGTTTAAAGTCAACAAAAAAACCAAAAGCGAAGTAAAACGTATATAATAAAGATTCATGCCCTGATATTTGAGATAAAGACTCACCATCTAATTAAATGGTTCGATTTATTTCGTTTAAAAATACAAAAAAACCAAATAAGAGGCAAATTATTTATTAGCCGGTTCCAAAGCTAGATGTAAAACTTCAAACATATCGGTAACGTATTTGAAATTTAAACCCTTAATATACTCAGGATTTATTTCAAGAATATGCTTTTCATTTTCCTTACAAAGGATTATATCCTTCATACCCACTCTTTTAGCTGCCAGTATTTTTTCTTTTATTCCACCAACAGGAAGCACTTTTCCCCTCAGCGTTATTTCACCTGTCATAGCGAGAAAAGGTAATACTTTTCTTCCGGTATAGATTGAAGTAATGGCTGAAAGCATGGTTATACCTGCAGATGGACCGTCTTTAGGAATGGCTCCTTCAGGCATGTGCAAATGGATATCTCTTTTTTCCAATAACTCCATATCTATGTTCAGTTCTTCCGCATGAGCTTTAACGAAGCTCAAGGCGGTGGTAGCCGACTCTTTCATCACATCGCCTAAATTTCCGGTCATGATAAGTTTACCATTTCCTTTTGTCAGACAAGATTCCACAAAAAGAATAGCACCACCCATTTGAGTCCATGCCAAACCAATAGCAACCCCGGGGGTTTTATTCTCGGTATATTGATCCGGACTATAAATTGTGGGGCCCAAGAACTTATTTACCATAAGGTTGGTCAATTCAGGTTGATATTCCTCTTCACCTGCCACCCATTTTGCGATGGTTCTCATCACAGAAGCTATCTGACGACTCAGATTTCTAACACCAGATTCCTGGGTATAATGTTGTATAATAAACTCAAGAACCGCTGGTTTCCATTTAATATGTTTCTTTTGAAGACCATGTGCTTCCAATTGTTCAGGAATGAGGTATTTTTTGGCAATTTCCATTTTCTCCTCTACGGAATAACCACTTATTTCTATGATTTCCATTCTATCCAATAGCGCAGGCTGAATAGTACTCAGAGAGTTTGCTGTGGCTATAAAAAGTACTTTTGACAAATCGAATTCAAGTTCCAGGTAATTATCTTGAAAAGTACTATTTTGTTCAGGATCAAGCACTTCCAGGAGAGCTGAAGAAGGGTCCCCTCTAAAATCCCTGTTAATTTTATCGATTTCGTCTAAGATAAACACTGGGTTATTGGTACCGCTACGTCTCAGCGATTGAATAATTCTACCCGGCATAGCACCGATATAGGTTTTTCTATGTCCTCTTATTTCACTTTCATCAGAAATACCACCTAATGACATGCGAATGAAATTTCTACCTAATGCTTTGGCGACAGACTTTCCAAGAGAGGTTTTACCAACACCTGGAGGGCCAACCAAACAGATGATAGGTGCTTTCATATCACCCTTTAGTTTTAGAACAGCAAGGTGTTCTATAATACGTTCCTTGACCTTTTCGAGACCGAAATGATCTGCATCCAGCGTCTTTTTTACTTTATTCAAGTCGAAAATATCTGCGGATGTTTTATCCCAAGGCAGTTCAGTAAGCAAATCGAGGTAAGTAATCTGCATACTATAATCTGGCGAATGCGGATTAATTCTTTTCAGTCTGACCAATTCTTTTTGAAAATGCTTAGCTGTTTTTTCAGACCATTTAATATTTTCCGCTTTGGCAGAAATTCTTGTTATTTCCTCTTCTTGTGGATTTTGCCCCAGCTCATCCTGAATCGTTTTCAATTGTTGATTCAAGAAATAATCTCTTTGTTGTTTATCTATATCGACGCGAACTTTATTTTCGATTTGGTCTTTAAATTCGAGCAATTGTAACTGCCTGGAAATTTCCCCAAGGATAAGCTCAGCCTTACCTGCCTGATCATCCGTTTCCAGGATAAGCTGTTTAACCTCTATAGTTGAATTTAAATTAGAGGCAATAAAATTGAGTAAAAAGGTATTATCCTCAATACTTTTTAACATAGCGATAGCCTCGGAAGGAATATTTGGGGAAAGCTCAATAATCTTTTTCGCCATATCCATAATAGTAGAAATGAGCGCTGTAAACTCAAGACCTCCGCTTCTTTTCTGCTCCTCGAGGAGCGAAACAGATCCCTCTAAATAAGGCTTTTGCTTCGTAAGTTCATCTAATCTAAATCTTTTCTGACCTCTTAAAATAGCTGTGGTCGTTCCGTCGGGCATACGAAGCAACTTCATTATTTTAGCAACAGTACCAATTTCGTATAAGTCTGCTTTTCCTGGATCTTCTTTTTGAATATCTCGTTGAGAGAGTACACCGATAGCCCTGCTACTGGTATCAAATGCCTTTTTAATTGATTTGATTGATTTATCTCTACCAACGGTTATTGGAATGATAACGCCAGGGTAAAGCACGGTATTTTTGAGTGCTAAGATTGGCATGTGTCCAGGAATTTTACCCATCTTCCCCATAGAGCCATCGTCTTCCATGGGAATTATAGGCATGAATTCAGTATCATCATCGTTTTCCTGATTTCCAAAAAATGTTTCGAACATGGTATTATTTAATAAATAAATCAATATGACAATATGTCAGATAAAAACCCCAAAGGCATTCTTTTGTATTGGGGTGAATACATTGGCAATATTTATGCCATTGCGAAGATGTCAGATAAATCACTTAGGGAAACGAAAAACTCCTTTAAAATTCGGACATAATTACTAATCAAATGCCTGCAATTTCAAGGATGTCATTTTTTTCATAGCGAAGATTCCCGATAATAAATTCCTGTCTTAAAGGGGTATTTTTACCCATATAGTAGGCCAGAATCTCATCAATATCTGTTTCATCATTAAGGAAAACCGGATCCAGTCTTATGTCTGAGCCAATAAAGCTACTAAATTCGCCGGGAGAAATTTCCCCAAGACCTTTAAATCGGGTAATTTCAGGTTTACCTTTTAATTTTGTTATCGCCTCTTGTTTTTCCTTTTCTGAATAACAATAAAACTTTTGATTCTTATCTCTCACCCTAAAAAGCGGGGTATCTAAAATATAAACATGTCCACTTCGAACAAGATCGGGGAAGAATTGCAGAAAAAAGGTAAGCAGAAGCAATCTGATATGCATTCCATCGACATCGGCATCCGTTGCGACGACAATCTGATTATAGCGAAGGTCTTCGATACCGTCTTCAATATTTAGCGCGTGCTGCAAAAGATTAAACTCTTCATTTTCGTAAACGACCTTTTTAGTCATTCCAAAACAATTCAAAGGTTTTCCACGCAAGCTGAAAACAGCCTGAAACTGAACATTTCGCGCTTTAGTAATAGAACCACTGGCTGAGTCCCCTTCTGTTATAAAGAGGGTTGATTTATGCCGATCTTCATCGCTCACCTTTTTAGGAGGGTCATTAAAATGAATACGGCAATCTCTCAATTTTTTATTGTGGAGGTTTGCCTTTTTTGCCCTTTGATTAGCGAGTTTTTTAATATCTGCAATTTCAGTTCTTTCTCTTTCAGACTGCAAGATTCGCTTTTCAATTAACTTGGCGATTTCAGGATTTTTATGTAAATAATTATCCAGTTGTTCTTTGACAAAATTCCCAATAAACGTTCGCACGGACGGAGCATCAGGGCCCATGTGAGAAGATCCAAGTTTTGTCTTCGTTTGAGACTCAAAGACAGGTTCTTCCACCCGAATACTTACAGCTGCCATGATAGAGCTTAAAACATCTCTTCTATCGTAGTTCTTTTTAAAGAACTCGGCCACGGTTTTAGCGATGGCATCTTTAAATGCCAGTAAATGCGTCCCACCCTGGGTAGTATTCTGACCATTTACGAAAGAATAATACAATTCTCCATACTGATTTCCGTGGGTAATGGCCAATTCGATATCCTCCCCTTTCAGATGAATAATTGGATATCGCAACTCATCATTTTTTGTTTTACGCTCTAAAAGATCTAACAAGCCATTTTTAGAAACGATGGTAGTGCCATTGAAAATGAGTTTCAGGCCTGCATTCAAATAGGCATAATTCCAGAGTTGATTTTCGATAAATTCCTTTCTGAAACGAAAATTCCTAAATATATCAGCATCAGGTTCAAAATAAACCCAAGTACCGTTTGATTCTGTAGCATCGAGCAGAGCAGATTCATCGAGCAGCATCCCCTGATTGAAAGCTGCCTTTTTTTGTTTCCCATCACGGTAGGAAGTAACCATAAATTTCGAGGAAAGAGCATTAACAGCTTTAGTACCTACACCGTTAAGGCCCACCGATTTTTTAAAAGCTTTAGAGTCATATTTTCCACCTGTATTTATCTGGGAAACGCATTCAATAACTTTTCCCAGCGGAATACCCCGTCCAAAATCCCTGATTTCCATGGAATGATCATCCATTTTTATCAGCACTTGTTTTCCAAAGCCCATCACAAATTCGTCGATAGTATTATCTATTACCTCCTTTATAAGGATATAAATACCGTCATCAGGGGTAGAACCATCTCCCAATTTACCGATATACATACCGGGTCTCAATCGAATATGTTCCCGCCAGTCAAGTGAAATGATATTATCTTCTGAGTAATTATTTTCCAGCATTTTTTTAATTATTTTAGGATTTGAATCATCAAATCATTTCGTCTAATAAGGAGGCTATTTTTTGAGTTAAACCCAAACGACTATATTTTTCAATGTTTTTATTCTGAAATGAAAAAATAGATTGGTCTAAATACTGATTAAAGAAAATAGAGATAGCCTTCTCCATACTTTCTTCATCATTATAATCTGCCAACAAACCCGACGAAGTATTAGTTATTTCGGCTGACAAATCTCCCCCTATTGGCCCAAGGGCTAATATAGGTCTATTTGACGCTAAATATTCAAAAAACTTTCCTGTCAGCACCCATTTTGCACCTTCAAAATTATCAACAAAAAGTAAAAGAACCGTAGCTTCCATTTGCCTTTTCACCACTTCTTCAAATGGAATAAAGTCAACAATATCTATAAAAGATTCAAGATTATATTTTTTAATATCCTCTGATACAGAACTATCAACTTTGCCAACTAACTGAATATTTAATTTCGAAGCAAATAATTCGTTAGTATCAATAAGACTTTTAATAACCTTCCAAAACAAAGAATTATTTCTTCTTTGAGAGAGCGTACCAGCATAGAGGAGGGTAAATTTTTCTTTCTTTACAAGAGGTTTTTCTAAGCGCTGATAATCATCTATATCAAAACCATTCATGACAATATCAGAATGAATACCTGCATTTTCAAAATTCTGCATTTGCATATTCCTGCCGATGACCACTACTTTATCGGCCGTTTGCAAAATTCTTTTTTCTAGGGTAGTATGTTTATTAACGGCCCATTTTGACAACATCAGGGCTGAAAAATATTCAGACCAGGGATCTCGAAAATCAGCCATCCAGGGAACATTGAATTTTAACTTTAACTTTAAGGCAATCAAATGTAAAGAATGAGGTGGACCAGATGAAATAACGGCTTGAAATTTGTTTTTGTTATAATAATCAGAAAGAAAACGAAAAGAAGGGTTTACCCAAAATACCCTGGAATCAGGAATAAAAAAATTCCCCCGTATCCAGATAGCTAGTCTTTCTTTCCAACCCTTTTGAATATAGGTTTTGACATTAACCAAATGCCCGAAATCCATTTTTGTATCCTTTTTCTTTCCTGTAAATTTTCTGTAAAGAGAAAAGGGTTCCCAAATTGGTCTTTTAATAATTTCAATATCCGATGGAATTTCATCCAGACGGTTTGAATCAATGATGGGATAATCCGGATTTGAGGGGACATAAACGATAGGTTCCCAGCCAAAGTTTCTTAAGTATTTAACAAATTTCAACCACCTGTGTACACCTGCTCCACCTGAAGGTGGCCAATAGTATAGAATGATTAAAACACGTTTTAAATGCCCGGACTCCTTATTCATATTCATTTATATATAAAAATAAGCACTGAATCAATTCTGCTTTAATTTCGCACAAAATAACTACTTTTGAATAACACTTACCGATTTAATACAAAATTATGAATAGGAGAGATTTTCATGAGCTTGCTTCAATGGGGATACTTGGCTCATTATTAGCGTCCACATCAAAGCGTCCTGTTGCTTCTTTGAAGGCAGATAGAGATATTATCAAGCCACAGAGACTCCTTCCCGGTGATAAAGTTGGCTTAATCACCCCCGGAAGTTATGTTCCCGATGCCGGCTACGAAAAAGCAGTGAATAATCTTACTCAATTAGGCCTGCAAGTGGTTCCCGGAAAGTATGTCAGAGAAAAACGAGGCTTCACGGCAGGAACGGATGAACAAAGACTGGAAGACCTTCATACTTTTTTTGAAGATCCTTCCATTAAAGCTATTTGGTGTGCCCGTGGTGGTTATGGTTGTTCCAGGCTTTTACCCAACATCAATTATGAACTCATCAGGAATAATCCTAAAATACTCATTGGGTACAGTGACATAACGGCCTTACTTCAAGCCATTTTCCTTCGAACTGGCCTGGTAGGGTTTCACGGTCAGGTGGCAGCGGCTACCTGGACTCCGTATACGGTTCAACATATTAAAGGCGTTCTCTTTGATTCTTTTACAAAACCTTATGTTATTAATTTAGCAACAGAGGAATTAACCCCTGAAAGAGAGCATTTTAAACCTTACAGCATACAAGCTGGAAAAGTTTCGGGAAGGTTAATGGGTGGTAATGTAAGTCTTCTTGCCGCTCTTGCGGGAACGCCCTTTGCTTTTGATGCTACTGATAAATTATTGTTCATGGAAGATATTGACGAACGTCCTTATAGTCTGGATAGAATGTTCACCCAATTGAGGCAATCAGCAAATCTTCATAAAGCTAAAGGTTTGATTTTAGGTGTTTTCGAGGGGTGCAATCCTAAAAAAGATGAGGAATCACTAACCCTGAAAGAAACAATTTTTGACCGGCTAGGCGATCTTAATGTTCCAGCAGTGTATGGTCTCTCCTTCGGCCATGTACCTAATAATTTTACTTTACCCGTAGGTATATTAGCCGAACTTGATACAGAGAATAAAACGTTAACTTACCTGGAGTCTCCCACTGCTTAACCCTTTCTAACGATAATGCTTACCTTAAATGTCCATCCTTTTCAGTTAAAACTACGTCATACTTTTAGAATCACCCATGGTTCCAGAGATTATCAGCCCACCGTTATTATCTCCCTTTCCAACGGTATTTATACGGGATACGGCGAAGCTACCGCTACTAAATATTATGGACTCGATCAAGATGAAATGATTCATCGATTTAATGCCTGGAAGCCCATCATTGAATCTACCCCTCTGGTAACGGCAGAGAAATATTGGGAACTGCTTCATCCTCTGCTAAAAAATCATCCCTTTGAACAATGTGCTCTGGACGAGGCGGCGCACGATCTTTTAGCTCAGATAGAAGGATTACCTCTTTATAAAAAATGGGGGCTGCAATACCAAAATAATCCTTTGACAGATTATACACTGGGATTTGGTCCAACAGAGGAAATGGTTGCTAAAATGAATGAAATGCCCTGGCCTATCTATAAAATTAAGCTGGGAACAAAAGATGATTTAAACATCATAAGACATCTTCGAAAGCATACTACCGCTGTTTTTCGGGTAGATGCCAATACTGCCTGGACCGCGGAGGAAACTTTAGCTTATGCTCCAGAATTGAAAAATTTGGGCGTTGAATTTATCGAACAACCCCTAAAACCTGAAGATTGGGAAGGACAAAAGCTCTTATTTGAAAAATGCGTTTTGCCTGTGATTGCCGACGAGAGTTGTCAAAAGGAAGAAGATGTAAAACGCTGCGCCGGATATTTTCATGGGGTAAATATAAAACTAATGAAATGTGGCGGACTTACCCCCGCGCTTCGGATGATACAAGAAGCTAAAGAACTGAATATGAAAGTTATGGTTGGTTGTATGACAGAGTCGTCCGTTGGCATTACAGCCATTGCCCATCTATTGCCTTTGTTAGATTATGTCGATATGGATGGCGCTCTTTTATTGTCTAATGACCCTGCTGAAGGGGCTGTCATAGAACATGGCGAGGTAGTTCTTCCCCATCGAAATGGTATCGGCGCTAAAATTATTTGATTATTCTATTACCTTGAAAAATATTCATTTATGATATATAACCTGAGTCACCAACCAGGCAGATGGATGTTTTGTGAAGGATCCGCCCTTTTATATTTTAGTGGAACAAGCTATTTGGGCATAGCGAATGACCCCGTTTTTCATGAAAGGTTAGCCTCCTCCATAAGTCAGTATGGCAGTAATTTTGGAAGTTCCAGGGTAGGTTTCATGCGCCTGGCTGTTTATGAAGAAACGGAGGAATTATTAGCCAGGTACCTTGGACAAGAAGCAGCATTAACAGTTTCCTCGGGTACTTTAGCAGGAATTTTAGCCTATAAGGTTTTTACCTCTGTTGGTGAATTAATATTTGCTCCCAATGCTCATCCTGCCCTGTGGTTAGATATCCCCGAAAGTTTTAGCAGCAGAAGCGAGTGGGAAGAAACTTGTATTTTAAAAAGCCATCAGTCTGGTCCACCTCTTTTTATTTACAGCAATGCCATTGATTCCCTACAAGTTATAGAATATGATTTTAACTGGCTGCAAAGACTGGGAAATAAGCGAGAAATTATTTTGGTCTTAGACGAATCCCATACACTGGGTATTCGAGGAAAGGACGGTAGTGGCATTTTGTCGTCCCTGACCTTGCCTGAACAGGTTCACGGTGTCGTAATAGGAAGTATGGGTAAAGGATTGGGCATTCCCGCCGGAGTCATTGCCGGTAATAAATATTGGATAGACAAAATATGGGATAGCCCTCATTTTGGTGGAGCATCGCCTGCTTCGCCCGCTTATTTAGATACCTGGATTCAAATGCAAGACCATTATAAAGCTTTGCGAACCGTTTTACTTCAAAATTTAACACAATTTGAAAATCTTATTGGAACTGATAATCAGGTATTAAGAAGTGTAACTGGATACCCCGTACATTTTTCGACAAAAAAAACACTATCAAACCATTTACTCCTTCATCAAATGTACGTCTCCCATTTCCCCTATCCAACGTCACTGGACGAGCCCATCACCAGAATAGTTTTGAGTGCGCTCCACTTACCAGAAGATATTCAAAGACTTGCCACGGCCATATTAAGTTACGACCCTACATTGTAGCTTGCTTTGAATTATCTAAAAACAACTTATGGCTATCATCGGGAAATAGTAAGCTACCTATTATGATGAAAAAAAGACTAACTCCACCTCCAATTAGGATGCTTGGTATATGGCTATGAAAGACGAATTCTGATAATGTCCAGGCAAACAATCCACTAATCATGCTCAAAATAGCCCCAATCCTTGACGTTGATTTCCAAAATAGTCCAGCGGTTAAGGGAAAAAACAAGGCAACTAAACTTAAGGCTGAGGACATTCCGACCAACTCGTATATATTTGATTTACTTGTTGCCAGAAATGCAGCACAAATGGCTACACCAACGACTGAAAGCCTCATCGTGTGAAGCATTAATTTATCGGAATTATTCCTCAACATTGGCCTTAAAATATTCTCTCCTATAACCGTTGCCGGAGCTAAAATAGCCCCGGAAGTCGTACTTAAAATAGCAGACAGAAGGGCACCAAAAAAAACGATTTGTAAAAATAATGATCCATGTTCTAAAACAATGACCGGAATAATCATTTGGGTATCCGCCGGATTCGATGATGGGTATAAGTAGTTTGCGCATAGCCCGATAAATAAAGGGATTAAGCCCACTGTTAGATACATCAAACCGGCAATCACCCCTGCTTTAACGGCAGTATTTTCCGATTTTGCTGCCATAACCCTCTGAAAAACATCTTGTTGGGGTATTGAACCCAATCCTATGGTAATCCATGCGGCGAAATATTCCAACACAGCCATTGGTTTTGCTTCGGGCAAGAAACGAAAAAAGCCTTCGGGTTGAGCATCTAAAACCACCTGAACGCCTCCAGCCTGATTTGATAAAGAATAGGCCAGAAGCAGTAAACCAATGATAATCATAATAGATTGAACAGCATCGGTAATAGAAACAGCCCACATTCCACCAAAATAGGTATAAAATACGACCACGACCGTACATAATATAATGCCATAAATTAAGGGAATGCCAATAATTGTTTTCAGTACAATGGCCAAAGCGACCAACTGAGCTGCAATCCATCCAAAATAAGAGGGGATCATAAAAACAGCGGAGGTGATTTCAGCTATTCTTCCAAATCTCATTTTAAAAAAATCATTGAAAGTTAAAATATTTAGTCTGTATAAAGGCCTGGCATAAATGAGACCGACTAGAACTAAGCAAAGAGCGGCACCAAAGGGATCTTCAATAATACCTAGAACACCGTTTTCTGCAAATTCTGCCGGCGCACCCAGTATGGTTTCCGAGCCAAACCAGGTAGCAAATAAAGCGCAAGCGGCCAGACTTGTGGGTAACCGACGCCCAGCGATAACAAAATCTTTGGTAGTTTTAACTTTACTTGAAGCCCACCAACCAATAAAAACAGTCCCAAGCAGATAAATGCCGATAAAAACCAATAAATATCCATGTATCATAATCCCCAACTTACCATTCCGTATTGAACAAACTGATATGGAAGGACTTTGCCTCCTATTTTTTCTAAAGAACGAATAACCTTAAACTTATGATTTTCAGGGGCATAAAAAATCATAAAGCCCCCACCACCAGCTCCTGAAATTTTCCCACCTGTTGCGCCTGCGTTCATAGCCGTTTCATAATAAAGATCAATAGAATCATTGGTAATTCCCTGCGCCATTGCCTTTTTCTGCTGCCAACCAAAATGAAGAATTTCTCCGATCTGATTGACTTCACCTTTTAAGAGCGCTTCCTTCATTAATATGGCTTGCTCCTTTAACTGGTGCATGGCATCAATGGAAGATAAAACATTATTATTTACATTGTCTTGTTGCTTTTGAATAATAGAAGATGAAAGCCTGGAGGTTTCTGTAAAAAATAACACCAGATTATTCTCCAATTCAAAAAGCACTTTTTCCTTAATTCTTAAAGGATTGACAATCACCTTGTCATTGGCACCAAACTCCATGAAATTAAAACCGCCAAAAGTGGCAGCATATTGATCCTGTCTTCCCCCGGCCATTTTCAAATCTTCCCGTTCAATGGAATAGGCTAAATGAGCAATATCGTATTCTCCAAGGGGAAGCTTAAACGCCTCTACGAAAGCGCCTAAAATAGCAACTACTAAGGTAGAAGAGGAACCTAATCCTGAGCCAGGAGGAGCATCTACATAAGTGGTCAATTCAAAACCCCGAATGGGAATATTGAAATCCTTTACCAACCGATTAAAAACGCCCTTTGCCAAATCTAAATTACCATCCAGCCTTAAAAGAGGACTCACCTCAATATTCACCTCTTCCTGCTTGTCCATCGCCTTTAAAACCACGTGGTGGTCATCTCTCAGCTTCAGAAAAGCGTAGGCAAATAAACTAATCGTAGCGTTTAAAATGGCACCGCCATATTGATCTGTGTAAGGACTAACGTCTGTTCCACCACCTGCTAACCCAATGCGCAGAGGTGCTTTACAGCGAACCATCATATTCAAACATTTTGAGATAAGTCAATCAAATTTTTAGTCATAACCGACCAAAGATATTTCTTTTTTTCCTGACGCAAGCCCTTTTCTAAGATTTGACCCTGCTCGGGATTTTCATAAAAATAATCTATTTTAGCTGCAATGTCCTCTGCATTTGGCGAAACCAGATAACCAGAAATTCCATCGGGAACAATTTCAGCTAAACCACCAACATCAGTTACAATCATTGGTTTTTCGAAATGATAGGCAATTTGAGTGACGCCACTTTGTGTTGCATGCTTATAAGGCTGCACGACAAGATCGGCGGCACAAAAGTAAAGTCCAACCTCCTCATTGGAGATAAAATGATTTTTCCAGATCAATTTATCTTCAATTCCCCATAGTTTTGCCAGATCGAAATAAGGTTTTTCGTCTGTGTAAAACTCCCCGGCTATAATTAATTTTATGTTTTCACTTTTTGTTTTTGCTAATCCTTCTATTAGCAAATCAAGCCCTTTGTAGGGTCTGATAAATCCAAAGAACAACAGAACTTTTTGATCTTCATTTAATCCAAAATAATTCCTCGCAATCATTTTATCTACAGGAGGTCCAAAATTATCAAATAATGGATGAGGGCTTAGAACACATTTCTTTTTAAGAGTAAAACGCTTTACATCGGAAGCCACGGAATGGCTCATTGCTAAAAAAGCATCTATATTCCAAACGAAGAATGAAGTAAGCAAAGCGTCTAAAAACCTTTTTTCATGAGGAACGATATTATCTAAAATGGCCAGTCTTTTGATCGATTTCCTCCACCCGGCTATCATAGAAATAACACCAAAACAAGGAGCCATAAAAGGAAGCCAATATTTAAAAAGAATGATATCAGGCTTTTGAGATAGTAAGAACAAGCCGTTCCGAATCCAGGAAAATGGATTTATGGCATTAACCTGTCTTGTGATTTGTAGATTTTCCGGAGCAGGGCTATCGCTGAATTGTGTTTTTCCGGGAAATAAAAATGAGGGATATTGTAGCGTAAAATTTAAAATCATTACTTCATGACCTTCCTCTTGAAATTGAGTCATTAACCGTTCATTGAAAGAAGCAAGTCCGCCTCTGAATGGGTGTGCTGTACCGATCAAAATTATTTTCACGCCATATCTTATTGATGAACCTCAAAAATAATCTATTTTATGTACTTTTGAGGACTTTTCCATTGGTTTACCAACAATACAATCATGCAAGAAATTATTACTAAAAGATTTAAAGAGTCTGTTGAAAGTAAACAAGCCCTTTTAAATAATACGGAACTAACCCTTCTAATGAGTGAAATGGCTCAACGGATGATTGATGCGCTTCGAAATGGCAATAAAATAATGTTTTGCGGAAATGGCGGTAGTGCTGTCGATGCCATGCATCTTGCTGCTGAACTCTCCGGCAGATACTACTTTGACAGAAAACCCTTAAATGCTGAAGCATTAAGTGCTGATAATGCTTTTTTAACGGCCGTAGCTAACGATTATGGTTACGAAAAGGTCTTTTCCCGTTTACTTACCGCCAAAGGGAAACCAGGTGATATTCTGGTGGGGCTTTCAACCTCCGGCAACTCACAAAATGTTATCAAGGCTTTTGAATATGCCAGGGAAAACGATATCATTACTATAGGTTTTACAGGACAAAATACATGCAAAATGGACCCATTAAGTAATTATCTTTTTAAGGCTCCATCTACTGATACCCCAAGAATTCAGGAATGTCACATGCTGGTAGGACATATTTTATGCGAATTAGTGGAAATTGATTTTTTAAGAGATACCGCAATAGCTTAGATTCCAACCTTTATGACAACGGAGGAATATAAGGAATTGGCAGAAACCATTCCTAAAACACCAGGTGTTTACCGATTTTGTAAACAGGATGGAACCATTCTTTATGTAGGAAAAGCTAAAAACCTAAGGAATAGGGTTTCTTCTTATTTCGGAGAGAGACGGGATCGTCTTTTTCGAACCCGCATCATGGTTAAAAATGCTGATTTTCTCAATTTTACCATGGTCGAATCTGAAACTGATGCGCTGCTTTTAGAAAGTGCCCTCATAAAGGAGCACCAGCCAAGATATAATGTTTCCCTCAAAGATGATAAATCCTACTCCTATATTTGCATTAAAAATGAACGATTCCCCAGGGTAATCATTACCCGCAGAGTCATTAGAGATGGATCTGTTTATTTTGGACCTTATACCTCAAAAGGTAGGCTAAAAATAATATTAGAATTAATCAGACAACTATTCCCTCTAAGAACCTGTGTTTTTAATCTGAGTGAGGAAAATATTAGAGATGGAAAAGTTAAACTTTGCCTTGAATACCATATAAAAAATTGCATGGGGCCCTGTGCAGGATTAGAATCAGAGCTTATCTACAATGAAAAAATAGAACAAATTAAGAATATACTTAAAGGCCATTTTAGTTCTGTATTGCAGCATTTCAAAAAAATAATGAACCAATATGCTGAAGAACTGGCTTTTGAAAAAGCACAGGCTATTAAAGAAAAATTAGCTGCTTTTGAAGACTATCAGGCTAAATCCACCATTGTAAGCCATACTATCAGGGATGTTGATGTTTTTACCATTTTAACAGATGAAAAAGAGGCTTATATCAATTATTTGAGGGTGGTCAATGGCGCTATTATTCAGGCTCATACTCAGGAACTTACCCTTCAACTGGAGGAAGAAGAACCGGAAGATTTACTGTCTTTAGCTATTCCAATCATCAGGGATAGGTTCAATAGCTTTGCTCCTGAAATAATTACGTCAATCCCTGTTGTCTTAACTGAAACCAATGTAAAAAATACCGTACCTCAAATTGGTGATAAGAAAAAATTATTAGAACTCTCAGAAAGAAATGTGCTTTACTATAAACTTCAAAAAAAGAAAGATCTTTTAAGTAAAGAAAAGAAACAAACACCTACGGAAAGGATTTTGAAGCAATTACAAAAAGACTTAAATATGCCAGAAGTACCTTTTCATATTGATTGCTTTGACAACTCCAATATACAAGGTACCCACCCAGTTTCTTCTTGCGTTGTATTCAAAAATGCCAAACCATCTAAAAAAGATTACCGCCATTTTCATGTTAAAACGGTCATTGGGCCTAATGATTTTGCGAGTATGGAAGAGGTTGTTTATCGCAGATATAAGAGAATTTTAGACGAAGGAAAGGATTTACCCCAATTAGTAGTCATTGACGGAGGTAAAGGCCAGCTGGGTGCCGCTATGAAAAGCATAGAACAACTGGGTTTAAGTGGAAAAATGACCGTTATAGGTATTGCCAAGCGATTAGAAGAAATATTTTTCCCGGGTGATGCGATACCGCTCTACATTAATAAAAAGTCAGAATCATTAAAATTAATTCAACAGGCCAGAAATGAAGCGCATAGATTTGCCATAACTTTCCACAGAACGATAAGGTCCAAAAATTTTATCCAATCGGAACTGGAAAATATTCAGGGGATTGGGGAAAAAACGATACAGACATTATTGAGCGCTCTTGGTTCAGTTAAAAAAATAGTGGAAGCCAGCGATGAGACCCTCACCAATCTTTGTGGAGAACACAGGGCAAAATTACTTCGCGCCTACTTTGATTTAAAATCATCCAGTGAAACGCAACCAAAGTTATAAACTTTTAGTACGCCCCCCATCGACAATAATACTGGTTCCTGTGACATAAGAAGCTGACGGACTGGCTAAAAAGGCAGCAACATCCGCTATTTCCTCAGGTGTACCAAAACGTCTCATTGGGATGGATAATTTACTTTGACTTATTTGTTCTTCCTTGGAAAGGCCATTTTGCTCCGCCCAAATCTCCATTAAAGTATCCAACCTTTCCGTAGCTGTAAATCCTGGAAGAATATTATTCACAGTAATTCCGTAGGGCGCAACTTCATTCGCCAGCGTTTTTGCCCAGGACGCCATGGCAGCACGGGTGGTATTGGACACTCCCAATCCATCAATTGGCATACGAACAGAGGTACTTATAATGTTGATAATTCTACCATACCCCACCTCTTTCATTTTTTCAGTCATCAATTGAACAGAAAGGTGGCTACAGTGCAAATGCATCTGAAAAGCTTGCTGAAATGCTTCCCAATCGGCCGATAAAATAGCTCCGGCCGGAGGACCGCCCGTATTGTTGATCAAAATATGATAGGTTTTGACATTCAATAAAATTTGTAATTTACGTTTAATGTCTGCCGGGTCATTCCCGTCCACAACCAAATAGTCGTGATCCTGGTGATCTGCCACTCTTTGCTTATTTAGTTCCAAACTTATTTCTGCTAATTTCTCAGCAGAACGGGCAGCCAACGTAACATTAGCGCCCAAAGAAGCTAAAGAAAATGCAATAGCCTTGCCAATTCCCTTGCTTGCTCCAAATACAAAAGCATTTTTGCCAGTTAAATCTATATTCATACCTTTTATTTTATACCTTAAAAACAGCTATACCATCTTTGCTCGTTAATTTATTAATTTTGATGCATGGAAACAAGAAAATTCATTTATTTCGCTTCAGATTTTCATCTGGGGGCTGGCACTTTAGCTGAAAGTCTCCTTAGAGAAAAAAAGATTCTCCGATGGTTAGACCAGGAAGTTAAACCGAATGCCTCCGAACTGTACCTTCTTGGTGATATTTTTGAATGCTGGTTCGAATACAAAAAAGTAGTCCCCAAAGGATTTACCCGCCTCTTAGGTAAACTGGCTGAACTGGGCGATCTTGGAATACAAGTAACTATGTTTACAGGAAATCATGATGTATGGATGTTTGGATATCTGGAGGAGGAATTGGGCGTAACCCTGAACAAATCGGAAATTATAAAAGAATGGGGTGGAAAAAAGTTTCTGCTCGGTCATGGTGATGGTCTGGGACCAGGTGATTATGGCTATAAAAAAATGAAAAAAGTATTTACTCACCCTCTTGCTCAATGGGCCTATAGCCAATTACATCCAAATCTTGGTCTGTCTTTGGCCCAATATTTCTCCTCCCTAAGCAGAAAACACAATACAGAACCCCAGCATTTTATGGGCGTGAAAAAAGAGTGGCTTGTACAATATTGTGAAAAAAAAATAACAGAGGAGAACATTGATTATTTCATTTTTGGACACAGACACTTACCTATCAACCTTACCCTTTCAAATAAAAAGAGCAGATATATCAATTTAGGAGACTGGATGACGTATTTCAGCTACGCACGCTGGGACGGAACTGCGTTGAATTATCATTTTTTTGAAAATAATCAGGGTGAAGTATATGAAAATATTTAGGCAACTGATCTTTTTTATCCCATTTTACTGTCAATTATTAGGGCAGACTACAGCGTCTTATACCCTAAAGCTTTCTGAAAATACGGATCTTTTCAAAATGGATGTGCTGGAGCAGATTTACACATTGTCTGCAGACCAGTATCTAAAAAAATGGGATACAAAGGGGAATTTACTATTTCAATTTATTAATAACAGAGACGGGAAACTGAGCCAGATAGATGTAAGAAATCCTTTACAAATACTCCTTTTTTACACGGATCAACAAAGGTTCATAACTTTAGACAGAACCTTGACTCCTTTAAAAGAATGGCAGATAAATCAAGAAGAATGGGGCTTCATCGGTTGTGCAGCTACAGGTAAGAACGACCAGATCTGGTTATTTGATCAATTCAACTATCAGTTAGGTAGCGTAAGTGATGAGGGAAAGATAGAGAGGCTAAAAACAGATCTCATTTTTTGTTGCCCACAACCACCAAATATAATGTATATGGCACAAACGGAAACTCATCTGTATTTGTTTGACCAGAACCAAGGCATTGTTCAATGTGATTTACTAGGTCAATTTCTACTATTCATTCCTTTAAAAGAATGGCAAAAGGTACTGACTTTTGGAAACACTATATGGATTATAAAAAATGAAAAAGTAGTTGAAATAAGTAATGGCGGACAGATTAGAGAACTCGGTGGCCTAAAAGATACGAATCTCATCGTTGGTTTTAACAACAAAGAAATGCTTTTGAATGACGGTAAGAGTGATCAGGTTATAATAATAAAGAGGTAAAGAAAAAATCTATCCCTTTTTCCAGGAAAACTGATTAACCTTACGACCTACACGAATACCCAGATTCACGCCTTGCTCACAATCCATTCTAAAATGAACCCCTAACGGAATCCTTGAAATAGCGTTTTCATTAGCCATTTCATAGAAAGAGTTGAACTGTCTTGGTTTCCCACCTTCAAAATCTTCTCTACCTTCGTGGCAACGGTCAGTCATTGGAAAATAATTTCCGAAAATATCTGTTAACACCTCTGCAGCAGCACCTCCCATGGTTGAATGACCAGATGGATAGGCAGGGAAATTTGGTGAAATACCAGTCTCTTTTGTCAAAGGATTATACAAAGCAGGTTGCCAGGAGGACCGCATCATTTTTCTTATATAGTCAACAGGTCTCTCGACATCGTAGAAATATTTTGAATACCAGCAGGCTACCACACAATCATTTAATGCTATACATAATTTTGCATTAGCATAAACAGCCGTTTCTAAATCTACATTTTCCAGTTCATATACTTGATTGGCAATAGCCAACCATCTTGAAGGGGGACTGAAGGTTAAACCTGTTAAATCATCGCTCCAAAAAAAGGCCAGCCATCTTTGGTCTGGTGTTGGATTATTTACCGTTGCATACACTTCTGCTGCCTGAACATAGTATTGAGAATTAACTTCTTCACTGTAAGGAATGGGAGCAGGAATTAACTTATCCCCCTCATTAATCACAAAGGTACGGGCATAGCCAAAATCAGGGAACATACCAGGTCCGCTCGCATTCGTAGGAGAAAACCTACCTGGCTTTGGACTGGTTGTATATTTACTTACTGTATTCTTAAATGGATTTAAGTGATAATTATGCCCAACAGCGTCAGTTTTAGCATATTCAAAAACGGCTTCTGCAATCTTAATACCATATTCATCTGATTTTATGATACTTTCAGCTGACGCATCGTCTTTATAATCATTTTTAAGTTTATTATACAATGCAGAAATTTTGGCAAACTTGTCTGCAGGAATACCGTTAACATTGCCCATAAAATTGGTGAGCAACTTACTATAAATAGCATTAACTACGGTCGGATAATGATAATCAACGAGAGGTTCTTGTGTAGGAAGGCTTAAACCAGGATAATTAAATCGCAAACTTTTATAAGCAGGCATATCTATAACACAAGCTTCGTAACAGGCTAACGCTATGTAAGCCAAAGCCCTGGGTGCCGGACAAGGTCTGAAACCTTGTGCATACCTTTCGAGATCAAGGAAAAGATTGTTCCATTCCTGAATAACCTCCCCGTTAAAATCTTTAGTTAGTCTGGAAGTAAAAACCTCAGGATTATCTTTTTTACAACCATTTACAAATAAAATAGATAGGAATACTATTAAAAAAAGTGGCTTATTTATTAGGTTTGGGAGAAGTTTTTTCATAAAGCGATATTATTAGAAAATCCCGTGCAAGATATGAATTTTATTACAAAAAATCAAAATGACAAATGTCATTTTTTTTTAATTGAATATACCCTTCGAAAACTACCCTTTGTCCTTTATCAGAAATTAAGTAAATTTGTTCTTGTTGTGAATATACTCTGGTTTAGAGACAATAATTATAAAGCATGGAAAAACCCAAAATAGGGATAAGTGTTGGTGATATCAACGGTATTGGACTTGAGGTCATTATCAAAACCATTTCAGATCCTCGCATTCTAAACTTATGCACTCCCGTAGTATATGGGTCTGCAAAAGTTTTGTCTTACCACAAAAACATCACAGAACTGGAATTTCCTTTCCACCAGGTGCGTAATGGTGAAAAATTCCAACCAAACACAGTTAATGTTGTCAATTGTTGGCAAGAAAGTGTGAATATTAACTTAGGTCAAATTACTGAAGAGGGAGGTGTTTATGCTATTAAATCGCTGGCAGGCGCAGTTAAAGAGTTAAAAGATGGACAAATTGATGGGTTAGTGACCGCCCCCATCAATAAGGAGACCATGGAATTAGCCAAATTTGGATTTCCCGGACATACTGAATATCTCACCCATGCTTTCGGTCAGTCCGAAAGTCTTATGTTCATGGTACAAGATAATTTACGGGTAGGACTGGTAACAAATCACCTACCTTTAAACAAAGTGGCCACCTCTGTTACGAAGAATCAAATCATCAAAAAAATCCATTTAATGGAGGCCTCTCTCCAGCAAGATTTTGGAATAGATAAGCCTACTCTAGCTGTACTGGGATTAAATCCGCATGCAGGTGATGGAGGTGCCATTGGAATCGAAGAAAATGACATCATCAGACCTGCCATCATTGAGTGTAAAAAGAATGGCACCCTGGTATTTGGCCCCTTTCCAGCTGACGGCTTTTTTGGTTCTGGTAATTATGCTAAGTATGACGCTATTTTAGCTATGTACCATGATCAGGGTTTAATTCCTTTTAAGCTTTTATCTTTTGGCGGGGGGACTAACTTCACTGCCGGCCTGCCTTTTGTGAGAACTTCGCCTGACCATGGCACTGCCTTTGAGATAGCGGGAAAGAATGTGGCAGATCCAAGTTCATTTAGAACAGCTCTTTTTACCTGTATCGATTTAGTTCGTTCACGTCAACAGTTTAAATTAGATCATGCAAATCCTTTGGTGCGAAGACATAAAGCAAGTATCCAGAATCCGGCAAGTAACGAAGAGGAAGAAATCATCGAAGATTTAGATTAATGCAAGAGCAAACGGTTCATAAACAATTCATAATGGTTGCTTCCATTGTGACATTCATATTATTGCTGGATCAGGGACTTAAGATTTGGGTAAAAACCCACCTTACTTATGGTGAAGAATTTCCATTGTTTGGCTGGTCATGGATTTCCATACATTTCGTTGAAAACAACGGCATGGCCTTTGGATTTGCCCTTCAGGGAGTATATGGAAAGCTCTTGCTAAGCACCTTTAGAATCATCGCTGTATCGTTCTTACTATTTTTTGTCCACCGGCTCATCGTGGAAAAAGCAAATATATTGGTACTCATTAGTTTTAGCCTTATTTTATCAGGAGCCCTTGGAAATATTTTAGATAGTGCGTTTTATGGCATCATTTTTTCTGAATCATTTTATCACGGGGAGGTAGCAGAAGCATTTCCTGAAAATGGGGGATATTCTGGATTTTTGCGTGGGAAAGTAGTAGATATGTTACATATCCCCTATTTCAAACCCGTTTTTAATATCGCTGATATTGCTATTACATTAGGTGTAATATTCATTATTTTTAGTTACAAACAATTTTTCCACCTGGAAGAAAATCAGGTAGATGAAGAGAAAGAAGTTAGAGGTAATTTTGAAGACTAAGCAACAAAATCGCCTCTATCCTTTGATGTTTTAATTTTCCGCTTGTAAGAATGACTTAATAGCCTGTACGGCTCTATCTACCTTTGTATAGTCGATGCTATATTGCACAAACTTACCCTCCCTGTTTGTCTGTACGACATCAGCATTCCTTAGAACGCTTAAGTGCTGAGAGGTGATAGATTGCTCTAAGTCGAGCGTGTTGTAAATTTTGTTTACATTTATTTCATCATTTTGATCAATAAATGACAAAATTTTGATGCGCAACGGATGGGCGAGTGCCCTCAAGATGTCGGTAGAGTTATCTAACCGCTCCTGGTTGAAGTTGATTTTTTCTTTTACTTTTCTCATAGTTCTAAAAATTTAAAATAGAAGTGTGTGCATTTCACTTTTTTAAGATTTGGGAAAATGCCGCAACTGAGGGTTTTTGCAGGCATTTTCCCAGAGGGGGGTAACTTGAGACATACCAAATTAACTTTGAAAAATGTGGGTCTTACCCAGCTAACTCATCCACTAAACGTGCAATCTGCTCCAAACGATTTTTGTCAAGGGAGTAATGAATAAACTTACCTTGTCTGGTAGTTTCAACAACACCTACGCGACGTAAAATAGCTAAGTGTTGTGATGCTACTGATTGTTCTAAGCGCAATTTAACGTAAAGATCAGTCACTGTCATTTTACCATGTTCATCCAGTTGATCAATTACACGCTGTCTTAACTTGTGATTGATAGCGCGTAAAACCAAAACGGCTTTGCGCAGTTCTGCATAATCTAATGGAATGTCAGATTGTCCTTTTTTAAGGATGATAGTCTCGTTTTTTTGCTTTCTCATTTAGCCTTTTTTAAAAATAAGTAAAATAACACAGCTTCAAAAAATCAAATACCGTACCAATTTTCCTGAATGGACAGACTAAGTGATTTTTATATATTAAGAATTACTGCCAGAAGAAATGGCGCTTGCGTCCCTGTGGTTCAAAAGCCGCCATTAAACGCTCATTTTGAATGGTTTCCAATTGCACCAGTGATTGTATATGATACAATTTCTCCACATTCAAAAAATAAAAAATAAATTTTCCCTGCCGTTCCGTTTGTACAACACCCGATTGCCTTAAAACAGCCAAATGTTGTGAAACAGCAGATTGGTCAAGGTTCAATTCGTTACAAATATCTGTAACAACTATTTTCTTACCTCGTCCAATGATTTCAATGATACGTTGGCGAACTTTGTGATTTACCGAACGCAATAAAATTAAAGTTTTTCGAATACCAGCGTAATCTAGGGGGAAGTTTAGCTGTCCTTCTTCTTCTAAAATTTTGTTTTTCATCGTTTTAATTTAACCTGTTATGGAATGAAATGCTTTCGCATCTATCATATTACAAATACTGTACCTTTTTAATACTTGGGGGTAAAAATGTACAACTATAGGTAATATTTTAAAAGTCCAAATATATAAAATTATTATATATAAAAACTTTATTATGTTTATTTCAAAGGCTTATTTTCGCGGTAGTAATGTTCGGTGGCTTAAGATAAATAGGCTCACCATGCACTAAATCGGAAAAATCACCCTTTCTATATTTTTCGTCACCGAGCTTAGCAAATACAGACCAGTCCATATTTGCTGAGGTCCAGACTAAGTTTTTCTTTTCTTCATACATACTTTTTGCTTTTGACATACCGTCTCCTGCAAAAACCAGTACCTGATCACTATATGCATCAAATGAATCAGCATTTAATATCATTGCGCGATTCGCACCTATTTCATTACCCTCTTGATTATATAAACCAATATAAACCTCCATTCTCCTCGCGTCAGTGATACCTACATATAAAGCATCATTTATTTGGTTATATTTTAATGCACTTAAGGCTAATATTTTTAGGGTAGGAATAGCTATAATCGGAATATTCTGCGCAAAGGCAATACCTTTAGCTGTACTGACCCCTACTCTTAAAGAAGTATAAGAGCCCGGTCCCATACTGATAAATATACCTTCTAAATCCATTATATTTAAAGACACCTTTTCTAAGCAACTTTCAATCATTCTGGTGAGTACCGCAGCATGAGAAAAAGCCTCTGTGTGCTGAACGATGGATTTTATCTCTCCATTTTCACACAATAAAACAGTACAATATTCAGATGATGATTCAATACCAAGTAAAACTGCCATGCTGTTAGTATTTTTTATATAAGCAAAACAAAGATATAAAGAAAAATGTAATTTATACTGTAAGCGGTATATTTTTTTTAGGAAACGGTCATTTTTTGTTATTAATCGGTAAATAAATTCAAAAAATAAATACAAATAGCGTTTTACCGTGGAAAATCGTACTTTTGCGATTTGAATTTCACACCAGATTATTAAGTTGGATATCGCTTTATGATTGATAAATTAACCGCCATTTATAGCAGGTATGAGCAATTAGAGGAACAATTAGGAAATCCTGATTTAGTCTCCGACCTTTCCCGATATAAAAAAGTAAACAAAGAATATAAAGATCTTAAACCTTTAATTGAATGCTATTTAATATATGCCGATATTATTGGCAATATTAATACATCTCAGGAAATGTTAAAAGATAATGATTTTGATATGCGCCAAATGGCTCACGAGGAATTATCGGTTCTTTTACCTCAAAAGCTGGAATTAGAGGAACAAATTAAAATGCTGCTCATTCCAAAAGACCCAGCGGACAGCAAAAATGTTATTCTCGAAATTCGCTCGGGTACAGGTGGTGACGAAGCGGCCATTTTTGCTTCAGATCTCTTTCGCATGTACTCAAGATATATGGAAAACAAAGGTTGGAAAACAGAGGTTCTCGATGTGACTGAAGGAGTTTTAGGTGGTTATTCCAAGATAGTTCTCGAAATACAGGGGGATGAAGTGTATGGCCATCTGAAATTTGAATCCGGAGCACACAGAGTTCAGCGGGTTCCTAAAACAGAGTCTCAGGGACGCGTTCACACCTCTGCAGCAACCGTAGCCATTATTCCTGTTTGGGAAGACGAAGAAATAAATATTAATCGTGCCGATCTGAAAATTGACACTTTTCGTGCCAGTGGTGCGGGTGGTCAGCATGTTAATAAAACAGAATCGGCTATTAGAATTACTCACCTCCCAACAGGTATAGTTTCTGAAAGTCAGGATGGTCGTTCCCAACATCAAAATAAGGAAATTGCCATGCAAAAACTGTATCAGCGTATTCTCGATCAACAAACAGCAGCAAAACAGTCTGAACTTGCCGCCCAACGGAGAAGTCTGGTAGGAAGCGGAGATCGCTCTGAAAAAATTAGAACCTACAATTATCCGCAGAATCGTTGCACAGATCATCGTATAAATTTAACGCTTTACAATCTGGACCAGATTATGGACGGACAAATTGACGGCATCATTGAAGCACTTCAAGTGGCTGAAAATGCACGAATTTTAGAAGGTTCTGAAAACGGATAACGCGCCTTTCTGTCCAGTTTTATTTATTCAAATTGTACTATTTAGGACTATCTTTGAACATTGGCTTCAAAATGGTTCTCTATGTCTAATATTCGCATTATTCTTTTTTTTATTTTTTGCAACAGTTGTGATATAGGAAAGGAAATCAATTTCTCAGACCCTTCTCCCGAATTGGCTTTTCCTCTTGGACATGCTGTTTTTGAGCCAGCTTCCTTTTTATTGAATCTAAAATTACCCGCCACTTTTACCACCGATGCGAATGGATTTATACATTTCTCCTATGCTACGGTTCTACAAGAAGTAAGCGCCCTACAGTTCACAGGCGAAATAGATGCATTATTCCCCTCTCTCATTCCAATAAATAAAACTGATTTATTCCTCCCTATTTCATTACCTAATGGCATAGATCCCGTCTCAGTTCAATTTGGAGAAGGTGATTTACAATGGTTTTTTGAAAATTCCTTCAATGAACCAATAGACATTACCCTAAAACTTCCTTTTGCAGATTCATTAAATAACCAGCTTTTCCAAACTATATCTTTACCCGCCTATAATGGCACCGGACTGAAACCCTCCTCTACCAATGCGCTGAATCCACTGCCCCTGCCAGGCAAATTTCTACTTATAAAAGATAAAAAAATCAGTCTTTCCTACGAAGCAAAAGGCAAGTCTGGAAAATTATACACCCTAAGCAATGCAGCGATTAGGCTGTCAAAGCCTGCATGGAAAGTCATAAATGCCTCTTTCAATCAATATGAACTGGATTTTGGGAACATAGAAAAATCCCTCGATTTTCTCAAGCCTTTCTATGCCAGTGATTTAAACTTTGACCGCCCCGAAGTTCAGCTATTCTTTGAACATAATTTTCTCATCCCCATTCAATTTTCAATACCATCTATTGTTATAAGTCTTCCCGATGGAAAAAAGGAGTCACTCATTGCCTTTAATAATAATCAAATGTTCAATTTAGGAATAGCTACCTCCTCGAATTTGATAAGACGTGATTCTGCCGTGTCCATCACCTCTCCAAATCCCATCAAAACGATATTCAATAAAAAAGCTACGGCCCTTAATTTTCGTCTTACAGCGGGGCTAAATACCAAAAGCTTACCCAATGGACTGGGGTCAATCAACCGAAATGATCAATTAAAAATTTCTGCTAAAGTAAATATTCCTTTAGCCGGGCAATTAAGAAACTACCCATTGTCTGACACTATTCCTTTGAATTTAGGTTTACTGGAAAGAGTGAACCGGGGAACGGTAAGAATCATTTCAACCAACTCCATCCCCATGTCTATTTATGGGCAATGCTACTTTATGGATGACAAAGGAAATAAACTAGATTCATTAATAACAGGAGGGCCTGGCATTATATCAAATGCAAAAACTTCTTCCTCCCTAAATCCTACAACAGAAATTTTCGATTTCCCCGTTTCTGAAAGTCAAATGAAGGCTTTACGAGCGTCTAACCGCTTCATCATAAGCGCATTTCTCAGTACACTAAAAAACGAAAAAGAATTTATTGAAATAAAAAAGGGGCAGCAGTTATCTATGAAACTAAGTTTACAAGCAACCTATTAAGCCTCTTTCTCATGATTAAAAAACAAAGCATATTCCTATTTTTTATCTTTTACCTCCCTTTTTACTCCCCAGTTTTTAGCCAATATTCGTTAGCTTTGAATATGGTTCCTGAAAAATGGCAGGGAAACTTATTGAATCCGGCAAATTTTCCGACAGAGAAAAATCTGGTTTTATGCCTTCCCCACCTTCAGGGAGGTATTCAATGGTCGCCCTTTTCATTGTACAAATCTTCATCTAAAGATTCCCTAAACCGTATTGACATAGATCTTAATCGCGCCATTCAATCTATGGACACGATAAACAGGGTTAACCTTGGAACACAAATAAATACTTTTTCCATTGGTTTTAAGGCGGGAGAAAATCATTGGATTGCCTTAGGGCATAGATTTGTGGGAAGAGCAATGATTCAATTTCCAAAATCATTGGCTCTTCTTGCTTACGAAGGTAACAAATCCTTCATTGGTGAGAATGTAATCTTATCTTCCCGTCTTGACGCAATAGCTTATCAAGAGCTTTTTTTACAAATGGGTTTCAGATTGAAAATGGATCCAGCCATTAGCTGGGGTTTTAAAATTAAAGTCCTTGACGGATTAACAGGTGTAAAAACCTTAGCTGGTGAGGCAAGTATTTACACTCATCCAGAAGATTATTCATTAACTGGAAAAATTAATTATTTAGTAAATACAGCCTCCATAAATACACGCCAACCCTTCACAAATTTAGGTGCTGCCATTGATATTGGGTTTCAATATCAAACAGAAAAAGGGTCATTTTCAGGGGCAATTGTCGATATAGGAACTGTTTTTTGGAAAAATGCCCGGCAAATATCTTTGAATAAGTCAGTTACTTTTGAAGGATTACCCCTATTGGATGCAGGTAAATCTATTGATGCTAATTTTGATAAATGGGTTGATTCCATTGAAACGCAACTTACCCCTTTAAGTGAAAAAGTTTCTTACGCCAGTCATTTGCCCGCTAAATTATTTCTTCATGGACGATACTCCATATCAAGGAGCAGTCATTTAAATGGATATTTATTCCTTGAAAAATACACAAAGATCCTTCATGCCACTGCAGGAGTTGGATACCTATTGACATTGAACCCTTTTTTAGATATGGGATGTAATTTACAATATCACTTAAACGGGCAAATTCAGTTGAGTAATCATATTGGCATTAATATTGGAAATATAGCATGTTTCGCTTCCCTGGAAAACTGGAATTCTTTGCTCAGTGCGTCAAAAAAAACACAGGGTATTAATGGGCAATTTGGTTTAAACTATGTTATAAAATCGAGTACATCGTCTGATCAATACCAAAGATCAAAAATGAACGAGAAAAAGTTTTTCAGGAAATAGTGGCTGAAGAAATATCCTGCCCATTAAAAAGAGCGGCCATTAATTTTGGAAATTGTTGAGGGGTACTGGCAAAAGAAGGGATACCCATGGCTGCCAATCTACGTCCATTTTTTTTATCATAAGAAGGAATTCCCTCATTGTCAATAGAAAGCAAAGAAACAAATTTCATCCCTCCCGATTGTAATTTGTCAATAATTCCAAACATATTATCTGACAAATCTCCTTCAAAAAGGTCAGAGATAAGTATTATGGTAGTTTCCGCTGGGTGGGAAATGAGGGATTCACAATATTTCAGCGCTTTGGCAATATGGGTTCCTCCGCCTAATTGGACAGAAAAAAGTAACGAAACAGGGTCTGATAACTGTTCCGTCAGGTCAATCACATCGGTATCAAAAACAACCAGATTGGTTTTAAAGGAAGGAATTCCAGCGAGCACGCAGGCAATAATACTGGCATGAACAACAGAATTTGCCATTGACCCACTTTGATCTACGGCAAGAATAAGTCTGCTTAATTTAGGGGTGTAGGCATTAAAACGGTAAAAATGTTGCGGGATGATAAGATTTTCCTTGGGTTGATAGTTTTTAAGATTCGTCAAAATGGTTCTCTTCCAATCTATTTTTCCCTTAGGAAAAGCAGATTTAGTTGAATTATTTTTAATGCGACCCCGATATGCTTGTTCCATTGGGCGGGCCAATTCCTTTTTCAATTGTTCAATCAACTTTTGAATAACTATTTTTGCTGTATCTTTTGTTTCCTCGGGTAAAACATCTTTTAATTGAAGTAAGGTAGCGACCAGGGAGACATTCACTTCCAGAGAAGCGAGCAATTCAGGTTCTAAAATCATTTGCTTTAAATCTAATCTTTCAAAAGCATCCATTTGTAATATTCGAACCACTGGCGTTGGGAAATATTTTCTAATATCCCCGAGCCATTTACTGATTTGTGGTGAGGAACCATTTAAAGCCCCCATATTATCAGCATCATAAATGGAAGCGAGCAAAGCGTCAATTTCCAACTGATTTTTATCCAGCAATGGAGACTCCTCCTGGGCTGCTTCCGCTCCTAATATTAAGCGCCAACGCTGTAAATGAGTTTCCATAACAATGATTTCCCTGAAATTAAAATCTTTAAATAAATAAATGCTAAGTTAAATGCTTATTTTGGGAAAAGAAACTCACTACCATTAAAGATGCAAAAAGAGAATTTTCCTATTCCTGAAGGCAAAAAAGAGGAGGCTATTTTACAGTCTATCCATCTGAACAAGATTATTATTCCTATCATCATTGGCATTTTCACGGTAGCCTATTTAGTATGGAAACAAGTAGAATGGAAGGACCTAAAAAATATTTCATGGAATGGATTCACGCTATTTTGGTTAAGTATTGCATTAGTTTTTCTATTTATACACCATATTTCTTATTCTTTTCGTTTGTATTCTCTCAGTGACAAAGAATTTAATTTTAAAAAATGTATTGAATTAATTTTTATCTGGGAATTTAGTTCCGCCGTTTCACCTACTAGCGTTGGCGGATCTGCTGTTGCCTTTTTCTTGCTTGCCAAAGAAAAACTATCTTTTGCTAAAACGGCGACTATTGTATTATATACCATTGTACTGGATGGCTTATTCTTTTTATTTTCCATACCCGTCCTGTTCTTTATTTTTGGAGGTATCATCATAAGACCTGATATGCAAGGATTCAGCGATCTTGGAGGCTGGGGAAATTATTTTATTTTTTCTTATTTGTTCATGTTTTGTTACACCCTTTTGTTTTTCTATGGTTTATTTTTACGCCCTATCGGAATGAAAGAATTATTATTAACCTTTACTCGTTTCTCCCTCACTAAAAAATGGAGAAATGATGCCGAGCGTGTTGGCAATGAAATATTGCTGGCAAGCAAAGAATTAAAAATAAAACCATCCTTATGGCATTTGCGTGCCTTAATAGCAACCATTGGCGCCTGGAGCACTCGTTTTTTACTTCTTCTCGCAGTAATACTGGCCTTTAACCCTGAGATTTCCCGGGAAATAACAGATCTTGTTCAATTGTTTGCCAGACTTGAGTCAATGTTTTTAATTACCCTTTTTAGCCCTACTCCAGGTGGAGCCGGCTTTGTCGAAGTACTATTTGGAGGGTTTCTTATCGATTATATACCCAATAGCACCGTAGCCACCCTAACAGCAACCGTTTGGAGAATACTTGGCTACTATATTTACTTATTCGTAGGCGCTATAGTAGTTCCAAATTGGATTCGAAAAAACGTGCTAAACGAAAAAATCGATGCTATTTAAAAATCCAGACCCATGGATACATGCAAAATAGGTTTTTGAATTATTCTGGTTTCAATCCCATAGCCATAATCAGCACGCACGAAATAACCAAATAATTTGGTTCTCAAGCCAACCCCATAAGACGCGGCTATAGGATCGCGGAAATAATTAACCGTTACAGTGATGGTTTCTCCCTCTTTATATGTAGTGGTGTTTAATGGATTATCTGCGCGATAAGGATTAAAACCTGTCCAGGCCGAACCTACATCAAAGAAGCCAACGATTTGAAAATTTCGTATCAATTGGGAAGATATATTCTTAAAAATGTATTTGGCAACAGGAACTCTTAATTCACTATTGATAAGAAGATAATTATTCCCATTTCTGGTATTCAACTTGAATCCGCGAAGATTAGCAGCCAGTGTTTGGAAGGCAAAATCCCCTGGAGGAATAGAAATTTCCTCATCTCTCTGAGGCATTAACCAATTATCAACGCCACCAAGAAAATATAATATTTTCTCTGAACCAGCCACCGTAGCGCCAGCAATTCTGGTCGCCCAAACACTATGTTTAAGTATGGGTTGGTAAAAACGGGCATCTACGCCCAATATGCTCATTACTCCCTTACTAAAAGTAAGCGATTGCCCGCCGTTTTCGTTGGTTGAAAAGTCAAATTTCTTTACAAATTCGGCAAAAAACTTATATCTGGCACCTGACCTTAAATTAAGTCCTGTCTCTAAAGAATTATCAAACACGTATTCTAATCTGGCTCCAATCCTTGGTTGAGCAGCAACTTGCCTGGTGTAACTAGCTGCGTCAGTGGCTAATGGAACATTTTGATCTCTTCTCAAGGTTACGCTTCCTCTTAAACTTCTAAATATATCTAAAGGATATCTAAGGGTAAATTGACCCAATAATATGTTATACCTATCTCTTTGAGGAATATATGAGTTGGCATCTGACCTATTTCTTTGATCTTTCATGTAAAAGGCCCATCTTTTATCCAATCTATGTTTTCTATTATGATAGAGGAAGAAATATTCTGCACCATTGAATGCGGTAGGAACCCTTATTCCTCCTTCAAATTCATGGTCTTCGAACAAATCTTTTAAGTTCACTTTCATCAACATTCCGGCGGGTGGTACAGTAAGCCCATCAGCCGTAGCCGCGAATTGATCTAAACCACCAAACAATAGAGAATTATCCATTTGTGTGACCACATAATCGGTATGAAACTGGGTTCTGTATGGAATTAACTGGGTAGGCCTCAAACGATACACGGGCTTTTGAAAAGTACTATTCCCACTTAATAAGCCAGAAGGTGTCTGATCTGTTGGAACAGGTGTTGAAGACTCTATTTTCTTTATCGGTGCACCAAAAGGTGTTTGGAACAAATACTTTTCATTAAGAGGTTCTTCCTTCGCGTTAATCTCCGATTTTTTTGCTATTTCACGTCCGGACGGGGTTATATTGGGCAAGGCTAACACAGGAAGGGAGGCATTTTCCATTCCTCTAACTTTAGCTGATTTTACCCAAACCGTTGGATCAACTAACTCACTGATAATCTGATATTTTTTTTCTCTGTAGATTAAAGAGTATACATTATTGCCATTCGCGTCGTAGTGATCTAAAATATTTCTGTCAAAATTTGAATTCAGACCGGTAAAGGCTCTCTTTTTATACACAGGCTCAAGATAAATACTGTCAATAAGGGTTGTGTCGAACCCGCTGGGAATAGAATCAGCATCAAATCGCAAATGGATACCGTCTTTTAAGATAACGTGTCTGGTAATATGATGAATATACGTTTCAAGAAAACCTGTTTCTCTGTTCATAATACCGGAACGGTCACTTAGAAAGGCAAAATGAGTTGTATCCAATGCTATCGGCTTTCTTTCGTTGGCAAAAGGGGTATTAGTGACTCTAACCAGTTCATTTCCCCTGGTTTCCATATCATAATAAAAAACATCGAAAGGCTTTAACGGAAGTAAAGTATCCCTTCTAACCGCTCTCAAAAGACTGTCCTCTCTGTTGGACACGAATAGAATACCTCGTTTATTTCCAATATTTACTGCAGACGCATCTTTGTCGTCAAAATAATCATTGGTGATTCTCTGCGTTTGGCGCGTTCTTATAGAATACAGAAAAATATCGGCCTGACTACTCACATCAGCACTAAACAACAGCGTAAAAGGATCATAAAAACCCATGCTATAAATACGTTGATATTGTTCGGCTAAAGGTTCTTTGGTTAATTTTTTTGTTTCAATATTATACGTTCCCAGAGATAATTTGTCCTTTTTTTCAGTCAGTATAACCAACTCTTTTCCCGATGGCGACCAGGAAACCAGTGGATACTGGTAATCAGTGGCTTGAAAGACATTTTTTACACCTTGCCGGTAAATAAGGGTTCTATTTTCGCCAGACACCTCTTGCAGATAGAGTTTAATCTTGCCCTTGTCGTTTGTTAAATAGGTCATAAAACGCCCATTGGGAGAAATGCTGGCCTTTGACACAGGAACCTGCTTTTTGTTCTTTATGGGTATGGTAGAAGGCGGTGGCATTTTCCTGGAAGCCTGGTCAGCTTTATATTTTTCAAGAAAAAAACGTTCGCAACGCAAAACAATCTCATTCAAAGAAACACCCATAACATATTGAAATCCACCTTCAACGCTTCGATTTATACGGGTCAGATAAAGTAAATTTGACACGGTTTTGGGTGTGTATTGCGTTCTGATAAAATACCAAAGCGCATTACCCATTAATCTGGGATTTGACGAAGCAAGGCTACCAAAACCCTTGAACTTTGGGTCTAACATTTCCTCTCTAAGTGCATTATCCACATCCGTATTCCATGGTTCACCTAAATACGCAACTAAACCTTGCGTAAACCAGAGAGGCAGATTCAATGAAACGGCATTTTGAATGACCTCCTGAAAATTAGCGCCAAACAACATGGTATTCAAATAAACGGAGGCAATTCCCTCCCTTATTTGCTTTCTTAAATGAGAATGATCACCGTCGTAATAAACAAAAAGACTATTTCCAATAATTTTAGTCTGCCCCGCAATATTGCCAAAAACTTCCTCTTGCCCTATGTTACTTTGTTTGAAGTCTGTAAGGTCAGCATACACTACTATCTGGACCTTTTCATTCATCCTATGTTCTAAACTGCGTTGCACTTCATCAAAATCATATTCTGCCAATTGAACTACCGCTTCCCCAATATTCCTTGACCTTCCGTACCAAAAAACAACAAAATTATCACTTTCATACTGAGACCATTCATCAAAATCACGATGATATTGAACTCTATTTTTTCCAAATTCGACTTGTGTTCCCTGTGCTAAGAGGGAAGAGGAGGAAAGTAAAAAACATACCAAACCGATAAAAAGCTGCGTATTATTCATATTGGTTGCTCTATTAAATCATTTAGAAGAAATATGAGAGTGCGGTGGTTATTCCAAATCTAATCATTTGTGCATTAAATTTAACAATTATTTACCCTATGTGTTTAATCTTTGTCACCTGACTACCTAACTTTACACATTTTAATCTATCAGACATGGCTAATGTTACCTTTTTAACTTTCAATCCGTTTCAGGAAAATACCTACATCGTTTACGATGAAACGGGTGAAGGCGTTATATTTGACCCGGGTTGTTCTAATGAACAGGAAAAAAATGAATTGCTTAGTACCCTGGATAAATTGAAAGTAAAGCCAGTCAGACTTATAAATACCCATTGTCACATAGATCATATATTAGGAAATAAATTTGTAGCAGACCATTTTAATCTGCCCCTGGAAATACACAAAGGAGAACTTGGAATGCTCGAAAAGGGTGCCATTGTTGCCGCCCGCTATGGCATTCCTTACACGGAACCATCACCCGTTGCTTCTACTTTTTTAGAGGAAGGCGATGAAGTAATCTTTGGAAACAGCGTATTAAAAACCATTTTAACGCCAGGACATTCACCCGCCAGTTTATCATTTTACTGTGAAAAAGATCAGTTTCTAATTGCCGGCGATGTACTTTTCAGAGAAAGTATCGGAAGAACTGATTTACCTGGTTGCGATCACAAATTATTAATGGAATCCATCAGGGAAAAGTTATTCAGATTACCAGAAAATACAGTAGTCTGGCCAGGACACGGAGAATTCACTACCATTGGTTATGAAAAAAAACATAATCCATTTGTTGGCATGAACTAGTATTCATTGACTACTTCTCCGGCCATTACTTTTTTAATAGTTTTCTTCACTGGCGTGCCATAATAGGTTACATTTCCTCCTGTGTTTGATCGTATGTCAAGTTCAGAAATAGCTTTGACTAAAATACTTGCTCCCGTCGAAGAAACCACGTAAGCCCGGTCCACCTCCAATTTCTTACCGTCTATCATTCCTCCTGTTGCCGCCGTTAATTGACCTGATTCCACCTTACCACTCAACAAAAGACTTGCTCCTGATGCTGTAAAAGCTTTTAAAGATTTAACATTGACGTCAATAGCAATTTTTGCCCCACTCGATACGTCCAAATCAAGTTTTTCTCCATTTAAAGTCTCCTCCTTTGAAACAATAGCACCGGCAGATGCCGAAATTTCATATAAATCTTTATGGTAGATGGTTACATTTATTTCAATATTTTTATTTTTAAATGCGTTCAATGCATTTATTCTAAGAACACCTCCTTTCACATTCACACCAATATCTTCGACTTCTATTCCCTTCGTTTCAATAATTACTTCCTCTTTATCAGCGATTTTAAGTTCAACATTCAAACGTCCTGTCAACACTATTTCCGAAAAAGATTCCACTGAAATAGCTTTTTGAGCAGCCATGGAATTTACAAAGGACCATGCCAGGAGACAAAACAAATAAGAAAATAGGCGAGATTGTTTCATTGTATTACTGTGTTTTAATGTACTTTTGCAACGCTTTTTTAGTTTATTTAGTTTAAAACCAATCCAATGGCACAGGAAATAGTTGATTTATTTAAGAAAATCACAGGACACGCAAAGGAATATGGATTTATTTATCCTTCAAGTGAAATTTATGATGGCCTGAGTGCCGTATATGATTATGGTCCAAATGGGGTAGAACTAAAAAATAATATTAAGCAATATTGGTGGGCAGCAATGGTTCAAATGCAGGAAAATATTGTAGGATTAGATTCCGCTATTTTCATGCACCCGAAAATTTGGAAAGCCTCCGGACATGTTGACGCTTTTAACGACCCTCTCGTCGATAATAAGGACAGTAAAAAAAGATATCGTGCCGATGTTTTAATTGAAGATCAGATAGATAAATATATTGCTAAAGCTGATAAAGAGGTTGAAAAAGCAATAAAGCGCTTTGGTGAAAATTTTGATGAAGCGTTGTTCAGAAAAACAAATGAAAGGGTTTTAGCCAATGTGGAAAAAGCAACGAATTTAGCTACGCGGCTAGCCAATGCTATGCGCGAAGGGAATATGGCTGAATTGGGGGCTATTCTGGCGGACGAGGAAATTACCGATCCTGATAATGGTTCTAAGAACTGGACAGAGGTAAGGCAGTTTAATCTTATGTTTTATACTCAATTGGGAAACATCTCCGGCGAAGAGGGAAAATTATACCTCAGACCTGAAACGGCCCAGGGGATTTTTGTAAACTTCTTAAACGTTCAAAAAACAACCAGGCAGAAAGTTCCTTTTGGTATAGCTCAAATTGGAAAGGCCTTTAGAAATGAGATTGTCGCCAGGCAATTTATTTTCCGAATGAGAGAGTTTGAACAAATGGAAATGCAATTTTTCATCCGCCCAGGAGAGGAAATGACCTGGTATGATACCTGGAAGAGATTCAGAATGCAATGGCATTTAGCGCTTGGAACACCACAGAATAAATTGCGATTTAAAGACCACGACAATCTGGCCCATTATGCCAATGCTGCGGTTGATATTCAGTTTGAGTTTCCTTTTGGCTTCAGAGAACTGGAAGGAATACACTCCCGTACCGATTTTGACTTGAAAAGCCATCAAGAATTATCAGGTAAAAAATTACAGTATTTTGACCCTGAACTTAACGAAAGTTATACACCCTACGTAGTTGAAACGTCTATTGGTTGCGATCGTATGTTTCTTGCCATGTTGTCAAATGCCTATTGCGAAGAAGTTATTCCCGATGCTGACGGCAAGGAATCAACCAGGGTAGTTCTAACATTGCATCCTGCGTTAGCGCCTGTTAAAATAGCCATTTTACCTCTATTGAAAAATAAGGAGGAACTAACCACCGCCGCTAAAACGATTTACAATAAACTTAAGAAAGAATTTTCTTGCCAATATGACGAAAAGGATGCCATCGGTCGTCGTTACAGACGGCAGGATGCCATTGGCACTCCTTTTTGCCTGACTGTCGATTTTGACACCTTGGAAAATGGCACCGTTACCCTACGCGACAGGGATACCTTGAAGCAGGAACGATTAACCGTTGCCCAAGTTGAGGATATTGTCAGATCAAAAGTTTCTTTGGCAAAACTTCTTGAGGGATTAAATTTGTGAGTAACTCCTTAACCTTGTGAGGTAATAATGAGGTCGAGGTTGGTTGCTTTCATATCAAATCTTTCCCCAAGATAAGCATTGCATAAATAACCGTTATAGGTATAAACGCCGTGACGTAAGCCAGGATTATTGAACAACCAGGATTCGATGCCACCTGCGGAGGCTGCATGCAATAAAATGGGCGTAAGTATGTTACTTATGGCCATGGATGCCGTTCGTGGTACTCTTGACGTAATATTTGGCACGCAATAATGAATTACACCATATTTAATGAAGGAAGGCGACTGCAAAGTGGTAACCTCTGAAGTAGCAAAACAGCCCCCCTGGTCTATACTAACATCGATAATTACAGCTCCAGTCTTCATTTTTTGTATCATTTCCTCACTCACAATTACAGGGGTTCGCCCCGATTTTGAATGTATAGCTCCAATAACAACATCAGCGGAAACCAATTCTTCCTGCAAATAAATTGGATTGAGTGAAGAGGTATATAATTGCCTGCCGACCTGATTTTGAAGGCGCTTCAATTTATAGACATCGTTATCAAAAATCCTCACTTCAGCACCCAGACCGATGGCCACTCTGGAAGCATATTCAGCCACAACACCTGCACCGAGAATAACCACTTTGGCACTGGGAACCCCTGAAATACCACCCAAAAGTACCCCATTCCCCCCTGCATTCACCGAAAGTAGTTCTGCTGCGGTAAGCATAGCTTCAATGCCTGCCATTTCGCTCATGATACTCACCAGGGGAAAAGTATCCGACTCATCCTTTATATATTCCATTGCCAGTGCAAGTACCCTTTTTTGCCTTAATTTGTGAAAATACGTAGCACTTAAAGTAGGCATTTGTAAGGGAGATATAAGAATTTGATTGGCAAACATCAAATCGATTTCCTCATTAGTGGGTGGAGCTGCCTTTAAAATAACAGCCGCTTTGTAAACCTGTTCTCTATTTTCCGCAATTTCTGCGCCGGCTTCAGCATAATCTCTATCTGAAAAATGAGCTTTTAATCCGGCACCTCTCTCAATAATAACTTGGTGACCCTGAGCCACCAGGGTTGCTACAGAGGCAGGTACCAGAGGAACTCTGTTTTCCTGAAGCGTACTCTCCAGTGGAATACCAAAAAAAAGTTTATCGAGTTTCGCCGATTTCATTACCATTTCTTCCTGGGTATAAAATTGCTTTCCCATTAATTCTTTGGGCATCGGAATATTAGTACCTAATGGTTTTTTAATATCATCACTCATAATATAGCTTTGTAGGGAGAAATTAAGTCCGCAATTTCACTGATAATCATCGCCGTCGCACCCCAGATTATCTTTTCCTTCATATTAAAACAGGGAACATCATTCAATACAAAATCCTTATGGATTTGAATATCCGATAATTTCTGATATTGTGGATTTAATAAATCGAGCATAGGGATTTCAATAATTTCCTTTACCTCTGACCATTGAGGCTTAAAAATGGGCGCAAAATTCATCACACCGATAAATGGAAAAACATGAAAATTACTGACAGAAATATAAATTGGCGTTAAAGATCCGAGTATTTGAATGTTGTGGGAGAAAACACCAATTTCTTCTTGGGTCTCTCTGATAGCTGTGCTCGTCAAATCAACATCGGTAGCATCAAATTTTCCCCCTGGAAAGGATATTTGACCTTTATGTTGATCCCTTGCATCAAATGATTGTCGTTCTATGAGAACCATTTGCCATTCACCTTCTTTGGGATAAAAAAGGGCCATGACTCCAGCCAATTTTGCATTTTCCGGAGGAAATTCCAAAGAACGATGGGGGTGAATCATTTTTCTATGAGCCGTTGGTCCAGGTAAAGAGCCAATGGATAGCTTCTCTGTTAAATCCCTTACCCAGTCCGTTTTCATGGAAATAGTAATTACCCGACGACCTTATTTGATTTTTGAAGATATTGATCTAAAGCAGCCGTCATAGAAGGTGAAACAACAGACGGTGCCTGAATATTCACTACTAAATTCCTTTCCTCTACTGCCCTTCTGGTAGAATTTCCGAATACGGCAATCCTGGTTTCATTTTGCTTGAAGTCTGGAAAATTATCGTATAGGGATTCAATTCCCTGAGGACTAAAAAAAACCAGAATGTCGTAAGTAACGTCGCTTAAATCAGATAAATCAGAACTTACTGTATTGAACATAATAGCTTCTTGCCATTCTAACTCATTTTCATCTAAATATTTACAAACATCTTTCGCCCCAAGATTAGAGCAGGGGACTAGAAATTTTTCTGTTTTATTTCGTTTGATTGCCTGACTTAAATCCTCAATTCCGCGATTTCCAACGAAAACTTTTCTTTTTCGATAGATTATAAATTTTTGAAGGTAGTTGGCAATAGCCTCCGTGAGACAAAAATATTTCAAGTCTAAAGATAACTTAACCCTCATTTCTTCAGCCATTCTGAAGAAATGATCTACTGAATTTTTGCTCGTTAGCACGACGGCGGAAAAGTCTTCGATACGAACCTTACATTTTCTGAAATCTCTCGCCAATACTGGTTCTACATGAATGAAAGACCGCCAATCAATGGTAATATTATACTTTTTCTCCAATTCATAATAGGGAGATTTGTCAGCAGGCTTAGGTTGCGAAACCAAAATACACTTAACCTCCCGGTGACCTTCAACAAACATTCCATTCATTGTGGGTTCCGAATTAGCATTTATTATCTGATCTGTATTCATCCGTTTTTATAAGGAATTGATAATCAATTTTACCAAAATAAGAACTGGTGCAATTTCAACAGTGCAAATATACAATAAAAAGTGGAACTGATGCGAACCAATAAATCTTACACCCAGGGTTAGTCCTCTTAAATAATGGTATAATAAAATAAGGCCTAGAAAAACTAAAGCACCTAAAATGAATATTTGCTTCCATTCTTCATTCAAATAGGGTAAGAATATATTCATGGGGGCAATCAACAAACCAATGGAAATACCCGTAACAACCATTAAAAACTGGTATCTATCCATTTCCTTCTTAATGGGAAATACAAATCCGATAAACGTCAGTAATAAATGTCTTAATGCTAAAAAAATGAGCGGTAAAAAAAAGACAATAAAATAATTTGGCTTAAAGGCAGAATGCATGCTATCTAACAGGACAGGCATTGCAAAATGACAAAATATACCCAAATTTGTAATAAAGAAAATATATAACAAAAGGTAGGGTAAAAAGCCTCTTCCTGACATTTCCCGATATAAAAAATTAAATAAATTCTCTGTACCCAATGCCCCAATAGAAGCGATAGCAAAGGATCGTAAAAAGGTAAGTAAAAGGGCCAACAGCAATAAAAGGGTGATTAATAAGAAAAAATTAGTCGATTGTTCTGTAAATAATGGCTTTACTATTATCTCTTCTTTTGTCACTTCTTTGACAGGATTCAACTTATCAAATGGATTTTCTGAAACCTGTTTTATTGATTCTTTGGTACCTTTCCTGTAAGTTAATTCAAAAGGATTTTGCTCTTGTGCAAAAGAATATATCCCTTGCGAAAACAAAAGACAGGAAAAAAGCAAGATTATAAAAATCGGTCGTATTTTGCCCAAAATCCTTTTTTTTCTGCAAAATTAACAATTTTATGGTTAAAAAATAAAATCAATGCGAGACCTTCAAGTCATTAGAATTGTTTGGCTGGGTTTAATAGCCATTGTTGGCATTTTAGCCGTTCAAACCTATTGGGGCATTACGACCTGGACAGCAAACGAATCAGATGTAAATCAAAAAATTCATTTAGCTCTTCGTAGGGTAGCTGAATCATTAGCCGTCGCCAATGGAACAGTTTTGCCTACAGGAAATATTATTCGCAAGCGAAGTGCCAATTATTATCTGGTAAACATTGCTTACGAAATTGATGCCAATCTGCTTGAGTTTTATCTTCGTAAAGAACTTGAGGCATTAACGGTTAACCTGGATTTTGAATACGCCATTTTTGATTGTAGCACCGATGAAATGGTATATGGTGCCTATTGTGCCTATGAACCGGCAAAAAAAGCACCCGAAATAAGCAAATCAATGCCAGGTTATCACGCTTTCACCTATTATTTTGCTGTTAAATTTCCAGGTAGGTCCAGTTTTTTATGGGGTCAATTTCAAGTAGTTCTCTTCTTTTCCGTTATTCTGTTTGTTACCATAGTCTTCTTTTCTTATTCTCTTTTTGTTATTATCAGACAAAAATGGCTTTTTGAGCAACAAAAAGATTTTATAAACAACATGACCCATGAATTCAAAACACCGATTGCTTCCATTCAAATAGCCACCGATTATTTTTTAAATCACCAACAGATAAAAGAAAACGAACGACTCTTAAGATATTCAAAAATAATAAAAGACCAAAATTTACGTTTAAATGAGCATATTGAAAGACTCCTTCAATTAGCAAGATTTGAAAACAATGGTTTTAATCTAAAACTGGAAACCATCCAGGTTATCCCCTTTTTGACAGAAATTGTAAGTGCTGAATCTATTAGGTTTCAAAATTTAGGCGGAAGACTGGCCTTTGAATATTCTTCAGATGATTTAGAAATTGTTGCTGACAAATTCCATTTGACGAATACCTTAAGCAGTCTTTTAGATAATGCAGCAAAATTTTCCACCAAAGAAGTTTACGCTTTGCTAAGGGTAGAAAAAACGAAAGAGGTGCTCATTATAACCATTATAGATCATGGTATTGGCATTCCAAAAGATTTTAAAGACAAAGTATTCGACAAATTTTTTCGAGTGCCTACCCAAGCTATTTCAGAGGTAAAAGGCTTTGGCATAGGACTCTATTACGTGAAGGAGGTTTGTAAAGCGCATAAATGGAAAGTTAATATAAAGAACCGCTTACCATTGGAGGGTACCGAAATAAATGTGTTAATCCCGTTAAAATCACCTATATGAAGCCCAAAATTTTATATGTTGAAGACGATGAATCTCTGGGTTTGTTAACAGCTGACCAACTTGAAGATGCAGGGTACGATATACAATGGTTAAAATCAGGGACTGAAGCGGGTGGTTTAAAAGAGTTTACCTCTTTCGACCTGGTTATCCTGGACATTAATCTTCCCGGAATGAACGGCTTTGAGTTAGCCTCAATGATTAGAACGCACTCCGAGGCTATTCCCATTTTATTTTTAAGCGCACGCTCCCTTTCCGAAGACAGAATACATGGATTACAGATTGGCGCCGACGACTACATGATAAAACCTTTTCAAATCAAGGAACTGATTTTAAAAATTCAAATTTTCCTAAAAAGAAAGGCGATACAAAAAGAAACCGATGCCTCTGAAGTCCTTCAGATTGGTTATTACACGCTGGATAAAAAAAATCTTTCTCTCATTTCATCAGATGGCACTATGAAGAGAATGACGAGTAAAGAAGCAGAGCTATTAAATTATTTTGCCAGACACGCTAATCAGCTCATTAAACGATCTCAATTGTTAATTGACGTCTGGGGAAATGATGATTATTTTTTGGGACGAAGTATGGATGTCTTCATTTCCAGACTAAGAAAATACTTAGCCGCTGATGCCCGTATTAAGATTGAGGCCATTCACGGCGTAGGTTTTCAATTTATTTGTCCCGAATAAATAGTTTCCTCTGATTATTTTTGCAATCTTTACAAGTAAATAGGTAAAGATTTGCGAAAAAATAACACTCTGACTTTTAGATTAAGCGCAGAAACTGTATTTTTGCACTCCTTGACCAATTTTTACAAATTTTTGGTTGAGCAATTGAATTTTTAAGACAAAAAACAATACCGATAAACATGGCATTGATTAGTAAAATCAGACAACAAGGTAGTTGGATATTAATTATCCTGATAGCTTTGGGCTTAGGTGGCTTCATTCTAATGGATATGACGTCTGGGCAAACAAGTGTATTTGGCAGTTCACAACCTGTACTGGCTAAAATTAACGGTCAAAAAATTGACGTAAATGAATTTAACAGAACGGAAAGTATTTTGTACTCCGGTTCTACCAGTGATGTTTTCGCACGTAGAGAAAATATTTGGAATTATTTCGTTGAAAAAATCTTGATTTCAGAGCAAACGGACAAATTAGGACTGGGCGTAAGTCGTGCAGAACTCCTTGATTTACAATTTGGTCTTGAACCAAGTCCCGTTATCACTCAGCGTTTTGGTGACCAAACCACTGGTCAGGTTAACAGAGAGCAGTTAAACCAGGTTCGTCAGATGATTGAATCTAACACACTTGAACCTCAAATGCGTTCTTATTGGGCTATCCAGGAAGGTGAGGTAATTAAAGAAAGACTTCAACGTAAATTAACTTCTTTAGTTGCTAACGGATTTTATACACCAGACTGGCAGGCTGAATTATTATTCTCTGAGGGTTCTGCCTTCCTGGAGTTTGCCTATGTAAAAGTACCTTTCGACAATATCGATAATAGCGAAGTTTCTCTTTCTGATCAGGATTACGAAAACTATCTTGACAAAAACAAAAAGAAATACACAAACAAGGAAGAACGCAGAAAAATAGCTTATGCTATATATAATGTATTTCCTTCTAAAGCTGATACAGCCGACATTTTTGGTAAAATAAATATTCTGGCTGATCAATTTAGAAACGCCTCTAATGACACCAGCTTTATTGAACAAAACAGAGGGGTAATGTCTCCGATTTATGTAAAGAAATCGGAAATTAATCCAGTGTTCGCCGATAGCATTTTCAATTTACCTGAAGGTGGCGTTTTTGGACCTTACACCGAGTCAGGCGCTTATCGTGTAGTTAAAATGGTTGACAAAAAAGCACTTCCAGATTCTGTTAAATCAAGACATATTCTTATTCAAGCATCTGATGCAAATAGCGCTTTTTTAGCACAGAGAACCATCGATTCGTTAAAACAGGTTATTGAAAAGGGTGAGGCTACTTTCGAAGCTATGGCTGCTCAATTTGGTAGCGATGCAACGTCAACAAAGGGTGGTGACTTAGGTTATGCAGCTCCTGGTCAGATGGTTGCAGAATATAATGATTTGATTTTCTTCCAAGCTGAATCTGGTAAATTATATACTGTTACTACTCAATTCGGTGTTCACCTGGTAGAAGTAACTGGTAAGAAATTTGATAAAAATGAGATTGGTATCAGAATTGCTTCTCTCGTTTCTAACATTATTCCATCTGAAGCTACCCAAAAAGATGCTTACAACAGGGTTTCCATTATACTAAATAAAAGTAAATCGGTAGCAGACTTAAAAGCAAACCTGGCAAAAAATAAGGACATTAAAATAGAAACATCTACCCCAATGGGTAAGAATGAATTCTTCTTAGGACCTTTAGGCGCAGGGGTACAATCACGTGATATCATTCGTTGGGCTTTTGATGCAGATTTGGCATCTGTTTCTCCACAAGTATATGTTTACAGAGATGAAAATCTTTATTTTGACAATAAATACGTACTTATTGGCTTAGAGGATGTTATTGAAGAAGGATTACCAGCCGTTGAAAAAATAAAGAAGGAAATTGAAGCCTTAGTAATTAATGAAAAGAAAGGTGCTTTGATTGCTTCAAAAATGAAAGGGAAATCATTGGAATCATTAGCCAGTAGCTTTGGTGAACCTATTGATACGGCCAATGGAATTACCTTTGCCAATCCGGTGATAGCTGGGGTAGGCAGTGAACCTAAGTTATTAGGTAAGTTATTCCGTTATAATACAGGTGATGTTACTGCCCCCGTGGTAGGTAACTCAGGTGTATTTGTGGCGAAAATAATTACCAAAGCAGCGCCTTCTGCAGCTACAGAATTAGTCACCACGAAGAGAAATCTGATTCCTACCTATCGTAATCAGGTAAACAGCAAAATTACGCAGGTACTTAAAGATGGAGCCTCCATTAAGGATAATCGCAGTAAGTTCTTTTAATCATTTATAAACACTACTATTATGTCCTCAGTAAAAAACGCAGGAAAGAAGGGATATTTTATGTTGTATTTTTTTATAACCTTAGTACTTTTTTTCTCACTCGTCGTTTACATATACCAATATAATCAATTGGGATTAGAATAGGTGATTAAAAAAGCCGGTAAGAATTTTTCTTACCGGCTTTTTTTTAATCCTTGTAAATCTGTTTAATCTCTTCGGAATATTTATCTAAAATTACCCTTCTTTTTAGTTTCATTGTAGGCGTTAATTCCGATTCGGTACCATCCTTTTTAACAGGTTCCCATGGATCAGTCAATAATTTAAATTTCTTAACCTGATCAATGTGAGCGAACTCTTTATTCATTTCATCAATAATAGATTGATAAAGGTCAATAATTTCAGTCTTTTGGACCATGTCTGATAAATTGGTCCATGACAAGCCGTTATTTCCACACCAATCTCTTAAAGCTTCCTCTGCAGGAACGATTAGCGCTGACACAAACTTTTGACTATCTCCAACGACCATCATTTGTTCAATAAGGAATGATTCCTTAAATTTGTTTTCAATAGGAGCAGGAGCAACATATTTACCACCTGAAGTTTTCAACAACTCTTTTTTCCTGTCTGTAATTTTTAGAAACGCTCCACCTTCAGGACCTTCAATAAATTTACCAACATCTCCTGTGCAGAACCAGGATTTTCCGTCAATTACTTTAGTAACCGCAGCGGTTGCATCTGGTTTATTGTAATAACCCATCATGATATTTGGACCTGAAGCTAATATTTCGCCTTCATTTTCTCTGTAATTACCGTCGGAGGCATCTATAAAAATATCTACCCCAGGAATAGCTTTTCCCACGGTGCCCAATAGCGCGCCACCCTTTTCAAACGTACTCGCCGTTAATACAGGCGAGGTTTCTGTAAGACCGTAACCCTCTCTAATGGGAACACCGGCAGCAGAAAACACCTGAGCTATTCTTAAAGGACAAGGCGCTGCACCGGTAACAATACCTTTAACATTTCCACCTAAAGCCTCTCTCCACTTACTAAAAATAAGTTTATCAGCTATCTTTCCCTTAAATCCACCAATAGGTTTATGGTAAGCATAATCTTCTGTAAGAGAAAGAGCCCAGAAGAACAATTTTTTCTTCACTCCCGTTAGAGCCAGACCCTTATTATAAATTTTCTCATATACCTTTTCAAGTAATCGGGGAACGGTGGTAAAGAAATGGGGTTGAACCATTTTCAAATCTCCTTCATCACCCCCTAAATTATCTGTACCTGTAAAAATGACAGACACGCCCCTAAACTGGTAGTGATAGGAAGCGGCTCTTTCAAAAATATGGCAAATAGGAAGGAAACTCAACACTTTATCTCCATTTTGAACAGGAATAATAGCTGCTGCAGCCTCCACATTAGAAATAATATTGTGGTGCGAAAGCATTACCCCTTTTGGAACACCCGTTGTACCCGATGTGTAAATTATAGTAGATAAATCTTCCGATTTAACGTCATTTTTCAACCCTTCCAAGCGATCCATTCCCTCATCCGTCAAAATATCCTTCCAAAATGGCCGGCCGTCCTGTGGGTCGAAAGTATAAATTTCTTTAAGAGAGGGAACCTCTTTTTGCGCAATACTTACCTTGTCATAAAGGTCCAATTTTCCAACAAAACAAATTTTTGTTTCGGAGTCATTAAAGATATAAACGTATTCATTACTACTAATAGTAGGATAAACAGGGACGTTTATTGCTCCAATTTGCTGAACCGCAATGTCAAGAATAACCCATTCTGGTCGATTTTGATACACGGCAACGCCGATTTTATCTCCTTTTCCAACGCCCAATTTCAATAAACCGCAACTCAGTTTATTAGCTAAATCAACTACTTCTTCCGTAGAAAGGAAATCGAACACACCTTGTTCGTTTTTGGCACCCATACATCGCTCCAATGGATAATGTGCCATTTGATAATGAATGTAATCAAATAATCTGCTTGGCTTCATCTGATATAAATTTCCGATTTTATGAATTAAGATTGTAATATTCTGTACAATCATTAAAAATAACATAAAATTCTGAAAAAATCAGTGGAAACTATTATGCATTTATTTCTTGTTCTGAAATGATATGTATCAGTTGCTCCAAACTTTGGACTTTATGAATATTTTTACCATGTTCTATTGATTGTGCGTTAACTTGATACCCACTTAATAAAATTTGACAATTAAATATTTCATTTGATAAATTATTAACATACTGTTGTATGGACACCGTTTCAAAAGACGAGGTTATCATAGTACAGATATAATCAGGCTTTATTATTTGACAAGCTACTTTTAATTCAGTGATAGAAATATCATGACCCAAATAAACAACTCTGTAGTTCCTAACCCTTAACATGAATTGTATGAATAACAAACTAAGCTCTTGTTTTTCACCCTCCGGCAAGTAAAGAATACATTTTTTACCCGTTGTATGCTCAGAAGGTTGAAGTTGATCAATGGCAGCAATAATTTTTTGCCTTATCAAAAAACTTATAAAATTTTCTTGCACCGGGCTTATGGAACCTGTTAACCAGAGAATACTAAGTTTGTCCAGGAATGGATAAATGAGCTCGGTCATAGCACGTTCAAAACCCAGTTGCTGGATGTGGGTATTGACGATTTTATCGAACTTCAACTCATCCATTTCAATCATGGCTATTGTTAGGGCATCTAAATGAGCTCCGTAAGAAACATCAATGGAAGAGAGCGCAGCGGCAGTTTCATTGATTTCATCTGGCTGCATTTGAGCTATTCTTGAAATCTTATGTCCATTTTTATTTAAAATGGCAATATTCAACAACTGCTTTAAATCATCATCCTGGTAGTATCTGATATTGGACTGCGTTCTTTTGGGTGTAATTACCCCATATCGTTGTTCCCAAATACGGATAGTGTGTGCTTTTACACCCGTAAGTTTTTCCAAATCAACAATAGAATATACAGCCAAACCCTTATATTTTGTTGCTAAACAATTTCATACTAAAAAGGTTTAAAATAAAGGTCTTTTGCTTCATCAGGTTTAATTTTGGTTATTGCATTATTTTTCAACAGCGATTATTGTTAAATTGCTTTATTTAAATTTTTAAAATGTTATTTTTAACATCTGTACATTCGTTAAACAGGAAAGACCTTTAATTAAAAATATATGAAATTGACATTCAGCCACTTGCTTTTTCTACTACCGTTATTTTGCAATGTAGGGTTAAAAGGACAAAATACCCCTGCATGTACCTATAAACTCGAGTGTGCTGACCTGGGTCTCGATGGTTGGAATGATGCTTCCTTAGAAATTATCGTTGGGAATAAGGTGAACCGGTTTACCTTACAAACCGGAAGTAAAGAAACTTTTTATCTTCAAGTCTATAAAGGAGATTCCATAACCATACGCTTTAACACGGGTCTGTACGATGAAGAAATTCAGTACGAACTGCGAAATGAACGTGATTCTGTGCTGTTTTCACAAAAAGGAAAGTTACCAACTGCGGGCATCGTTTATAAAAATATTGGCTTGTGCCCATCCTGTCCTGCACCCCCCAGGTTTTTTGTAAAGCCTGGTTTCATCGGTTCTCAAACGGCTAATCTTGGCTGGCAATCCGTATCAGGGGCAACTTCTACCTTACTACTTTTTAAAAATTCTCCCATTCTCAATGCAGATACTTTCCGAATCACAAAAAATGATACGCTATTAAGTAAGTTAAGCGAACATACTATTTATACCTATTCCCTTGCCAGCATCTGTCCGGCGGGAGATACCAGCCGACCCATCGGACCTTTTAGTATTGAAACCAGATGGAAATTAGATCTCGGAATCTCTAGTCTCGTAGCTCCTTTTTCTGACTGCGGATTAGGTAATGATTCAGTGAAAGTAGCCATTTTCAACTATGGTGGCGAACCTCAGTCTTTAATTCCCTACGGTTACCTGATTAATCGGGTGGAAGTACCCATAAATCGCCCTGTCGATGGTTTCTATACGGGCGTTGTAGGTGTTGATAGTGCCAATACAACTGCTTTCGATCAACCCTTTAACTTTTCTGCACCAGGTGAATATAATATCGTAGCCTGGACGCAAATAGATAAAGACGGTGAGGTTAAAAACGATAGCATGACCGCTAAAGTGATTAGTATCCCAACCATTACCACGTTACCATATCTAACCACCCTGGAAGAAAAATTTACAGGTTGGACGGTTGATGCTAAAAGTCAATTTAATAGTTGGGCACTCGGCACTCCTAACGGATCTACCCTTCGAAATGCCTTCAGTGGCATTAAATCATGGGGAACCAACCTAAATGGTAATCATTCATCAAACGAACTTTCTTACTTGAATTCTCCTTGTTTTGATTTCTCAAAAACTACCCAGGATCCCATTTTATCCTTTAGAGTCCAAATAGATATTGAACGCTGTTGTGACGGTCTTTGGATTGAATATTCAAAAGACGATGGAAAATCATGGCTTCGATTGGGCTCTCCCTCCTCAGGAACAAACTGGTATAATGATGCTGAAAGATGGCTTTGGAATGGAAATGGGCAAGCAGATGGCTGGTTCTTAGCCGCTCACGTTATTCCAGGCGTTGCCGGTAACCCCAAAGTAAAGATTAGATTTGTATTTAACAGTGATCTCGGTGTTCAAAGAGAAGGTGTGCTGCTTGATAACATTAATATTTCTGCCTCTAACTTCGATTTAGTCGCTTTAAATGTTAAAAACAGCAGAAAATCGGTTTGTGAAAATATCACCGATAACGTCATTTTAAATATTGGAAATATTGGAAGGTCTAATTTGACTGGCATAAATCTTGCCTATCAAATAAATGGCGGGCCGATTGTTACAGAAGCAGCCTCAACATTGGCAGTAAATAGCGGTCAAAACAAACTCTTTACTTTTAAACAAGGATTTGATTCGTCAAAGCCAGGTACTTATAATATAAAAGCCTGGATAGTTGGAGAAGCTTCGTTAACGCACAATGATACGGCCTATTTTACCTTTAAAACAAATACTACCTTCCCTTTCAAAGAAGATTTTGAGATGGGTAAGCTACCTGCAGACTGGGTTGGTACTGATCAGATTGTTACCAAGGGTCATAACAATAAATCATACGTGGTATCAGATTTACTCACTTCTTCCGATCCTCGTTTTGATATTTTAACAGCGCCCATTGGCCTTGTTTCCTTAAAAGATACCCTGCGGTTTGATTACAGAGCGGTTACTTTTGAAAGTGAAGGTAAAATAGGTGCAACATGGAATAGTTCCGATCGATTAGAAATAGCTATTTCGACAGATTGTGGTGCTACCTTTCAAGTGATACGAACCATAAATAACTCGACACATCAGGTTAGTAATAAGTATAAAACCATTCTGGTCGATCTGTCACCTTATGCTGGTAAAAATGTGGTCGTTAAAGTAAGTGCCCTTTGGGGATCAGGCAATTACTGGGTAGATTTAGATAATTTTAACCTTATTCGATGCCCTTCAAATCTCTCTCTTTCTGCCAGAATAGTCAGTGGGCTTTCTTCAAATTCCAGTCAACCGGCCGTAGTAACCATTTCTGCTGAAAATGGAGCGGGACCCTACACCTACTTGTGGAGTAATGGAGCAAAAAGTAAAACAGCTGAAATATTAAATCCCGGCACCTATAAAGTTACCGTAAATGATGCTTTTGGTTGCACCGATAACGTGGAAGTGAAAGTGGGGGTACCTACCAATATTAATGAGGTTGCCTCCTGGATGAATGGCATTTCCCTTTATCCTAATCCTACCTCAGCAAACCCAGCTATTTCATTTACTTTAACAAAAGCTGACAGGGCTACCATAAGAATTTTCAATGCCTTAGGGGCCATTATTTACCAGACCCAAACAGACATTGCTACATCTCATAATCTCTCTTTAAATATTAATAAACAAGTTCCTGGCGTTTATTGGGTGTCCGTTCAGGTCAATGATAAACAATTGGGGCTTCCATTGGTTATTATCGATTAAAGGCATCATGAAAATAGGAATTGTTTGTTACCCTACTTACGGAGGAAGTGGTGTTATAGCTACGGAGCTTGGACTTGGACTGGCACGTAAAGGTCATCAAATACACTTTATCACTTATCGACGACCAGCAAGGCTTGGACATTTTCAAGAAAATGTCTTTTACCATGAAGTGGATACTTCCGATTACCCTTTGTTTGAATTTCCACCCTACGAAACAGCTTTAGCAGGAAAAATGGTTGATGTAGTACGCTTCGAAAACCTCGATTTACTTCATGTGCACTATGCCATTCCTCATGCCGCTGTCGCTTATATGGCAAAGAAAATACTACTGAGCGAAGGTCGTTATGTTCCTGTTATTACAACCCTTCACGGTACCGATATTACGCTCGTTGGTAATAACAGTGCATTCAAACCTGTTATTGAGTTTTCTATTAATAAATCTGATGGGGTTACCGCAGTTTCTGACCATTTAAAACAACAGACATACGATTATTTTAATATCACTAAGGATATTAGGGTAATTCCAAATTTCATAGATTTCGACCGATTTAAACGAAGCAATAAAGAACATTTTCGAAAGGCCATAGCTTTGGATAACGAGAGGATTCTTATTCATGTTAGTAACTTCAGAAAGGTAAAAAGAGTAGAAGATGTTATTTCAGTCTTTGCCAAAGTGAATGAACAATTAGCCTCCAAATTGTTGCTTATTGGCGATGGTCCGGAACGGTGGAATGCAGAATCTTATTCACGAAGCCTTGGGCTGGGTGACCAGATTAGGTTTTTAGGAAAGCAAGATGCCATTGAAGAACTTTTGGCTGTTTCAGATCTCTTCTTGTTAACCTCTGAAAAAGAATCTTTTGGATTAGCCGCTCTTGAAGCCATGGCCTGCGAAGTCCCTGTCATTTCTACCAATGCAGGTGGTATTCCAGAGGTAAATATTCACGGAGTAACTGGTTTTGTCAGCGATATAGGCGATGTAAATGATATGGCTAAAAATGCCATAACTATTTTAAGTAGCGAGGAAACTTTAACCACTTTTAGAACCCAGGCGCTTGCTCAGGCAAAACGGTTTGACATAAATAATATTCTTCCAATTTATGAAGATTATTACGAAGAAATAATTGAAGCCTCAAACCTAAAATAATCAATTTAATCCTCTCTTCCTATCCACACAATCTTACCCACAGAGGTATCTGGGTTACTAAACCCTATTAAAGAAGGATTGGATGTACTAAAAACAAGATAAACACCTGACCTTACGTTATTTCCCTGAAAATCTTTCCCGTACCATAAAGCCTGGCCTCCAACTGCCTTTGTTTCAAATACTAATTTCCCATTTATATCCGAAATTTTGATCACCGCGTCTCTTGCCAGACCTCTTATAGCTACGGGACCAGAAAAAGAGGGGGGAACAGGATTAGGATAAATTTCCATTTTTTTACCTAAATGAAAAATTTTAGCCTCTACTGCCTCACTTTGTAAAACGACCAACCCATTCTCTGTTCCAATATAAGCCTTACCTGACTTGGCATCTATAGAAATTGCCTGAACGGAATTACCCGGCAAGGGTGAGTTTAAGGTATTAAAACGACCTACCGTTTTACGTCCATCGGCAGAAAGGATAAATAATCCATTTTTTGTTCCAATCCATTTTCTGTTACCTCCGTCAACAGCTATAGATAAAATTTCTTCTGTGGATAGTAAATAATCGAGGAAACCGTCTTGTTCCACAATTCTCAACTCGCCTTTACAATTATTATCAAAAATACTACCACCACATTCAAAAATAACAATGCCCTTTGCCGTACCCAACCAAACATATCCCTCTCTATCAACGGCTAAACAATTTACCTGATTGGTAGGAAGTCTGCTTGTGCTGGTATTAATTAATCTGCAACGATCGTCGGAAGGATTTTTCAGGTCTCCAGCATCAAAAACCAATGCGCCATTGGAGGAAGAAGAAGAAACAAACCATTTGAATCCATTACCATCTATTCCTACCTGGTGAAGTTGGGTTTCTGCACAATTAGGTTTAAAGGATTGCCACTCCCCTTTATCAGTTAATACAGATATAGGCTTCTCTGCCAGATGGTTAGCAATCCACAAATTTTTATCTTTATCGAAAGCTAATCCACTGACCCTGGTTCTAATAGCATCTCCGACCGTATTATTCAACGAAGAATTTTTCTCATCGAACCGGACTATTTTTTCTCCATCTATTTGAAGCAATCCTTCCAGGAAAGAACCAGCATATACTTTGCCATTGGTAGGATGTACGGCCATGGTAATGATATCATACAAGTCGTCATCTGGTGAATTCGTATTTTCACCTAACATAGCGGGCGTGTTAAACCTATTGTAAATGCGCCAGGTACCATCTTTTAATGAAGCGAATCCATGGTGAAATGGTTAACCATTTGGACGAGGCTGAAAAGGGCGAATTAAGTGAAAATCTCTTACATTGGCTATCCGTTATTTTATCCATATACCTGAAATCCTGGTATTCATCGCCAAACCAAATTCTTCCATTTTCCTCCTGGATTACATTTTGTAACCTACCTATACAGTTACCTGGAATTTTGGTAGGAGGCATATCTTCCTTAACGATAATAATTTCGTCTTGATTACACGAGTTATCTGAACATCTGTAACCCGCTAACAATTGTGCTCCATTGCCATTTAAAAATAATAAATGCTGATGTGAGTAAGTGAACACCTCCTTAGCGGTTTTAATATTTTCATCGTATTTAAATAAGACATTACCAACATTAAAATATAAACTACCTTTAAAAATGCCGAGGGCAGAACAAAATCCAGAAGGAAAGCCGTCTTGCATTTTCAACCATTTCCAATTATTAAAATTCTCCGGATTAGCGTGATTTGCCTCAATGCGGTATAAGCCTTTCTCCGTAGCTGCATAGATAAATCCTTTATGAAGAATAACATTTTTAACAGGTAAACCAGTAAATACAGAAAAAGAGAATTCCCTTTTAGCCAAATTTAAGGCAGAAACACCGTATTGAGTGGCAATCAATAACAAATCTCCTGCAGCTAAATAAAGTTGGTTTATCGATTTATCTCCAGTGAAATTTTTAAAATTTCTGATTTGAGGAAGACTGACCACCTTACCCTTTTGATCCATTATATCAAAAACTCCGTCTTGATAAGCAATGATTAGTTCCTTTCTAAATGAATTAAATTGTATAAATTTTAACTTTACATCGCTCAATCCACTTGATTTGTCAAATTGTTCTATGGAAAAATCAGATTTATCAATAGAAACTATAGATTGAGAAGCGATATAGAAAATTTTATTTTCGCTTTGAGTTACTTGTTGCCCTTGCCGTAGTGGGAATAAACTCTGCCATTCCAGTATTCTTAATCTTGAGGTATCCTGGCCCTGCAATAAAAACCCATTTAACAAAAATAAAAGGCTGAAGAGTAAAAACCTGAGGGTACTATTCATTGGGCTAAGCATTTTTAAAATTCGTTGAGGCAGGTATGGCATTAAAAACTGCATCGGGAACAAGATAGCGAATAGAAAAACCAGCTTTAATGCATTGTCTTATATAGCTGGCAGAAATATTCATTTGAGGCACATTTTTAAAAATTTTAACCTTAGCATTTTCCTCCATTGGCGCCGTTTCATAATCAGGTCTTGTGTAAACATAAATAGGAAAATCTCTCAATATGATATCTGCATTTTTCCATTTAGGTAAACTAAGCAATGAATCTCCGCCCATAATAAGATGGAAATTTTTATCGGGAAACTTTTCCTTTAACACAGCTAAGGTAACTATGGTGAATGATGGTTGTGGTAGGGTAAACTCAATGGACGAGGCCTTTAAATTGGGGTTATCGGCAATTGCATCTTGAACCCAGGCCAGTCGATCGTAATCATTGGCTAATGATTTTTTGTTTTTCAAAGGATTGTGGGGGGATACCACAAACCACACCTCGTCGAGATCAGTTTGGGTAGCCATGAATTCAGCTATAACCAGATGGCCGTTATGAATAGGATTGAAAGAACCAAAGAAAAGGCCAACTTTCATAGATCTATATCATTGCTGGAATTTATTTTCCATCGTTAAAAAAATACTATCAATAATTTTCTGGAGTTCTTCGTCCTGATAAATTTGTGCTTCTTCGGGAGGAGCGTCCATTAACCATTTACCTGCTGATTTTTTTAAATAAAACGTATTATCATACACTTCGAACTGATCTTTCATTTTACATACACAAATGGTATGCTCTCCTTTTGGCAAGCAATTAATAGCGAGGAATGAGGTCTTTAGCAAAGAGGAATCAAGTGTTTCCTGGGTTTTAAACACAAACTTCTTTAAATCATTTAACCTTAATTTTTCCTCTTCTGTTGCATATTCCTCTGCCTTTTCAAAATTATTTACATCTAACCATTGCTGGTATTGCTGTATAAAATTTTCAGGCGAACCCATAACTGCTTTCTCCTGATTCTCTTCAACACGTTCATTTTTTTTACAACTGAAAAAAGCACAGAAAAGGAAGAAAACGAAGAAATATATGTTGAAAGTTAACTTCATTAGTTACTTAGCATCACAGGCATTACCAACATTAAAATATCTGTACCCTCTTTTTGCTCTGAGGGAAACATAAGTCCCGCTCTTGAGGGAGTAGATAATTCTAGTAACACCTCTTCAGAATCTAAAACACCTAACATTTCCGCCATAAATTTTGCATTAAAAGCAATAACCAGGGGAGATCCGTCATAGTTACAAGGAAGCTGCTCAATGGCCTCATTAGAAAAATCTAAATCTTGTGCAGAAACCGTCATACTACCTTTGGTAATATTCAGCACCACTTGATTTGTTGTTTTATTGGCGTAAATAGAAATTCTTTTAAGAGAATTTTGAAAATCGTGTCTTGAAATCTGCACACTGAGGGGATTATCGACAGGGATAACCGCGTTATAATCAGGATATTTATTGTCGATCAGACGACAAACCAGTTTTATTTTATTGAAGGTAAAAAATGCGTAGCTATTATTAAAGGAAAGGGTAATTTCCGCATCGGCAGGAACCACTGTTTTCAAAAGATTCAGCGCCTTTTTAGGCATTATAAAAGAAGAAGTTACAGCACTTGTTATATCGGTACAAACATAACGAACCAATTTATGGGCATCTGTTGCCACCATAGAAATTTTGTTCGTATCAATTTGAAAATAGACGCCCATCATTGCTGGTCGTAAATCATCAGTGCTTGTTGCAAAAATAGTTTTAGAAATACCCTGAAGCAGGGCCAGACCGGAAAGGCTCACCGCTTCTACTTCATCAGGCGTTGGAATGGCAGGAAAATCAGCTCCATTTTCACCAGCGAGTTTATACTTTCCATACGCTGAAGTTATTTCAATACCGAAATTTTTATCATCGATTTGAAAGGTAATAGGCTGAGCGGGCAAAGCCTTGAGGGTATCCATCAAAATTTTTCCAGGAATGGCCACTTTCCCATTAAAATCAGCCATAACATCCATTTCCGTTGAAATAGCTGTTTCATTATCCGTAGCTGATATTGTCAGGACACTATCCTGGATGGAAAATAAAAAACCTTCCATGATAGCGGAGGAAGGATTCGAGGAAATGGTGCCAACAGCAATTTGTAACTGCTTAAGCAACTCGGAGGAAGATATGCTAAATTTCATTTTATTTTCTTTGGTGTAAAAATAGCCAAATTTTATGGTAATTATAACTTTTTTCTGCGTCCTGTCATAATCTATCTAAACCCTGTTAACTTTGACACCATAAAAATTAGGGAATGAGTTTAAATAGAAGGAGATCGCCTCGTGTAAGTACTATTTCAGGGGTAAAACTTCCCGATAGTGAAAAAATATTTCTGGATAATGGCCTTCCCGTTACCCTTCTTCATGGCTCAGAAACGGAGGCAATGCGCTTAGATATTTGCTTTAATGTAGGTAGGCAACACGAACACAAACGAATGGCAGCCAGAGCCACCGCCTCGATGTTAAAAGAAGGTAGCTCCCAATATTCCGGAAAAGCCTTTGCTGAAAAAATGGACACCCTTGGAAGTTCCTGGGAGTCACCCGTGCAATTGGATTATTCCCATTTTTCCTGGCTGGGCTTGAGCAGGTTTGGTATGGAAGCCCTCCCTGTGATTGCTGATATTCTTGAAAATCCTACGTTCCCCACATCGGAAATTCACGCATTTGTCCAAAGAAATGTTGCCCGACTGAAAGTTGAATTAACTAAACCAGACGTAATTGGTTACAGAACCTTTACCGCAATTTTACTGGGTGAAAATCATCCCTTTGGCTGGAATTCCAATCAGGAGATTTTTGAAGATCTTACTAAGGAAGATCTTCAAAAGCATCATTCTGACTGGTATAGCACGGAAACTTGTCAGTGTTTTCTATCTGGCAATGTACCTATACCATTTTTAGAAATGTTAAATAAAACAGTTGGTCAGCTCTTTCAAGGCAAAAAAAGCCCGCCCTCTCCAATCATACCCATAGTAAATCCTACCTTTGGCACAAGCGAGATAAAGTTGCCAGGCACGCTGCAATCGTCTCTTCATATCGGATACCTGACGGGGGTAAGACAACACGATGATTATCCAACCCTACTTGTTCTGAATACCATTCTTGGAGGATTTTTTGGCTCCCGCCTGATGACAAATATTCGGGAGAAACTTGGCTATACTTATCATATTCAATCTAACCTCGATACTTATCCCGATATGGGTTCACTATGGATCAATGCAGAATTATCTCCCGATTACTTAAATCCTACCAGAAAAGAAATATTTAAAGAAATCAATCTTCTCAAAAACAAGCCGGTATCTAACTCGTTTTTGAAAATGGTTAAGAGCTATTTAATTGGTTCTGAATTAAATGCACTGGATGGAACACTGCAGGCGATGGAGGTTATACGAGAAAGAGCGATGGAAGGATTAGAAAAAATAGACTACGCCACTGAGATAGAAAAAATAAATTCTGTTTCCCCTTTTCAAATACAAGAAATGGCAAATAAATATTTTTCTCAAGATAATTTCACAGAAGTGCGGGTTACGCCTTAAATTATCTTAATTTGATGGAATTATTATTAATTTTGCAATTCATTGTACTTTTTTCTTAGAAAATGGGTTATTGCTATAAATTTACAAGATGAACTTCTTCAGTTTTTTCCGTCAAGAGTTGGCCATAGATTTAGGAACTGCCAACACGTTAATTATTCAAAACGGCGAAGTCGTTGTTGATCAACCTTCTATTGTTGCCATTAACCGAAAAACTGGATTGACCATTGCGGTTGGCACTAAGGCAATGAATATGCATGAAAAGACGCATGACGATATAAAAACCATTCGTCCCCTGAAGGATGGTGTAATCGCTGATTTTCAAGCTGCTGAAAGTATGATTGAGGGTATGATCAATATGATTGGCCAAAGAAAACGCTTTTTTTCCCATTTGAAAATGGTTATTTGTATCCCTTCGGGAATTACGGAAGTTGAAAAAAGAGCAGTTTTTGATTCTGCTGATCACGTTGATTCCAAAGAAACTTATCTTATCCATGAACCTATGGCTGCCGCTTTGGGAATAGGTCTCGACGTGGAAGAACCCTCAGGTAACATGATTATTGATATTGGTGGTGGTACTACTGAAATTGCTGTTATTGCTTTGTCAGGAATTGTTTGTGACCAATCTATCCGTATTGCAGGCGATGAGCTGACGGGTGATATTATTCAGTATATGAAAAGGCAACATAATATTCTGATTGGTGAACGTACGGCCGAACAAGTTAAAATTCATGCTGGTTCTGCCCTTCACGAACTTGATAATCCTCCTGAAGATTATGCGGTAAACGGAAGGGATTTAATGACAGGGATTCCCCGCCAAATAAAAGTTTCCTATCGCGAGATAGCCTCTGCATTGGATAAATCCATTTCAAAAATTGAAGATGCTGTGCTTAAAGCTTTGGAGGCTACACCTCCGGAACTAGCCTCTGATATTTATAAAAAAGGTCTGTATCTAACAGGCGGTGGTGCGCTCCTTCGTGGTTTGGATAAAAGGCTGGCAATGAAAACTAAACTTCATGTACAAGTGGCCGATGATCCTTTGCGTGCCGTTGTTCGTGGTACTGGTATTGCCCTTAAAGAAACAGATCGATATACTTTTTTAATTGATCGTAAAAGTATTTAAATAAACCGGAATACGGTTAGTATTCAATATTGCTTATGCTTCAAGGGTCAAAGGTTTTTTCCGAATTAGGAAATCTTATCCTTTTTTTGTTGTTAGAAGGGATTAGCTTCTATCTTATTATTACTTTTAACGATTCTCAGGCAAAGATTTACCATAACACCATAAATGTTATTTCAGGGAATATTGCTAATCAATCGAGCAATATTCGCGGATACTTTTCTTTAAAAGAACAAAACAATATTCTGCTTAAAGAAAATGCTAAACTAAAATCTAAGTTATTTAACCTCGCAGAAAAGCAAGGGGCAAAGCCCGAAGACTTAGATCTTAAGGTTACACAAAACCAGATATTTAACCTTATCTCAGCCAGGGTGGTTAATAATTCCATTTCTCTTAGGAATAATTTCCTCTCTCTAAACAAAGGCAGAAAAGCAGGAATAACCGAAAATCAAGGGGTAATTGGTGAAAATGGTGTTATTGGCATCACTAAAGCTGTCAATGACAACTATACTACCGTTATGTCTATTTTTAATAGTCAAACGAAAATTAGTGCACGCATTAAAGATAAAGGCTATTTTGGGTCTTTAGTTTGGAATAATAATGGAGATGTTCGCTATATGACCCTCAATGATATCCCAAAACACGTACCTATCAAACTAGGAGATAAAGTCGAAACCAGCGGTTATTCCAACTTATTTCCCAGTGGCATCAATATAGGAAAAATTGTGGGTAAAAGAATTCCTCCCGGTTCCAGCACTTATGAATTAAAAGTGAAACTCTATCAGGACATGACAAAAATTAAATTTGCTTATGTCGTTATTAATTACGAAACGCCGGCATTAGACTCCCTTTACCTTCAGACGAAATCGCTATGAATCTTGCGCTGCTAAATAATGGAACTCGTTTTATAATACTTTTGTTATTGCAAATCATTGTGTTCAGTCAGGCAAGGATAGGCCCTTTAGGTCCTTATTACATTGATATAATAGTATTCCCATTGGCTTATTTATTACTTCCTTTTCGTACTCCCAGAGAATTACAATTCCTTCTTGCTTTTGGCATTGGATTGATCGTTGATCTAAGCATGCAATCTCCCGGGCTTCATGCCGGCGCATCTGTTTTCACCATCGCTGTAAGACCCATTATACTAAGGTTACTTGAACCACGTGGCGGTTACGATAAGTTACATAGTCCAACCTTACAACGATTTAAATGGCCATGGTTTGCCTCATTTATAAGTATCCTTTCTTTCGTACACATTCTTTTTTATTTTTCCATGGAAGTCTTTACTCCATTATTTTTAGGGGCAATTTTGATAAAAACCTTGCTCAGCTGGTTCGTTTCCACCCTTTTCATTTTCTTAATCGTGATTATTTTAAACCCCCTAGATTAATAAAATTTATCAGGTTATGGAAAAAGACAAAAAGAGATCTTCAACCATTTTAATCATTTTCCTGATAGGAACTATCATTCTGATTGCTAAAGCACTGCAACTTCAGGTTATTGACGAAGGTTTCAGAAACAGAGCCTCTTCAATGGTGGTAGAACGTTATACACAATATCCTTCCCGGGGTCTGATTTATGACCGAAACCGAAAATTACTCGTATATAACAATCCAATGTATGACTTACTGGCTACGGTAAAAAGAATTAATCCGGCAATGGATACCAATAGATTTTGTTCTCTTTTAAATATATCGAAAGAAACGTTTATAAAAAACTTAGATAAAGACTGGAAGAGCGGGCAATTCTCCAAGAATGTACCTTTTTTATTCCTCAGTAAAATACCGGCAAATATTTATGCTGCCTTTCAGGAAAATTTACATCTTTTCCCGGGGTTTGATATCACGATAAGAAATGTAAGAGAATATTCTTCTCATTCCGCAGGTCATTTTCTTGGCTATATCAGAGAGGTTAATGAAAATGAAGTTGAAAATCCTGAAAGTATTTACGTAGCTGGTGATTATGTCGGGGCATCGGGTTTAGAAAAAGTTTACGAAGATGAGTTGCGGGGATTAAAAGGTTACCGATACGTACTAAAAGATAATTTGGGACGGGAAGAAGGCATTTTTAAGGATGGATTATTGGATACCAGAGCTGTTTCCGGTAAAGATTTAATCTCTTCCTTAGATATTGATCTTCAAGAGTACGCTGAATCATTAATGGTAAATAAAAGGGGCGCTATTGTAGCTATTGAACCTGAAACAGGCGAAATTTTAGCCTTGGTAACCTCTCCCGGATATGACCCGGCGCTCATGGCTATTACAAACCCTAACAGAGGGAAATTTTTTCAGTCGCTTCAGTTAAATAAAGATTTACCTCTCTTTGACCGTTCCACCAGTGCACAATATCCTCCAGGGTCTCTTTTCAAACCTTTACTTGCTTTGGTAGCCCTGGAAAAAGAAACCTTACAACCCGACAGAACCATATCATGCAATGGTGCTTATTATTTCGGGAGTATGCGATTAACCGGATGCCACAATCATGCTACCTGCCGCACGGTGGCAGCAGGTATTCAAAATTCATGTAATGCCTATTTTGTTACCGTTTTTAGAGAATTAGTAGATAAATACGGCTTTTATAATCCTTCAAGAGGCCTGGATACCTTAAATACCTATTTAGAACGTTTTGGCTTTGGAAAAAAACTGGATATCGATTTCCCAGGGGAGAAAGCAGGTAACTATCCAAGTTCTAGCTTTTATACCGATTGGTTTAAGAATCCCCGCTGGAACTCCGTGTGGATACGTTCCGTAGGTATCGGACAGGGTGAATTATTGACAACCAACATTCAGCTGGCCAATGCTGCCGCTATGATAGCAAATCGTGGCTGGTATTTCACCCCCCATATCGTCAAAGGATTTAAAGATGATAATCAACAAATACCCTTGAAATACAGAACAAAGATAAATGTTGGAATCAAAACACAGCATTTTGAACCTGTAATTGATGGTATGGAAAAAGCACTCTTGGCTGGAACGGCAAAAAGTGGTTTTATTGTCGATATTCCTATCTGCGGAAAAACGGGAACCGCAGAAAATCCTTCAGGAAAGGATCACTCTATTTTCTTTTGCTTTGCCCCTAAAGTAGCTCCTAAAATTTCCCTTTCCGTTTATATTGAAAATGCTGGTTTTGGTGGAACTTATGCTACCCCTATCGCCAGTTTAATCATTGAAAAATATTTAAAAGGAGAAATCAGAGGCGACGATAGAAAAAATTTAGAGAAAAGAATGATGGAAGCTAATTTGCTAAACGTAAAGCCATAATGAAATATACCTTTCTTCTTTTATTAGGCATCACCTTAAACTTACAGGTTCATTGTCAAGTATTTACAGAAAAAATAAAACTTGTTTTCGCTGGCGATATTATGGGGCATAGTACCCAGATTAAAGCTGCCTTGCTACCTGATGGTACCTATGACTATCATCATTGCTTCAAATATGTTGCTCCAATACTAAAACAGGCAGACTTAGCCATTGGAAATTTAGAATTCACCCTTCCAGGTAAACCTCCCTACTCAGGTTATCCACAATTTCGTAGTCCCGATGCCGTCGCTGTTGCCTTAAAAGATGCAGGGTTCGATATGCTGGTAACCGCCAATAATCATTCTAATGATGCCGGAAGAACAGGGGTTGAAAATACTATTCGTACCGTTCGAAACCTGGGTTTTCACCAGACTGGCACTTTTCTGGACAGCTTGGACCGATACCTGAATTATCCTCTGCTTATTCAGCATGGAAATTTCAAACTGGCCTTTCTGAACTATACATATGGGACAAATGGCATTCCCACTAAAGCACCTGTCATTGTCAATGAATTAGACGAAAAACAAATGGCAGCAGATATGGAAAAGGCAAGATCTGCCAATCCAGATGCTATTATTGTTATGGTGCATTGGGGAAATGAATACCAACTGGTTGAAACCTCTTATCAACGCCAATTGGCAAAAAAATTATTCCTTTGGGGAGCTAAAATAGTCATAGGCTCTCATCCTCATGTAGTTCAATCTATTGAACTAACGACCCAAACTGATTCCATTAGAAAAGGGGAACTAACAGTTGCTGCCTATTCGTTGGGAAATTTTATTTCCGGGCAGATAAAAACCTATACAGATATTGGTGCAATGGTAGAAGTCGAACTTGAAAAAGAATTGCCCTTTGGATCCACCTGTATAACACGAACCCAATATATTCCCGTTTTCAGGTATGTTCATAGAGCGCCTACCTCCGTTAAATATTATACGCTCCCCGCCACATTATTCAGTGAATTAAATCAACGGGATCCTTTTCCTATTCCCGCTTATATTAAGGATAAATTAAAACAGGACTTAAAAATAATAAGACCCATTCTTTCTAAACATGGGATTCCCGAAAAACCTGTTTTTCCCAATTTGATTCTTCCGCCTATAATGAAAATGGAAACTCAAAAAATAAATTAAACGATGCGCATTTCAGCTATTGTCGCCATTTCCGATAATCTCGCCATAGGTGAAAAAGATATGATTCCGTGGTATCTTCCTATTGATTTGAAATATTTTAGGGATATAACCATAGGGCATACGGTTATTATGGGACGTAAAACATTTGATTCTATTGGGAAAGCTCTGCCAAAAAGGAGAAATATTGTAATTACCTCTGATCCATTTTTGATTTCTTCCGAATTCCATACCGTCCATTCTATAAATGAAGCGTTGGATCTGGCGCTAAGCCAAGGTGAAACAGAGGCATTTATCATCGGCGGTGGTCAGATATATAAACAATCATCTTCCCTTTGGGACCGAATGTATATTACTAAAGTTAATACAACTATTCCTGAGGCGGATACCTTTTTCCCCATTTGGGATGAAAAAGAGTGGCAATGTATTTCTGAAAAGGTCAATCTTCCTGATGAAAAAAATAAATTCCAAAGTCAATTCCTCATTTATGACCGAATAGCTTAAGCCTCGGAAACCTTTACAAGCTGCCTGTTCTTATCTAAAAAATTAAAATAATACGTTACCCCAGCAGATAGTAACAAATATGCCAGTACGAGGGAAGCATAAATGCCGGAAGCACCAAACCAACCTGTGAAATAAAATAAGATGAGCATTCCAGCCATTAATTTTAATACATCCCACCCAAAAGCTTGTTTACTACCATCCATAAGTTCTGAATATGCAAATATCTGAAGGATCAGAAAACCCCCATAAATAAATATATGAGGTTTACCAATGTCCGCCAGATTTGCAAACAGATGATACATAAATATTAAGGTTATAATGACCTGGAACCATAACCAAACCATTAGAAGAGGCGAGGAGCTTGTTTCATATTTAACGAATTGATAAGGATCTTTTATTTTTTCAACGGGATATTTTTCTACCACATCCTCTGGTCTCCATCCTGTAGGCTTAAACCAAATGAGCCATTTATTTTTCCAGCTTTTGGTGTGAATGGCATCCTGAATCAATAGGGTAAGATGTTTGAAGTTAATCCTTATCGGATTCCAGGTTTTCATAGGTCTTGTGATACCATACACTGGCGGAACTTCGTCTAACTCTTCTTGAAAAGTACCAAATAACTTATCCCAGATAATAAATATCTGACCATGATTCTTATCAATATAAATAGGGTTTATGGCATGATGGACTCTATGATGAGAAGGAGTGACAATAATTTTTTCGAGAAAGCCCAATTTTCCTATGTGAACGGTATGGTACCAAAACTGTAAGAAAAAATGGATAGGAGTTACCATGGCGACAACTTGTCCTGGAATTCCCAAAATAGCAGCCGGCAAAAGAATGAAAGTGAATAAATTTACAAATTGAGCTACAGGTTGTCTTAATGCACAAGCCAGATTAAATTCTTCACTACTATGATGAATAGCATGTTTATTCCAGAAGAAATTGATGGAATGTGCTAAACGATGTGTGCAATAGCCATAAAAATCAAGAATAACAAAGGCGGCAATATAAAGTACCGGCGTCGATTTTATCTCAAAAATAGCTAGTTTTGATACCATAAAACCATAAGACACAATAACG